>DATJPS010000049.1:0-26136 GCA_035506255.1 Candidatus Omnitrophota bacterium | reverse complement strand
ATCCCTTACGGGACGGAGATAAGGGCGGGAACGCTTAAAAGGATAGAGAACGCGGAAAAATTCCTGCGGGAGCTCGGTTTCCGGCAGCTGCGGGTGCGGGATCATGGCAACCTGGCACGGATCGAGCTTGAGCCGCAGGATACTTACAAAATAATGGAGAGCGGGCAGATGGACAATATCAATAAGCATTTCGAGCGGCTGGGATACTTTTACGTTACGCTCGATCTCAAAGGTTACCGCACCGGCTCCATGAACGAGGTGCTCAAGCCGTGACACCCTCCCGCGTCCACATCCTCCCCGATGATCTGGTGAACAAGATCGCCGCGGGCGAAGTGATCGAACGGCCCGCTTCGGTGGTAAAGGAACTGGTGGAGAACGCGATCGATGCCGGCGCCACCAGAATATCGGTCGAGATAAAGGGCGCGGGGAAAAAATTGATCCGCGTGTCGGACAACGGCTCCGGCATGACGCGGGAAGAGGTCGGGCTTTCGGTCGAGCGGCATTCGACCTCCAAGATCAGTGGCGCCGACGATCTTTTCCACATCCGCTCCCTCGGTTTCAGGGGAGAAGCGCTCCCCTCAATCGCCGGAGTATCGGTGTTCGAGCTCCGCAGCCGCGCGGGGAATAACGGGAGCGCGCTTTTCGCCGAAGGCGGAAAAGATAAACGGATCGAGGATGCCGGCGTGCCGGAAGGGACATCGGTAACGGTGAAGGACCTTTTTTTCAACACTCCCGCCCGTAAGAAATTCCTCAAGTCCGACTATACCGAGAACGGCCATATCGGCGACATCGTATCGCGCTACGTGATGGCCTGCCCTTCGATCGCTTTCAGCCTCACGATCGACGATAAAAACCTGATCTCCTCACCCGGCAGCGGGGAACTGAAGGACGCTGTGATCGCGGTCTACGGCGTCGAAATCGCCAAAGACCTGCTGGAGGCTTCGGCGTCTTCCGGTCCGGTAAAGGTGAGCGGCCTGGTCAGCCGCCCCGCCACCAGCCGGGTCGACCGCCAGTACGAGAACTTCTTCGTCAACGGAAGATATGTAAGCAACTTCCTGCTCAACCGTGCGCTCGAGGAAACTTACCGCACACTGATACCGGGGAACCGGTACCCGGTGGCCATCCTTTTCATCGGGATCGATCCCGGCATGGTGGACGTCAATGTCCATCCGTCAAAACGCGAAGTGAAGTTCGAGAACACCCAGCAGGTGATGCACGCGGTGCGCGAAGCGGCGTCATCCGCTCTGAAGCGGGCGCTGGGGACGGGAGCTCCGTCCGCCGGTCCCGGGATCGGAGCGTACGGGGAAACCTATCAGAGGGAATGGCGGCCGGAAATGGCCGATGCGCTTTTCCCGCGGACGGGACAGGAACTTCCGGCCACGCGGATAGAGATGGAAGTATCGGCGGTGCAGCCACTGATCCCGGTCCACCAGTTCCGCGACACTTACATCGTTACCATCGACGGCGCCGACCTGGTGCTGATCGACCAGCACGCGGCGCACGAAAGGATAATTTACGACCGGCTGAGCGAAAAGCGGCCGCTCGACGCCAGCCAGCCACTGCTGGTGCCCGAAACGCTCGAACTTTCGCCGAAAGAAAACGCGGCGCTGGAAGAGAATCTTGAATATCTAAGATCACTCGGGTTCGATCTGGAAGTCTTTGGCAATAATTCTTACATCCTGAGGGCGGTGCCGGCGGTTTCGGCCAGGTCCAACGCCAAACAGATGCTATCCGACCTGGTATCCGAGCTGATGGAGCTGGGGCGTTCGGGCAAGTTGGAGGAGAAAAAAGAGAGGATCCGCAAGCTAGTGGCCTGCCACAGTGCGGTAAAGGCGGGGGATAAACTTTCGTCCATCGAGATAAACGGGCTGATAAAGGACCTCTACGCGACCGCCAATCCGACCACCTGCCCCCACGGCCGCCCCACTATGGTCCGGATAACCGAAGCGGAGCTGGAGAAGCGGTTCGGCAGATAATATTTAACGGAGGATCAATGCTCCGTTAAGATCATTCTTTTCTTTCCACTTCGATCGTGCAGTTGGTCGCCAGCGCCGCGAACGCGCCGATCGCCGCCAACACCGGTGCCAGCAGGGTCCCCACCGCCGCGATCGTCATCGGCAGTTCGATCACTACTTTACCTTCCTGTTTTATCAATATCCTGCGGATATTCCCTTCGTGGACCAGCTTTTTCACCTTTTCCACGATCTCCTGTCCCGACACCTTGAACTCTTCTTTTTTACTTTCTTCCATTCGTTTCACCTCGATCGTAATTATATATTACCTTTTAAGCGTTAAATATCCTTATTTTAGTAAAGATGAGATCCGCGCCCGATAATACGATCATCGGATAATAAAGCGGATAAACGGAAAAGGCATGTCCGGATATCCGTTCATCCGTTGTATTTATCCGTTGATGGTTTATCCGATGATAGCTCCCCCTACTGCCAGACCGCGTCCGGGATCACATAATAGCCGATCTCAGCCATGATCCGTGGAGAATTAATGAAGTCGAATCCGATCTCGCCGAAATACTGGTCACTTTTTTCCAGCGGATCGTAAATCAACGAAAGCGATAGCCCGGACTGTGTGCTCTTGCCGGAATATCCTACCACCCCCGCCCCCAGGAACCAGGGGCTCGGGTTGCCGTTCTTTAACGGGAAATTCAGAAAGTGGGCGCCGGCAGATAAAATGAGCGGATTTTCACCGGTGGTCCCTTCGAGCCCGAACCGCAACGCGACCGATTGCACAAAATGATATTCGGTCTTGACCCCGAAAGAGATGCCGCCGCGGACTCCGCCGATGATCGCGTCCTCAAGGCAGAACGCCTGACCGGCAAAAATAAAAGACATGAACACCGCGACCCACACCGCCGCTTTTTTCATTCCACCCTCCCGGGTCAGAACAGGCTCGGCTGTTCCCTGCCTGTCGTTCCCCTGTCTTTTGATGGCCGGACGCTCCTTTTGGGCGTCGCTTTTTCCTGACCGAGATCGTTCTCGACCATCTCAAGGGTATTATATATCTCTTTTGCCCGGTCAAGGACCGATTTTGGAAAACCGGCCAGCCGCGCTACCTGTATGCCATAGGAACGGTCGGCGGGACCGGGAACGATCCGATGAAGGAACGTGATCTTTTCCCCTTCCTCCTTGACCGCCACATTGAGGTTGATCATTCCCGGATGATTGTCCGCCAGCTGGGTGATCTCGTGATAATGAGTGGCAAAGAGCGTACGGGCTTTTATTTTCTCATGGATATATTCCGCGATCGCCGCCGCGATCGACATGCCGTCGAAGGTCGCGGTGCCGCGCCCGATCTCGTCAAGTATAATAAGGCTCCGTTCCGACGCGTTATGCAGGATGTTTGCCGCTTCCGTCATCTCGAGCATGAAGGTGGACTGGCCGGAAAAGATATCGTCCATCGCGCCGATGCGGGTAAAGATGCGGTCGACCAGAGAGATGGCCGCTCTTTTTGCGGGAACGAAAGAGCCGATCTGCGCCAGAAGCACGATCAGCGCCACCTGCCGCATATAGGTCGATTTCCCCGCCATGTTCGGTCCGGTGATCAGAAGGAACCGGCTCTTCGCCTCGTCCATCAGTGTGTCATTCGGGACGAACTGGTAACCGCCGATCATCTTCTCCACTACCGGATGGCGCCCGCCGATAATTTCGAGGTTCTCTCCTTCTGCGATCTTCGGCCGTGAATACCCGTTCTCCACCGCCGTTTCGGCAAGAGAAAGAAAGATATCGATCTGGCCCAGAATGGCGGAGAGTTCCTGCAATCCGGAAGTGCTTTCGGAAACTTTGCCCCTGACCTCGCAGAATGCGCGGTACTCCTCATCTTTCATCCGCTGGTCGGAATTTAGGACCATCGATTCCTTTTCCTTGAGCTCCGGGGTGATGAAACGCTCGCAGTTGACCAGCGTCTGCTTCCGGATATAGTTCGGCGGGACCTGCGAAAGGTTCGAATTAGTTACTTCGATGTAATAACCGAAAACCTTGGTGTACCCGACCTTCAAAGACTTGATCCCGGTCTTCTGCCGCTCCTCGTTCTCCAGCCGCGCGATCCAATCTTTCCCTTCGCGGGTGGCGTTGCGGATCTCATCCAGTTCGGGATCGTATCCCGGCTTGATAAGTCCGCCGTCCTTCAGCGCGAAGGGAGGATCGTCGACGACCGCCTTTTCGATCAGTTCGCGGACATCGGTAAAATCGGGAACGCCCAGTATCTCCTTAAGCTTCAGGCTCGTCACTTTCGCCATCGACGCCTTGAGCGCCGGCAATCTTTCGAGCGATTGTTTCAACGCCGCCAGGTCGCGCGCGTTGGCGGAGCCGGAGGCGATCCTGCCAGCCGCCCGCTCGATGTCCGCGATCTCCTTAAGCTTTTGCGCGGTCTCCGCCCGCAGGGCGGCGTTGCCGAAAAGTTCTTCCACCGCGTCCAGCCGTTCTTCGATCTGCTTGCCGTCCAGCAGCGGCTGCAGCAGCCAGTTGCGCAAACGGCGCGCTCCCATCGAAGTGCGCGTCCGGTCGAGCACCCAGAGCAGACTGCCGCGGAAAGACTTTTCCCTTACCGTCTGGACCAGTTCCAGGTTGTCGCGGGTGGCAGTATCGATGAACATGTAATCGCCGGGATGATAAGGATGGATCGAGCGGACCTGGTCGAGCGCGGTCTTTTGCGTCTCTTTCAGATAATCGAGGATCGCCGCCGCCGCCCCCCACCCTGCTTTTACCGTCTCCAGCCCGAACGAATTGAGGGTCTTGACCTTGAAGAAGCCGGTCAATCTTCTCTCCGCCGCCTCCGCATCGTAAATATCCTTGAACGCCGTCTTCATCTGCTTTACCGGCAGTTCTTCCTTTATAAGGTCGGAGACCAGCACTTCGGCAGGCGCGATCCGGTCGAGCTCGCCGGACGGATCGCTCGTAAGCTCCGTTACCCGGAACTCGCCGGTAGAGGCGTCAATGTAAGCCAGGCCATACCTGTTCCCTTCTTTGGTCACCGCCGCGAGATAGTTGTTTTTTTTCTCCGAGAGGAGGTTAGATTCGATCACGGTCCCGGGGGTGATGACGCGGATCACTTCGCGCTTGACCACGCCGGTGGCGGTCTTGGGGTCCTCCACCTGTTCGCAGATCGCCACCTTGTATCCCCGGTCGATCAGTCGTGCGATATAGTTCTCCGCCGCGTGGTAAGGGATGCCGCACATCGGCATCCGGTTCTCGTCGCTCCCTCGCCCGGTCAAAACGAGGTCCAGCTCGCGCGAGGCGGCCTCGGCGTCCTCGTTGAACATTTCGTAAAAGTCGCCCAGCCGGAAAAAAAGAATGGCGTCCTTATGTTTTCCCTTCGCTTCCAGGTATTGCCGGACCATGGGAGTAGCTTCTGCCATGCTCAAATTATACTTTTTTTATGGTAAAATTACTACATGGGAGGCAATCGGATATACCTCGATCACGCCGCTACTACCCCCGCCGACCCGCGGGTGGCAAGGGCGATGCGTCCTTATTTCAGCGAGATCTTCGGCAACCCCTCCTCCATCCATTCGTTCGGGCAGGAGGCCAAGGCGGCGGTGGAGGCGGCGCGCGCGCAGGTGGCGTCGGTCATCGGCGCCCGGCCGGACGAGATCGTCTTTACTTCCGGCGGGACCGAAGCGGACAACTTCGCCCTGGAGGGGATCGTCTACGCCAACGAGAAAAAAGGGAACCATATCATCACCTCTAAGATCGAGCACCATGCGGTCACCGAATGCGTCGATCTTCTCGCTAAAAGAGGGTTCAGCGTCACTTACCTGCCGGTAGATAAATACGGCCTGGTCGATCCCGATGATGTGGTAAAAGCGATCACCGACAAAACGGTGCTGGTCTCGATAATGTACGCGAACAACGAGATCGGCACGATCGAACCGGTCGCCGAGATCGCAAAAAGAGTTAAAGAGAAAGGCGTTTATTTCCACACCGACGCGGTGCAGACCTTCGGCCATATTCCCTTATCGGTAACGGAGCTTAAAGCCGACCTGCTTTCGCTTTCCGGCCATAAATTCTACGGGCCGAAAGGGATCGGCGCCCTATATATAAGGAAAGGGACCCGGATCGCCCCTTTCCTGCGCGGCGGCGCGCAGGAGAACAACCGGCGCGCTTCCACTGAGAACGTCCCCGGGATCGTCGGGATGGGCGCGGCATGCGCCATCGCGATGGATGAGATGCCCAAAGCGGCGCTGCGGGAATCGGCATTGCGGGATAAGTTGATCAAAGGGATCATGGACCGCATCCCCGATGTATATTTGAACGGGCATCCGTCCAACCGCCTGCCGAACAACGTCAATCTGTCGATCAAGTATATCGAAGGGGAATCGATCCTCCTGAACCTCGACATGATGGGGATCGCCGCTTCCAGCGGGTCCGCCTGCACTTCCGGCTCGCTCGATCCTTCGCACGTGTTGCTGGCGATCGGCGTGCCGCACGAACTGGCGCACGGCAGCCTGCGGATGTCGCTGGGCAAAGGGACGACCGAAACAGATATTGACCGGGTGATCGAAGCGCTGCCGCCGATAGTCGATAAATTAAGGAAAATGTCCCCGTTGAAAAAAGGAGGAAAATAAGATGGGATCGCCGTACAGCGAGAAAGTGATGGACCACTTCATGCATCCGAGGAACGTGGGGGAGCTGCCGGATGCGAACGGTGTCGGCCAGGTGGGGAATCCGGTCTGCGGGGATATCATGAAGATGTACATCAAAGTGAAGGACAACGTAATAACCGACGTCAAATTCCAGACCTTCGGCTGCGGGGCGGCCATTGCCACCTCCAGCATGGCGACGGAGCTGATAAAGGGAAAGACGATCGAGGAAGCGTTAAAACTGACCAATCAAGCGGTGGCGGAAGCGCTTGACGGGTTGCCGAAGGTCAAGATGCACTGCTCGGTGCTGGCGGAAGAAGCGGTCCAGGCCGCGATCAACGATTACATGCTGAAGACCACCGGCAAGGGATTGCCGGGATATAAGCCGAGCGAGGAACCGCTTGAAGAGCACGGCCACTAAAAAAGTCCTGGTCGCCATGTCCGGCGGGGTCGATTCGTCGGTCGCCGCCGCCCTGCTCAAAGAACAGGGATACGACCTGATCGGTATCACGATGAACCTTTACTGCGGGAATTCAGCCGCGGACCGCGGATGTTGTTCACTCTCGGCCGCAGCCGACGCCAAGAAGGTGGCCGACCTGCTCGGGTTCCCCCATTACACCCTCAACTTCAAGGACGAGTTCCAGAAGCTGGTGATCGATAATTTCATCGAGGAATACCGGAACGGAAGAACACCGAACCCGTGCGTCAGATGCAACCAGTTCATTAAGTTCGACCATTTATTGAAGAAAGCGAAAGAGCTGGGAGCGGAATACATTGCGACCGGACATTACGCTAGGATCATACCGGTATCCGCATTACGCATTACGCGTTACGAATTACTTAAAGGTCTCGACCATAAGAAAGACCAGTCATACGTCCTTTACACGCTTAACCAGGAGATGCTCGCGCATACCATCTTTCCTCTTGGGAATTTTGCCAAACCGGTGGTAAGGGAGCTTGCCAATAAATTCAAGCTGCCGGTGGCGGAAAAGCCGGAAAGCCAGGATATCTGTTTTGTGGAAGACAATGACTACGGAAGTTTCTTGCGGAAGCACCTGCCCGACGCGGTGCGCCCCGGCCCGATACTCGATCGGAGCGGGAACATCGTCGGGGAACATAACGGCATCATCCACTATACCATCGGCCAGCGGAGCGGCATCGGGGCCCATACCGGCCGCAAATACGTAACGGCGATCGATCCGGCCAGTAACACGGTCACCATCGGCGAGGATGCCGATCTTTTCAAGGACACGCTTATCGCTTCGAATGTCACTACGGTTTCGGGAGAATTTTTCAAGACCCCCGTTGAAGTTGCCGCAAAGGTTCGTTATAATAGCGCTGAAGCCGGGGGAAAATTATTTCCCATCGACAAAGACCGGATCGAACTGAAGTTCAATAAGCCGCAGAGGGCGATCACGCCCGGGCAATCGGTGGTGTTCTATCAGGGAGAGGCGGTCCTGGGCGGCGGAATTATCGAGGGAGGAAAATAAAATGGCGAATAAAAAGGTCAAGTTCACGTTCAAGGCGAACAAGGAATACCACACGGTCTATGTGGCCGGCGATTTTACCGAATGGCAGGACCATCCGATCATGATGAAGAAAGGGAGAGGCAACAGCTGGTCGGCCCTCACGCCGATGGCCCAGGGCGAGCACGAATACAAATTCATCGTCGACGGGGAATGGATGCTCGACCCTTCCGCCAACCGCAGGTCCAACAATATCGGGTCGGAGAATTCAGTAATAAAAGTTGACTGATAACCTTTACGCCGAAATAAAAAGGCTCAAGGCCGAGCGCCGCGCCGTTATCCTCGCGCATAACTACCAGCCGGAAGAAGTGCAGGATGTCGCGGATTATACCGGCGATTCGCTCGGGCTTTCCATCGCCGCCGCAAAGACCGACGCAAATGTCATCGTTTTTTGCGGCGTTTACTTCATGGCCGAGACCGCCAAGATCCTCTCCTCCGCCAAAAAAGTGCTGATGCCGGAGATCATCGCCGGTTGCCCGATGGCCGACATGCTCAATGTGCCAAAACTGAAAAAGCTCAGGGAGGAACACCCGCGCGCGAAGGTGGTATGCTACGTCAATTCCACCGCCGCGGTCAAGGCGGAAGCGGACATCTGCTGCACCTCCGCCAACGCCGTGAAAGTGGTCTCCTCTCTCGCCGATGCGGACGAGATCATTTTCGTGCCGGACAAATATCTCGGCATGTACACGGCGTCAAAGGTGAAGGATAAAAAGTTCTTCTTTTCGGACGGGTTCTGCCCCACCCACATGAAGATCACGCCGCAACAGATCCAGAAATTGAGGGAAGAACATCCCAAAGCGGCGGTGATCGTGCATCCCGAATGCCGTCCGGAAGTGATCGCGGAAGCGGACGCGGCGCTCTCCACCGAGGGGATGATCGAATATTCGAAGAAGAGCAAAGCGAAGGAGATCATCGTCGGGACCGAGATCGGGATGCTGCACCGGTTGAAGAAGGAAGTCCCCGGCAAAACTTTTTATCCCGCCTCCCGCCTCGCCGTCTGCCCCAACATGAAGCTGACGACGCTGGAAAAAGTTCTCTGGTCGCTGGAAGACATGAAGACGGAAGTTATGGTGCCGGACGATATCGCCGATCGCGCGCGGTCGGCGATCCAAAAGATGATCGAGGTCGGAAGACAGGATTGAACCTTCAGGTCCGCGGATACCCTCTCAGGCGACCAGTTCGATGATATCTTTCAGCTGATATTCGCCGGCACGGTTGTGGCTGAGCGGCCAGCCGATCCTCCCCCACTCGTCCAGAACGTCCGAAAGCTGCCTGCCGTTAAGCCGCCCTGAATGCTCCAGGACCACCGCTTTCAATTGTGAAGGGTTCATCTGCGCGAGAGCCGATGCCTGTGCGCCCAGGTTACAGACCACTTTGGCACCCAGCTGTTCAAGCTGGCGACAAACGGACCGGGTCGAA
The DNA here is from genome assembly GCA_035506255.1 of Candidatus Omnitrophota bacterium. Lineage (GTDB taxonomy): Bacteria > Margulisbacteria > WOR-1 > XYC2-FULL-46-14 > WPAF01 > CAIYXV01. Next base: position 16,596 of record DATJPS010000049.1, on the reverse strand, counting down.
TAAATTTCCGAGAGCAATCTCACATCGGACGGTTCTCCTTTGCGATGCAGCGCGACCGCGTCCTCGAGCGAGACCCGGATGAGGTCTCCCTGATGTCCGCACTCCGCGATGCCGACCAATGCCTGGTACGCGGCGGAGCGGGAAATGGAAACCGGCTCAAGTTTAAGCGCGAGCCCGGCCGCGGCGATCGGTTCATGGCGGACCAGGACCTCGACGCCCAAAGTGCCGATGTTCTTAGCCAGTGTTTCTATGTGCGTGGCGGTCGGGGTGAAACCGGACTTCATCGTATCTATCCTGGCTTGACCAAGCCAGCCGGGAACGGAGGTCCTTACCATCGCTTCTCTTTGGATGCTTCTCCAGTCTCCATTGGAACCGGTAATTTTTGTCATTAAAATTTCCTTTCGATGCGAATTGCTTCCATAAAAATATCGTCCGCTTGTAAGGAAATTTCAGTGAATTGAATAAATGTTCGATGAATGACGGCTATCCGACAGATGATCGGGGCCGGGAAGACAGGATCAGTGGATGCTGGTCGGCGGCGGGGCGGTCGGCTCCTTTTTGATCCCTTTGGTCCTTCTCCGCTTGAGCGCCCGCTCCACCAGCTCATAGATCTCTTCCATCAGGAACGGTTTCCGCAAATATTCGAGCGCGCCCAGTGTAATGGCGTTGGCGTGCGAAGCGTCGGTGGCGTAAGCGGTTACGATGATGACCTCAACGTCGGGATCGATCTCCTTGATCCTCCTCAAGACTTCCAGACCGTCCATGACCGGCAGCTTATAGTCGAGGAAAGCGACGTCGAACTTCCCTTTGGTCAGGTTCTGGAGCGCAGTGGGACCGTCGGGAAAGGTCTCGACGTCATAGTCCTTGATCTTCAGGATCATCTTGAAAGATTCGAGGACCGATGGCTCGTCGTCGACCACCATTATTTTAACCGCTTGCATACGGCAATTTTAGCAATAAACATGCCATCTTTGCAAGCATTATTTTATATGATAAAATTGACCTTAAGCCGGGGTAGCTCAGTTGGCTAGAGCGAGGGACTCATAAGCCCTAGGTCGCCAGTTCAATCCTGGCCCCCGGCACATTTACCAATGTCAAATGTCAAACATCAAATGCCAAATGACATCGCCAATGAAGAGCGGCTTCTGGCGGCGGCCGCCTACGCCTTCTTTATACCGTCGCTCTATATCATCCTGACCGATAAAAGGAAAGACCACTTCCTGTCATATGCCGCCGCGCAGTCGCTGTTCCTCTGGATCTTCTACGGTTTGATGGTCCTGGTGGTCCACTTTGTGCGCGATCTGATCTGGACGCTGGCGTACTTTCCTCTGCTCGAGCCCCTGACCGGCCTGGTCTACCTGGCGATGCTGGTCTTCGCCCTGTTCCTGGCGAGCCGTTCTCTTTTTGGCGAAAACCGGAAAGTGCCTTACATTTCGGCACTGGCGGACAAGCTATGCTGAACGGAAAAACGCTCGAAACGATAAAGGAATATAAGATGTTCTCCCCCGGGGACTCGGTGGTGGTGGGGGTTTCCGGCGGCGCCGACTCCACTTCCCTGCTCAATCTGCTTTTTGAGCTTAAGCAGGAACTGGGGCTTTCGTTCATCTATGTCGCCCACCTCAACCACATGCTGCGCAAGGACGAATCCGACATGGACCAGCGCTACGTGGAGGACCTGGCCAAAAAATTGGGACTGGTCTGCCTGTCCGAATCGCAGGACGTGGGAGCATACGCCGCCAAGAACAAGCTGAGCCTGGAGGACGCCGGGCGCCGTCTCCGTTACGAGTTCTACAACGGCGTAGCGCAAAAGGTGAACGCCAACAAAATCGCGCTCGGCCACACCGCCGACGATTCAGTCGAAACGTTCCTGATGCGGCTCCTGCGGGGGGCGGGGCTAAAGGGGCTCACCGGCATCCCGCCGGTCAGGGGGAACATCGTCCGCCCGCTGATCAAGACCTGGCGTAAAGAGATCGACCAGTACATCGCGTCGCTCAAACTGGTCCCCCGGATCGACCACACCAATTACGAGTCGAAATATCTGCGGAACCGGGTGCGGCTGAAGCTGATCCCCCAGCTCAAGATCTACAACCTCAACATCAAGGAGATATTGCTCCAGACGGTGATGCTCCTGACCGAAGACTATCTTTACATCGAGACCAAGACCAAGGACGCGCTGGCCGACATCACCATCAACGAAAAGGACGATTCGATCACCCTTGACGCGGTGAAGCTGCGCGAGCTGGAGCCACCGATCGAAGGGCACCTGATCCGCACCGCCATCGAGAAGGTTAAAGGGAACCTGGCCGAGCTTTCGTTCTCGCATGTTCACGACATCACCAAGAACATCGACCAGACGGAGCGCTGGGAACTGCACCTGCCGGACAGCATCTTCGCGCTCGGCAACCGGAACTCGCTTACCATCACCAAGGAAAAGCCGGAGGAGCTGAAGCGGATATCGTTCTATTACACCCTTCCCGTTCCCGGCGAGGTAACGGTCAAGGAATCGTCGCTCAAGATCGCGTCCGAAGTGGTGAGCGTTCCCGCCGAAGGGCTCGACCAGTCGAACGACATCGCTTACCTTGATTACGAAGAGGCGGGCAAAGAACTGGTGGTCCGCTCCCGCAAGGATGGGGACCGCTTCTATCCGCTGGGGATGAAGGGGGTTAAGAAGATCCAGGACTTCTTCGTCGACCAGAAAGTGCCGCTGGAAGAACGCGACCTGGTGCCGATCGTCGAATCGGGCGGAAGGATCGTCTGGGTGGCGGGACAGCGGATCGACGAGCGGGCCAAGGTTGACCGCAAGACCAAAAAAGCGGTCCGCCTCACCCTCTCGCGCCTATGATCAGGGTCATCGCTATCCCCTCCCGCGAAGAAGCGGAGCGGGAACTTAAAAAGATTGGCGCCGAAGCGGCGGGAGTCGCGATCATGGCCGACAAAAGCGTCTTCCGCACACTGAAGATCGACAATGTCCGCACCATCGCTGCCAATATCATCAAGCAGGAAATGCTATCCTACGGCGGAGAGGCGGCTACCGGCTACGGTTCGCTCGACCTTTCGGCCAGGGCAACCGATATCCTGATCGCCGGGACGCTGAAACAGTTCAAGCTCCTCTGCGCGAAGTTGAAGCGGCACCAGTTCGGCCTGCCGGAGCTGGCCAAAGAGGTAGAAACGGCGCTGAAAAACCATGAGTCACCTCCCCCGCCCATCACTGTCAACGGCAGGAAATTCGTTTTCGGCAAACGGACCTACCTGATGGGGATACTGAACGTCACCCCCGATTCGTTCTCGGACGGCGGCAAGTTCCTTTCGCCGGACCATGCGCTGGCGCAGGCGGAGAAGATGATCGGCGACGGCGCCGATATCATCGATATTGGAGGGGAATCGACCCGTCCCGGCGCCGAGTTCGTCCCCGCCGCGGAAGAAACAGAACGGGTGGTGCCGGTCATAAAAGCGCTGAGCAAAAAGAAAGTGCCGGTCTCGATCGATACCCGCAAGGCGGCGGTGGCGGAGGCGGCGGTGCGGGCCGGGGCGGGAATGATAAACGACGTTTCGGGCCTGCGGCACGACCGGAAGATGGCGGAGGTCGCCGCCAGGCATAAAGTGCCGGTGGCGGTCATGCATTCGAGCGGCGCCCCCAAGGTGATGCAGAAAAGGACCGGATACCGGGATCTGATGGCCGACATCACGGCATATCTTGACAAAAGCGTAAAAATAGCCGAAAATACGGGTGTTCCGCGCAGCCGCGTCATTATCGACCCCGGATTCGGTTTCGGCAAGACCCCGGAGCAAAATCTCGAGATACTGCGAAGGATAAACGAGCTTAAATCGTTGGGTAATCCGGTATTGATCGGCACCTCCCGCAAGTCGACCATCGGGCACGTTCTGGGCCTTCCGCCAGACCGCCGGATCGAAGGAACCTCTTCCACGATGGCTATTGCAATTTCGGGGGGAGTGGATATAATACGGGTGCACGACGTGAACGAGATGAAAAAGATCGCTGTTATGACCGATGCTATAGTCAGGAGGAGCTCCAATGGTAAAAAAGAAAGCTAAGAAACCGGCTAAAAAGCCGGTCAAAAAACCGGCCGCAAAAGCAGCCGTAAAAGCGGCCAAGCCGCTGAAGGCCCCGGCTAAAAAAGGGCACAAATACAAAAAGGGAGAGCCGCAGATCGCTTACCTGGGAATGGGAAGCAATGTCGGCGACCGCGAAGAATACATCGAACAGGCGGTATTCCTGCTAGGCAAGGTAAAAGGGATAGACATACTCAAGCGCTCCACCAACCACGAGACCGAGGCCGAAGGCGGCGGCGAACAGCCGGCTTTCATCAACGCCGCGGTGATGATCCGCACCACCCTCTCCCCTCACGAGCTGCTGGAGAAGATCCAGGAGATCGAGACCGCGCTCGGCCGCGAGCGCGAGGTGGAATGGGGTCCGAGGACGATCGATATCGATATTCTGATGTACAGCGACCAGGTGATAAGCGACGACAAACTGCAGATCCCCCATCCGCTGATGCACGACCGGATGTTCGTTCTGCTGCCGCTCAAGGAGATCGCGCCGCGCGCCATTCACCCGATGCTCGAAAAAACGGTGGAAGACCTCTACGAGGACAAGAAGAATGAGGCCGGGGAAAAGTACGACGACGAACTGCCGGGGTTCAAGGAGATCAAGACCCGCGGCGGTTACGACGATTTCGAACGGTGGTAATAGAGACCGCCTCCGCCCGGGAAACGCAGGACCTCGGCCTTAAGATAGGCAAAAAGCTCAAGCCGCGCGACGTGGTGGTGCTTTTCGGCGGACTGGGGGCCGGAAAGACCACGCTCATCCAGGGGATCGCCCGCGCGCTCGACATCACCGAACTGGTCACCTCTCCCACTTTCGTGCTGATCAACGAATACCAGGGGCTTTACCCTCTCTATCATGTCGATCTTTACCGGCTGGACGACCTTTCGCAGGTCGACGAGCTGGGGATCACCGAATATTTCCTAAAGGACGGGATCACGATTATCGAGTGGGCGGAAAAGCTGGGGCACCTGATCCCGCGGCACGTGAAAGAGATCAAGATCGAATCCCTTGGCGGGAAACGCCGCAAATTCACCACCAACTTCGAGATATAAAGGAAAATAAATGGCGACACTGGGAATATCGAGCGCGACCAAAACGATCTCGGTTGGGCTTTCGGCCGACGGAAGGCTGCTCGCGGAGCTGACCGTTTCCGGCAAGCAGGCCTTCACCGAAGACTTGGCCGTTTACGTGCAGAAGATCGTCAACGAGAGCGGCGCTAAGATCGACGGGATCGCGGCGATATCCGGCCCCGGCGCCTACAGCGGGCTGAGGGGCGGGCTGGCGTTCGCCAAGACCTTCGCCCAGGTCAATAAAGTGCCGTTGGCCGCGGTCTCGACCCTGCACGCGCTGGCATGCAACCTTATCGGCTCTGGCTGTCTGATCGCAGCGGTGACCGACGCCGCGCAGGATGATCGCAACTTCGCCCTTTTTCGCCCGCGCGCGGGAGAAGCGGAACGGCTGACCGGTGATCTGGTAGTGAGCATTGAAAAGATTTGCTCCCTGCTGTCCCGAATAAAGGGAGAGGTCGGCATTACCGGCAACTGCGACGACATCATGGCGAAAGTGGCGGAACTTAATCCTGGAACGAAGATCAGGCACGACCGTTTGAACGTTCCTTCGGGATTCAATGTCGCGGCGATCGGCGAAAAGATGATAAAGGAAGGGAAAGTGTCCGACCCATTGAAGCTCGCTCCTACTTATTCCCGCAACCCGGTCATAAAAGAATTCAGGACTTGATAAGGGAGAGCGCTTCGGCCCGGGTGGTGGGGTTGTTGCGGAAGATCCCCCGGACGGCGGAAGTGACGGCGGTGGCCCCCGGCTTCTTGACCCCTCTCATCGACATGCACAGATGCTCCGCCTCGATCACCACCAGTACGCCGTAAGGTTTGAGCTTTTGCACGATGGTATCGGCGATCTGGGAGGTGAGGTTCTCCTGCACCTGCGGCCGCTTGGCGTACCCTTCGATCACGCGCACCAGTTTGGAAAGACCGGTCACCCGCCCCGCTTTTGGTATATAGACGACGTGCGCCTTGCCGATGAAAGGTATCAGGTGATGCTCGCAGATAGAATAGAACGGGATGTCCTTAACCATTACCATTTCCTCGTGCTCCGCCTGCTTGAAAGTGGTGAGCTCGCCGGAAGGGTCGCGGCCGACGCCTGAGAACAGCTCGGCGTACATTTCGGCCACGCGCGCGGGGGTTCGCTTCAACCCGTCCCGCCTGGCGTCCTCGCCGATCGCCGCCAGGATCTCTTTTACCGCTCTTTCGATCCGCTTTTGGTTTATCATCAGAAAAGCCCTTTGATCTTGCCTTCTTCGTCGATGTCCATGTTCTCCGCCGCCGGATGCTTGGGAAGACCGGGCATCGTCATGATCTTGCCGGTATAGGCAACCACAAAACCGGCTCCCGCCGACGGCTTGAGCTCGCGCACGGTGATCTTGAACCCGCGGGGACGGCCGAAAAGCTTGGGATCGTCGGAGAGCGAATACTGTGTCTTGGCGACGCAGACCGGGACATTGTTCATCCCGATCCGGTCCAGCATGTCCAGGTCGCGGAGCGCCTCGCCGGTAAAGTCGACGCCGTCGGCGCCGTAAATGTTCTTCGCGATCGCGTTCAGCTTTTCCACGATCGACGATTTGACGTCATAAAGCGGTTTGAACTGGGACTTCTTTTCCGCCGCTTCCGCCACCGCCGCCGCCATCTCCATCCCGCCCTCCCCGCCTTTTGCCCAGATGTCGGAGACCACGCAGGCCGAAAGCCCGGAAAGTTTCTTCTCCATCGCCTTGATGTCGGCGGCGGAGTCGTCCTTTTTTTTGTTGATGGCGATCACCACCGGTATGCCGAACATGGCCAGGTTCTCATAATGCTTCTGTGCGTTGTCGTAGCCGTGGACGTCGACCGCCTGTTTGGTAACGACCAGCACCGCGGCCGACGGTTTGAGGTCGCCGACCCGGCATTTGATGTCGAAGAACTTTTCCGCTCCCAGGTCGGTGCCGAAACCGGCCTCGGTGATGACGTAGTCGGAAAGCTTCATCGCCATGCGGGTGGCGATCAGGCTGTTGCAGCCGTGAGCGATGTTGGCGAACGGCCCGCCGTGAACGAACGCCGGTCCGCCTTCGAGCGTCTGGACCAGGTTCGGCTTGAGCGCATGCCACATCAGGAGCGCCATCGCGCCGTTAGCCCTGATTTGTTTGCCGCGGACCGGATTGCCGGACTTGTCGTACGCGATCACGATTTCGCCCAGCCGCGCCTTCATGTCCTCCACGTTCTTCGAAAGGCAGAGGATCGCCATCACTTCCGATGCGGCAGTGATATCGAACACCCCACGTAAAGCGCGGTCGTTCATGTCCATCGCCCGTTTCCAGACGATGCGGTTCTCGTCGATCCCCAGCTCGTTCCCCTGGTAGATGTGGTTATACAGCATCGCGGATAGAAGGTTGTGCGCCGAAGTGATCATATGCATGTCGCCGGTCAGATGCAGGTTGATATCGTCCATCGGCAGGACCTGGGAGTAGCCGCCGCCGGCCGCCCCGCCCTTCATCCCCATCACCGGGCCGAGCGAAGGTTCGCGGATGCAGACGAAGCTGTTCTTGCCGGCGCGGTTAAGCGCCTGCGAAAGGCCGATGGTGGTGGTGGTCTTCCCTTCTCCCTGCGAAGTCGGTGTGGTGGTGGAGACCAGGACCAGCTTTCCCTCTTTTTTCCCGCCGCGACCTAAAGCTTTAAGATTGACTTTCGCCTTATAAGCGCCGTAAAGCTCGATATCGTCCAGTTTTATTCCCGCCTGTTTGGCGATGTCGACGATCAGGCGGAGCTCCGCTTTTTGCGCGATCTCGATATCGGTCTTCATATTGAAATTTTATCATAAATAAAGCCTCTTTGCTAACGCTGGAGCGGCCGCGTCCGGCGTGCTAAAATCCGGGGTATCGGGGGTGGATCGATGGGCACTAAACAGGTACTGGTATTACTGGCGGTGATAATTGCGATCGGCGTCGCGGCGGTAATTATGCATTCCGTCTTTGGTCAAAAAATATCGGTCGTCGACCGGCCGGAAGCGAAGCTCTACTCCGTCCCGGACATTCCGATCTCGCTTGAGATCGACCGCGGCATAAACGAAGGGGTCTGGCGGACCCGGTCGGATTCCGGGCTCCCGCTCAACGAACAGATCACGGCACTTGATCATCTCCTCGCACGCGCCCTCTCCGACGGCAACAAGCCGCCGCACACCCTCTCCATCGGACGGCTGGAAGAAGCGTTCGGTAAAGACCGGACGATGTCTGACCGCCTGATACAGGAGGCTAAATCCTCTCCCCTCTGGGATAAGAAAAAAGGTAAAGCGGCGAACGGGGACGATAACGGAGCGGTCGCGGCACTCATCGATAAAGGAAGTATCGCCGCGGAGCTCGCCTCGTTATTCAAAAAGCACGGTTTGGAGCTACACCACGCGAGCGTGGAAAAGGTGCTGGTGAACGGGGAAAAGTTGCCTTTTGACTGCCAGACCTGGTTCCGGGTAAAAAAGGTCCGATGATCAGAGACCGGCTTTGGCCTTTTCGTAGATCTTCTGCGGGGTCAATCCGAACATCGCGAGCATTTCGTCACGTTTGCCATGCTCGATGAAGGATGAGGGAAGACCGATCCGGATGACGGGATTATTCAATGCATTATCGGCGAGAAGTTCCGCTACCGCCGAACCAAACCCGCCGGACGAAACCCCCTCTTCCACCGTCACGATCCGGCCGGAGGAGCGGGCGATCTTCAATATCAGCTCTTCGTCGAGCGGCTTGGCGAACCGGGCGTTAACCACGGTCGCGCCGATCCCTTCCTTCTCCAGCTGCTCTGCCGCTTCGACCGAAGGATGGACCATCGATCCGATCGCAATGATCCCTATTTCGGATTTCGGATTTCGGACTTCGGATCTATAAACGATCTCGCCTTTGCCGATGGGGATATCTTTCAGTTCACGGTCCATTTCGGCCCCGACCCCCGCCCCGCGCGGATAGCGGACCGCCATCGGCCCTTCGTTGTACTTTACCGCGGTGTTGAGAAGGTGCTGGAGCTCGTTCTCGTCCTTTGGAGCGGAAACGACCATATTGGGCACCGTCCGGAGGTAAGCGATATCGAAAATGCCGTTATGGGTGGCGCCGTCCTCGCCCACGATCCCGGCGCGGTCTACCGCGAAGACCACCGGAAAATCTTGCAGTGCGACGTCGTGCATGATCTCGTCATACGACCGCTGGAGGAAAGTGGAATATACCGCCACCACCGGCTTGAACCCTCCCGCCGCCAGCGCGCCGGCAAAAGTCACCGCGTGCTCCTCGGCGATGCCGACATCAAAGAACCGAGGCTTGAACTTGCGGGCGAATTCTTCCAGCCCGGTGCCGTCGATCATGGCGGCGGTGATCGCCGCCAGTTTATCGTTGCTTTCACCCAGCCGGGCCATCGTCCGGCCAAAGATCTGGGTATAGCTGGGAGCGTCGCCCGCGTCTTTCAGCGGTCTGCCGCTGGCGATATCGAACGGGCCGGTTCCATGGAAACGGGTCGGATCGGCTTCCGCTGGAGCGTATCCCTTCCCTTTCTTTGTGAGTACATGGATCATCACCGGCCCCGGGATCTCCTTGGCGTGATGGATGGTGCTCATGATCAGCGGGATGTTGTGCCCGTCGATCGGGCCGAAATAATGGAAGCCGAGCTCTTCGAAGATCACGTCCACCTTGAAGTTCACCACCACCTGCCGGGTCCGGTCCTTTAGGCGTCGGGCCGCCTCGAAGAGGGACACCCCGTAGCGCGGTATCCGCTTTACCAGCTTTTCGATCCGGTTGCGCAGGTCGACGTAAAGATCGGACATCCTTAGCGCGGTCAGGTAATTGGAGATCGCGCCGACGTTCTTCGAAATGCTCATGGCGTTATCGTTGAGGATGACGATCAGGTTGGTATTAAGGCCGTCGACATTGTTCACCCCTTCGAGCGAAAGCCCGCCCGAATAGGAACCGTCGCCGATCACCGCCACCACCGAATGTTTTTCCGCTTTTAGGTCGCGGGCGTGCACAAGTCCCAACGCCTGGGAAATGGAAGTGGAGGCGTGGCCGACAGTAAAAATATCGTGCGGACTTTCGGACCGGTTGGGAAACCCGCTGAGCCCCTTCATCTGCCGGAGCGTGCCAAAGCTCTCCAGACGGCCGGTAAGTATTTTATGTGCGTACGCCTGGTGCCCCACGTCCCAGACGATCTTGTCGGTCGGCGACTGGAACGAAGCATGTAGCGCCACCGCCAGCTCCACCGAGCCGAGGCTGGAGGCGACGTGGCCGCCGGTCCGGGATGTGACCTCGATTATCTTCTGGCGCACTTCCTGCGCGACCTGCTCCAGCTGTTTGGCGGAAAGTTCGCGCAGCGTTTCGGGCAATTTGATCTTGTCGAGCAGAGTGGTCATATTACGATGAAATAGATTATCAGGGCAACCGCGATCCCGATCGTTCCTCCGACGAAGACTTCGATCGGCGTGTGGCCGATCAGTTCTTTCATCTTTTCGCGCTCGGACACTTTTTCCGAATAGATGTCCTCGATGATCTTATTGAGCACCACCGCCTGCTGTCCGGCGGCGAACCGCACCCCCATCGCGTCGTAAAGGACGATGATGGTGAAGATCAGCGCGATCGCGAAGAGCGGCGAGCGGAAGCCCTCGGTCATCCCGATCATCAGCGTCATCGAACACGACATGGCCGAATGGGTCGAAGGCATCCCCGCCGATTCGAAAAAGTGCATGATGTTGAACTCTTTGTCCTTGAAATAGTAGATGATGACCTTGGAGGTCTGGGAAAGAAGAAAAGCGGTGCCGCCCGTGACCAGCGGGATGTTGGAGAACAGGTCGACGATGAGATGCCACAATAGGGTCATTTGTTCCTCCTTACCGTGAATTCCGCCAGGGCTCTAAGGGTCTCTCCCTTTTTTCCGAAAACCGCCAGCTCCCCGACCGCCTTTTTCAGGTGATCGCGGGCCAGCTTTTCCGCCCCGGGAACTCCCAGCACGGCCGGATAGGTGGCTTTTTTCAATTTGGCGTCCGCCCGCGACGGTTTACCCAGCGCCGCCTCGGTGGAGACCGCATCCAGTATATCATCTGCGATCTGGAATGCCAATCCCATGTGCCGGGCGTACGAGGTGACCGCCTTTATCTGCCGGTCGTTGGCGTTCGCCAGTACCGCGCCGATCTTGGCCGAGACTTCGATCAGCGCCGAGGTCTTGTGCAGATGGATCTGTTGGAGTTCTTTCAGCCCTACCTTTTTCCCCTCCGCCTCCAGGTCCATCACCTGGCCGTAGACCACCTTTATAAGCGCGGAAGAAAGGTCGGCTGTTACGTTCGGCACTTTGGCGGTCTTCACGTTCTGGGCGATAACGAAGAACGCCAGCGTGTTGAGCGCGTCACCCGCCAGTACCGCGATATCTTCGCCGAAGACTTTATGGCAGGTCGGTTTTCCCCGCCGCAGTTCGGAATCGTCCATGGCGGGAAGGTCGTCGTGAATGAGCGTGAAAGTGTGGATCATTTCGATCGCGCAGGCGGCGGAGAGAACGTCCTTCACCTCTCCTCCGCAGCAGAGAGCGCTCTCGATCGCCAGCACCGGACGGAACCGCTTACCGCCGGCGAACATCGAATAGCACATCGCTTTTGATAAAGAGGACCGATCCTTCGGCAGCAGTCTTTTCAGTTCCCGGTCGATCTGAGGGACCCGCTGGCGGAACAGCTTTTCAATAATATCTGACATTTATCCCCTTGCTGAGCAGGTAATCCTTGATCTGTTTGATCGTCAATTCGCGGTAGTGGAGCAAAGAAGCCAGAAGCGCGGCGTCCGCCGCCCCCAAAGTGAACGATTCCAGTATATGTTCCACGGTCCCTGCCCCGCCCGACGCGATCACCGGGACCTTCACCGCGTCGGCGATGGCGCGGGTGAGTTCCAGGTCGTAGCCGATCCTGGTCCCGTCGCGGTCCATCGAGGTGAGCAGTATCTCCCCCGCCCCCAGCTTTTCGCCCTTTATCGCCCACTCCACCGCGTCCAGGCCGGTCGGCTTCCGGCCGCCGTGCGTGTAGATCTCCCAGCGGCCAGCGGAAACTTTCTTCGCGTCGATCGCCAGAACGATGCACTGCGCGCCGAACTTTTCCGACGCGACGGTGATGAAGTTGGGATCGGCTACCGCCGCGCTGTTGATCGATACCTTGTCGGCGCCGGAAGAGATGATCTCCCGGATCGTTTCGATGTCGTTGATCCCGCCGCCGACGGTGAACGGGATATAGATGCTCTCCGCCACTTTCTTCACCACATCGAGCATGATATAGCGTTTCTCGTGCGAGGCGGTAATGTCGAGGAATACCAGCTCGTCGGCCCCTTCCTTGTCGTAATAAACGGCCTGCTCGACCGGGTCGCCCGCGTCGCGCAGGTCGACGAACTTTGTCCCTTTAACGACCCGGCCCTCTTTAACGTCCAGACAGGGAATGATCCTTTTCCCTAGCATAATAAATACCCCTCAAGTTTTAATAAAAGCCTCTTAAGCTCCACTCCCCCGGAAAATCCTCCCAGATCCCCTTCTTTCCTTATCACCCGGTGGCAGGGAATGATCAGCGGTAAACGGTTGCGCCCCAGCGCCTGCCCCACCGCCCGCACTTCTTTGGCGTTCCCCATCTGTTTTGCCACCCATTCGTACGAACGGACCTCGCCCCGCGGGATCCCCATCGTCACGTCCCAAACCTTTAGTTCGAATGGAGTGGACCCGGAAAGGTCCATCTTTTCGGTGAACTTGACCGTTTTACCGGAAAGATGATCGTTGATACGGGCGGAAAGTTTTTTGAACGGGGCATCGTCCCTGGCCAGCTCAAGGTAATGGGACTCTAGCTCCTTTTTGACCTCATCCGCTTTTTTTCGCGGGAGAACGATCATGTGAAGCCCGGCGTCGGATAAAACCGCGCCCATGCTGCCGTAAGCGGTCTCGAATACCGTATACCTGAACATCTTCAGGTATATTTTATCACTTATCAGTAATTCTCGGCCAGCAGTTCGTAATACGCCTGGGGGTGCGCGCAGGCCGGACAGGCCTTGGGCGCTTCCTTCCCCTCGTGTACGTATCCGCAGTTGCGGCAGTGCCATTTAACCGTCGCGTCGCGTTTGAAAACTTTGCCCTCTTTCAGGTTGGAGAGCAGCTTGCGGTACCTTTTTTCGTGCTGTTCCTCCACTTCGGCGATCTCCTTGAACACTTTCGCGATCTCCTCGAACCCTTCCTGCCGCGCGGTGTTCTCGGCGTCAAGGTAAAGCTTGGACCATTCCATCTTCTCCCCGTCGGCCGCCGCCTTGAGGTTCGCTTCAGTATCGCAGATCGCCCCAGCCGGGTAAGTCGCGGTGATCTCCGCGTCACCGCCTTCGAGGAACTTGAAGAAACGCTTGGCGTGCTCTTTTTCATTATCCGCGGTCTCCAGAAAGATCGCCGAGATCTGCTCCAGACCCGCTTTCTTGGCCTCGCTCGCGAAGAAAGTGTAGCGGTTCCGCGCCTGCGATTCCCCCGCGAACGAAGCTAAAAGATTCTTTTCGGTCCTGGTACCTTTAACGCTTTTCATTTTCATGCTCCTTTTAATACCAACTGGTCGTTTTGATGTTTATTATAAATCAGCTCGGCCAGCGCGTCGAGCGCGGCCAGGTCGGACGGTTTTGGGTATCCTTTTGCGATCACCGGCGCCAGCATTTCGGCCTTAAGGTTCGGGACCATACCCGTGATCACCTCCGGCATCCTCCCCGCCCAGCCGAACGAACCGATCAGCGAAACGTAACGTGTCTTGGGGCGGAGGGCATTGGCCAGGAACGCGGCATAGACCGCAGCCGGGTGCGGACCGGTCAGCACGGTCGGCGTGCCGATCACCACCGTCGCCGCGTCGACCAGCGACATCGCCAGCTCGCCGACATCTGTACGGGGAAGATCGAACGGTTTGACCCCGACCCCGCGTTTCATCAGACATCCGACGAAATGATCGATCATCGCCCGGGTGCTCCCGTGCATGGAAACGAAAGGTATTACGACCTCATTCTTCACCGCGTCGGACACCCAGTCCCGGTAGGCGTTGATGATGAATTCCGGTCTCCGGTGGACCGGGCCGTGGCTCGGCGCGATCATGCCGATCTTGAGACCCTTGATCTTTTCGAGGTTTCCCGTGATGTTCTGACGGAACGGCATCATGATCTCGGCAAAATACCGTTTGGCGGACCGGTACGCTTCCGCTTCGTTATCAGAATAAAGCGATGAGGAAGCAAGATGCGAGCCAAAAAAGTCGCAGGTAAAGAGGATCTCTTCTTCGCGCACATAAGTTACCATCGTCTCCGGCCAGTGCACCCACGGGGTAAGGATGAACTCGAGCGTCTTCCCGCCCAGCGGCAGGGTCTGCCGATCCTCCACGACGACGAACTTGTCGTCAGGGACGGCCAGCAGGTCGACCAGCTCGGCGCGGCACTTGGCGTTGGTCACCACCCTGGCCATGGGGAAAGCTTTCAGTACCGCCGGGATCGAACCCGAATGGTCCTGTTCCCCGTGATGCGCAATGATATAATCGATGGAAGTAATGCCGAGCTCTTTCAGGTTCGCGAACAGCTCTTCCGATCTTGTCGGGTCGACGGTGTCGATCAGCGCGGTCTTATCTTTCCCCTTGAGGAGATAAGAGTTGTAGGTCGTTCCGTCGGGAAGCGGTATCAGCTCATCGAACAACCGCCGGTCCCAGTCGAGCGCGCCGACCGCAAAGACACCCGAACCGGGCTTTACCTCTCGTGCCGGCATTTATTCCACCTCGTCGAATTGGTCCTTTGGCGCCCCGCAAACCGGACAGACCCACGCCGGCGGCAGGTCCTTGAAATCGGTCCCGGGAGCGACCGCGTTGTCCGGATCGCCCGCCTGAGGGTCGTAAACATAACCGCAAACCCGGCAGGAATATTTTTTCATTTTTACCACCTATCCCCTTTTCGCGTCGATCAATTGAGACAGTTTATCATAATTGACGGTCCGGGCAAAGAGCGGGGTACGGTCCGACCGGTAAGCGGCCAGTCTATCCTCGAACACCGAGCGGCCGTCGTTAATATAAAAGATGCCGAGCGGGAGCTTTTCTTTCTCGACCGCGCGCCGGAAGGCGGCCGCCCGGTCGCGGGGATCGTGCGCCGCTTCGAGGTAATAGGTGTTGTCCTTGAACCACTGGTAAGTATTGATCTTGTTGAACGAAACGCACGGCTGAAAAATATCGACCAGTGAAAATCCGCGGTGAAGGACCGCCTGTTTGACGATCTCCTTGGTTTTATCAGGATCACCGATAAAAGCGCGCGCCACGAACGGCGCGTCGAGCGCGATCGCGACCGAAAGCGGGTTGAACGGCTCCTCGAACACGCCGTCTACCTGGATCGGGGTCTTAAAGCCGATCCGGCTGGTCGGCGAAGCCTGGCCTTTGGTCAATCCGTAGACCATATTGTTGTGGACGATGACGGTGATATCGGGATTGCGACGGATGGCGTGGATAAAATGGTTGCCGCCTTCCCCGTACATGTCCCCGTCCCCGCTGTCGGCGATGACCGTAAGCTCGGGATTTGCCGCTTTGATCGCGGTGGCGGGAGGGAGCGCCCGGCCGTGGAGCCCGTTGAAAACGTTGCACTTGAGGTAATGCGGCTCCTTCGCCGCCTGCCCGATCCCCGACACCATTACC
Organism: Candidatus Omnitrophota bacterium; assembly: GCA_035506255.1. GTDB lineage: Bacteria > Margulisbacteria > WOR-1 > XYC2-FULL-46-14 > WPAF01 > CAIYXV01. The sequence continues at coordinate 827 of DATJPS010000049.1, read as the reverse complement.
AGTTTTGCGGGCGGGATAGCCAGCTCGGCCAGCGCTTCCTTCACCGCGCTAAGGATACCGAAGTTGCCGCAGCCGGGACACCAGGCGATGTCGACCGGTCCCATATCGTAATCTTTTATTTCCGCGCTCATTTGATCCCCTTTATCCGCGACGCCAGCTCTTCCACTGAAAAAGGAAGCCCGTCGTACTTCAGTATCCGCTCCTTGACGGCAAAGCCCGTTTCCCTTTCGATAAGCTCCGCGAACTGGCCGCCGGCGTTGTTCTCCACCGCCACGATCCTCTTCGCCTTTTCCAGATATCCCGCGGCGCTAAAATGCAGAGGATAGACCTGCGAAAAGTGGAGGAAAGAGACCTTATCGTCACCGATCAGAGAAAGCGCTTCCCTGACGTTGTGATAATTCGATCCCCAGGCAACGACGAGCGTCTCGTACTTGTCCCCGCCGATCAGCTCCGGTGGTAATATCTCATTCCTCAGTTGTTCCAGTTTTTTCAGGCGCTTTTCAACGAAACGGGCGCGGAGCTCCAAGTCTTCGGTTATATGTCCTTCCGGATCGTGCTCGTCGCTGTCCACCACCACCAGCCCATCGCCGTAACCGGGAACGCCGCGGGGAGAAAAGCCGTCGGCGGTAAGCTGATACCGCTGGTAATCCTTCACTGTTTTTATGAAATGGTTCTGCGCCCGCTCTTTAGAAAGGTCGGGAGCGGGAAGATCGTAATAGGAGTCGGCCAGGTACTGGTCGGAAAGGATGAAGACCGGGACCTGGAATTTGTCGGCTATATCGAACGCTTTCCACGCGACAGAGATCGCTTGTTCGATCGAGCCAGGA
>DATJPS010000048.1:0-17978 GCA_035506255.1 Candidatus Omnitrophota bacterium | reverse complement strand
ACAAAACCGGCGGTGCTGATGCCGGGGATAACGGCGCCGGAGGTATAGTACGCTTCGGATGTGCCAGGACGGATCTCGAGGTATTTCATGCCGACGATACCGTCAAAACCGACCCTGAGCGTGGAATCGGACGGGATCTTTACTTCTTTATTGACGGTCGCGAAAACCTCGATGTCCTTGGGACCGGCGTCGATCCGCATTACCTTGCCCACACTGAAACCGCGGTACCTTACTTCCGAACCGACGGTCAGACCTTCAATATTGATGAAAGAACCGACGATCTCGGTCCCTTCGCGCAGGAAGAAGAAGTTGCTTTTCCAGCTGATCATCGCCGCCAGCGCGATCGCCCCGATCAGGGTCAAAATACCTACTTTCGCCGCAGTGGATAATTTCATCTGTTTCCCCTTCCTTGTATTATACCGTAATTCCGGCGTTGATGAACCTGGAAATCACCGGGTTCTGCGATCTTTTGGTCTGTTCCACGCTGCCGCCCTCGATCAGTTTACCTTTGTCCAGCATTACCACCCGGTGTGCGGTCCGGAAGATCGTGCTCAGCTGGTGCGTCACCACGATCGAGATGACCTTCAGGTCGGTGGCGAGTTTGTTTATCAAATTCTCGATCGTGCTCGAGGTTATCGGATCAAGACCGGTGGTCGGCTCGTCGTATAGGATGATCCGGGGGTCGAACGCCAGCGCGCGCGCGATCGAGACCCGCTTTTGCATCCCGCCCGAAAGTTCGGAAGGCATCACATCCCCCTTGCCGTAAAGATCGACCATGGCCAGCTTGTTCTCCACTATGTTCTTGATCTCCGCCTCGCCATGATCGGTATGTTCACGCAACGGGAATGCCACGTTCTCGAATACCGACAACGAATCGAACAGCGCGCTGGACTGGAACACCATGCCGATCTTCTGGCGCAATATGACCAGTTCTTCCTCGTTCAGCGCCCCCACGTCCTTCCCGTCGATCACGATCCTGCCCGAATCGATGGTCTCGAGGCGCAGGATCAACCGTAAAAGCGTCGATTTACCGCAACCGGACGGGCCGATCACGGCCAGGGTCTCGCCGTCCGGGATCAAAAGATCTACCTTGTCCATCACTACCAGATGATCGAACGCTTTACATAACTTTTCTATCTTTATCATTTGAACAACATCACCGAGAGGAAATAATTGGCGATAAAAAGCGCGATCAGGGACGAGACCACCGCGCTGGTCGTCGCCTCCCCCACCCCTTTTGCCCCGCCCTGGGTCCTTAATCCCTTGTTGCAGGCGATGACCGAAATGATCATGCCGAAAATGAACGACTTGAAGATGCCGCCGTAAATATCGTTGAACACCAGAAGTTGCTGGGCGGAATTGATGTAGTCCACGGCGTTGATCTTGATAAGATAGACGGAAACGAAATAGCCGCCGAAAAAGCATAAAAGGTCAGCCAGCACGGTCAGGAGCGGCAGCATCAGCGTGCAGGCGATAAAGCGCGGTATGACCAGATAACTTACCGGGCTGCTGCCCATGGCATTGAGCGCGTCGATCTGCTCGGTCACCTTCATCGTGCCGATCTCGGCGGCGATCGAGGCCGCGACCCGGCTGGAGATGACGATCCCGGTGAGCGCCGGGGCCAGTTCGCGGGCGACCGCGATCCCCATCACTCCGCCCACGTACTTGCTGGCGCCGAAACGGACGAATTCGGTCGCGATTTGGACGGCGAACACCATCCCGACGAAAGCGGCGGAAGTGAGCGCGATCGGCAGGGAATCGACGCCGATCTTTACCATTTGCTCGAGCACCAAACGCAGGTTGATCCTTCCCGAAAATATCCAAATGACGGTATTGAACGCGAGCTGCATGGTTCGACCGGTCTCTTCTATGAATTCGATGGTAACATGTCCCAGCTGTTCCATCGCGCCGATCGCTTTTTCGATCCTTTTTTCCATCTATCCGGCCCTCAAGATTGCTTCCGGTATCCGTTCGACCACATCTGATGCGATCATTCCCTGCTCCCCAAGCTCTTTAGCTGCCAGGTCTCCGGCAATTCCATGGATAAAAACCCCAATGCGAGCGGCATCAAATGGGGGCATTCCCTGGGCGGCAAAGCCGGCGATCAGGCCCGTGAGCACATCGCCCATTCCGGCGGTCGCCATTCCGGCGTTGCCGGATCGGTTAACATACGACTTCCCGGCGCGGTCGCAAATAATGGTGTTATGACCTTTGAGCACGGCGACCCCTGCCGCCTGTCGTGAAAGGTTCGCCGCGAAGTCATCGCGCTTCTCCTGCACTTCCTTGGCGGCCCTGCCGAAAAGTTTTCCCATTTCACCGGGGTGCGGCGTTAGTATCAGATTAAGGCGGAGGCGTCCGAGAGCGGTCGTATCGTCAGTGAACGAGATCAGCGCATCGGCGTCGAGTACGATCGGGTTTGAGAAGCGTGCGCGGCTCAAGCGTTCCAGCAGTTCGCGGGAGATCTTCCTTCTTTCGCTGAGCCCCGGTCCCATCGCCACGGCGTCGCAAGCCGCGGCAAGGTCCAAAAAATCGGAGGCGGAATCTCCGCTGGCAACGATCACTTCGGGGGTGGCGATATTCACGATGTCGCGGCAGCTTTTAGGAACTCCTAGATAGACCAGGCCAGCGCCGGAACGGAGCGCCGCGCGGGATGCGAGGATGCCGGCGCCGAGCATTCCAGCGGACCCTGCGAGAATGAAAACTTTCCCGTAATCACCTTTGTGGGATTCCGGTTTTCTTTTAGGGAATAAATATTTCCCTTTCATACGAGTAATGATATCACTCCGCGATGACCGATGCCACCGCGTAATTGAGGGAATGAGATAGGGAAATATGCGTTTTGCGGTCGGCCTTTCCGCGGATAAAAAGCCGCGGCTTGCCGCTGCGGTCGTTCATCACTTCGATCTCACGGTGGTTTATCCCCACCATGCCGGTCCCGATCGCTTTGGAATACGCTTCTTTCGCGGCAAAACGCGCCGCCAGTTCGGGGAAACGATAGGCCCGCCGGTTGCGGCAGTATTCGAGTTCACGTTCGGTAAAAATACGGTTCAGGAACCTTTTCCCGTGGGCTTTTACCGCAGCCTTGATCCGGTCGATCTCGATGATGTCGATGCCGATGCCGGAGATCATCAATATACCGACGTCACCCAATCGGCGTATTTGGGACTGTCGCCGCGCGCGGCCGCGAAATAGAGGTCCTGTAGTTTTCTGGTCAGCGGCCCGACAGTGCCGGGACCGATCTTTTTTCCGTCCACATCAATGATCGGCGTGACTCCGGCCGCGGTCCCGCAAAAGAATAGCTCGTCGGCGGAGTAAAGCTCGTCCTGACTTATCTGTCGTTCGGTCGTTTTCAATCCAAGCTCTTTTTCCGCCAACTCCATGACGCACACCCGGGTAATACCGGGCAGGATCGTTTCCGATAGCGGCGGGGTGATCAATTTACCATGTTTTATCAGGAACAGGTTCTCTCCCGACCCTTCCGCCACCGTCCGCTGATGAGAGAGCAATATCGCTTCGTCGAACCCTTTTTCCAGCGCTTCCGCTTTTGCCAGCGACGAATTGAAGTAAGCTCCGGTGATCTTGGCCCCCTGCGGCGCCGATTTTTCGGATATCCGCCACCAGGAGGAAACGCAGACCCGTATCCCTTTGTTGATATCAAGGTAGGTGCCGAAAGGAGCTGTGAATATTGAAAAATCCTCTTCAACGCCGATCAATCCCAAACCGATCTTTTCCTGAGACTTGTAATAGATCGGCCGGATATAGATGTCCTCCCGGTAATCGTTCTTCCGGGCAAGCTCCACCGTTATCTTTTCTAGTTCCGCGAGGGAATATTTGAGAGTGGTCTTGAGCGCAAGCTTGCAGGAGCTTTCCAGCCGCTGGTAATGTTCCCGCAGCTTGACAATGTACATTTGGCCCTTCTCAGCGTTCCAGTATCCGCGGACGCCTTCAAAGACCCCGGTCCCGTAATTCAGGGCATGGGTCATGATGGACACTTTAGCTTCGCCGAACGGTACAATCTTGCCTTTGAAGAACGCGTATCTCATATCTCTCTACATCCTTTCCGGAGCCTCGACTTTAAGCAATTCTAGCACATTTTTCAGCACGATTCGAGTGGCGTCGCAAAGCGCCAGCCGTGCCTGGGTCAGCCCGGTATCCTCCGAAATGACCCGGCATTTGTGGTAATAATTGTGGAAAATGGCGGCCAGGCTCTTGGCGTATTCAACCATCTGGTGCGGCGCGCGTTTGCCAGCGGCGGAGACGATCTCGTCGTTGAGGTCGATCAGTTTGCGCATCAGGTCCCGCTCCGCCGGGTGCGACAGGACCGAAAGATCGGGATCGGCGGCCGGGGTTATCCCCTGCTCTCCCGCTTCACGAAAGATGCTGCAGAGCCGGGCGTGCGCGTATTGCACGTAGTACACTGGATTATCGGGGGCATGCTTTTTCGCCAGTTCAAGATCGAACTCCAGCCGGCTCTGGGAAGAGACCATGGTAAGGAAAAATCGGGTGGCGTCCTTGCCGATCTCCTGCAGTACCTCTTCCAATGTGATCATGTCGCCGGTACGTTTCGACATTTTTACCGGCTCCGACCCGCGGAAGAGCGAAACCAATTGGCCGATGATCACCTCGAACTTTTCTACCGGCAGACCTAGCACCTTGAGCGCCGCTTTCAGCCGGGGCACATAACCGTGGTGGTCGGCGCCCCAGACATCGATCAGCTGGTCGTAGCCGCGCGAATATTTATCGCGGTGGTAGGCGATATCCGCGGCAAAATAGGTCGGCTCCCCGTTTTCCCGGACCAGCACCCGGTTCTTATCGTCACCCTGGTCCATCGATTTGAACCAGAGGGCGCCGTCCTCGGTGAAAGTATGGCCGGAGCGCTTCATCTCTTCGACCGTCTCTTTGACCCGCCCTTTTTCGTGCAACGTCCGCTCGGAAAAAAAGCGGTCAAAACCGACCCCCAGTTCGCGCAATACCCGCTTTTGCCATTCGAGTATGGTGTTGATCAGAATGGTCTTGAAGTTGGGTTTGTTGATATCGGCCTTGAGCTGTTCGGCCAGGTCGGCGATATACGCGCCGCCATAACCGCCCTCCGGCACTTCCCCGCCTTCCGCCCTCGCCCTGACCGAGAGCACCAGCTTTTCGATCTGATTACCGACGTCGTTGATATAAAACTCGCGCTCCACCTGGTGACCGGAGGCTTCGAGCAGGCTGGCGATATCGTCTCCAATCACCGCCCAGCGACCGTGCCCGATATGCAGGGGCCCGGTCGGATTGGCGGAAACGAACTCGATCAGTACCTTCTTGCCGTTCTTTTCTTTGGCCCACCCGTATGCGCCTTTTTCACCCCTTATCACCGATACCTGTCGCTGAAGGTAAGAATCCTTAAGGCGGAAGTTGATGAATCCGGTCCGGGTGGCGTCGACTTTTTCGAACTTTTGCCCGCCGTCCCTTTTCATCATTTCGGCGGAAAGCTGGACCGCGATATCGTAAAGCGGTTTATCGACGCGGGAATTGAGGAGAATGGCGGCGTTGGTCGAAAAATCGCCGTATTTTGGATTGGGCGCGCCGGTCACCGAATTGATCCGCTCGCCGAAGATCTCGGATACGGCCGCTTCGACCTGTTCTTTAATTTCTTCTTTCATTCATCAGTAGCCTTTCTCCCAATCCATGAGGTCGGCTACTTTCTGGGAAACGATATCGGATTTGGAAATTATCTCCGCCACCTCGCCGCGGGAAAGCGCGCGGCCGGGCTCAAAACGACCGGTAGTAATATAATTAAGCATCCCGGCGTTGGAAGCGGCATACACCGCTTTGGCCGCCCAATGACGTCCCGGCAGGTCGGAGAAACGGGCCTCGGTTACCGGTTTGGCGACATCAATACCCGAAAATCTGGCGATGGTGGTAACGCCCTCCGCCCGGTTTATCGAACGGACCGGCTTGAAAGTGCGGTCCGGGTAACCGGTCATAAAGCCGAGCTTTACGCCGGTCGCGACAAATGGCGCCGCCCAGAATTTTTGGGAAACGTCCTTGAAAGGAAGCTTTTTCGACGCGCCTTCGGTGGTCACTCCCGAGACCCGGACCAGAAGGGTTATCATCTCCGCCCGGTTAACGGGTTTTTCCGGTTTATAGCTCTGGTCCGCGTAACCGGAAACGATCCCCAGCGTCGCCAGGCGACCGATCGGATCGGCCGCCCAGTAATTGCCGGCGACATCGCTGAACGAGGTCAGCCTGAGGATCCTGACCCGCCGTGACTCTAGCAGATTTCCCGTTTCATCAAGCGCTTTGATCTCGATCGAATTTTTACCGAGGAATACAGGGATCTCGGCCTCGTAAGAACCGTCTGAAACGTTGACGACATAACCGGCGACGCTCACCTGCTTCACTTCCGGCCTCAATACCCGGCCGGATAACCTAAGTTTGTCCGCGCTCACCACAGTCTTGTCCGCGGGGTCGGTATCGCCTAAATACCTAATAACGGCCGGCTTCGGTTTCTCGTTCAGGATGCCGTACGAGAGCGAGAAATAATTGGTGTCGTTCTCCGGGATGGAATAATATTGATGGAAAGCGTAATCGAAGCGGAATTCCTTCAGGATCACGCCTACGCCCAGCGTAAGATTATTGGCGACATCGAGGCCTCCGCTTCCGGTGCCGACCACGTCCTGGTCGATGCCGGCCCGGAGAGCGATCAAACCGACCGGGGACCATTCCAGCCCGGTGTGTATGAGCGAAGGGATGTTCGGCCTGAGCGGGGTAAAGTCGCCGTCGATATTCAGCGTAAGTTCGTTATCCTTGAATTTTATCAGACCGGTCTCGCCCATCAATCTGGCGCTTATGCCAAGTTTCAGCACCGATGGGAGCGACTCGTCCACTCCGCTGTCCCAATGGATCTTTCCACCCATGGAATACGGGACCACGTTCTGGACCACCGCCCCCAGCCCGATCGCGGGGTGCAGAGGGTATTTGATCCCCAGGTCCATGTCGAAACCGGAGGCGTTGCCGCCGTTGATGCCCGCCCCACCCAGGTTCTGGACATATAACTTCATCGTTCCGCCGATCGAGGCATTCTTGATAAGGTCGAACGGAAGCGATTGGAGCGGCGCGCCAAATGAGAGCAGGAGCGCGCTGTTCTTATAAGAATAGGTCGAACCTTCGGTAGAGGACGGGATGATCCTTACGCCGTCAAGCACTTCGGTGGTGGCCGACGGGCTGGTAAAAGCGATATCGGAACTGGTGTAGCCGATCCCGAAAACGCCCAGGCCGGTCGGCAGGGCGCCGCCGACATTGAGGTAATTAACTTCATTAATGAATTTCCCGGACATGGAAGTGAGCTCGGCGTTGCCGACCGAAGCGATCCCGGCCGGGTTGATGAAGATCGAGCTTATGTCGTCGGACATGCCGACAAAAGATTTACCCATTCCCAGGACCCTTGCCCCCACGCTGATCCGCGTAGGGTCGTTAGCGACCTTGGTCCCATCGGCAAGACAGATGGAACTAAGGGCTAAGACAATGGCCAGACCGGCAAACAGGTAATTCTTCATTAACGGCGCTTACTGTTCATTGGGATCTTTTATGAATGAAGTTTTGACCTCATTCAGCTTTTCTTTCCCTTTCTCGATCGCTTCCCCGACCTTTTTACGGGTATCCTCGCCTTTTTGCGGGGCCATCAACAGGCCGGCGATAAAGCCGAAGATCGCGCCCAGGGTCAGAGTCCTGCCCAGTTTGCTCATTTCATTCATCCTCCTTGGATATTTTTAGGGTTTTTTTGATCGTGCGCCCCACTCCCGAATCGCCGAACTTCCTCTTCGCCAGATGAAAACCGGAAACGATCATGTCCAGGAAATCAACGATAAAGGTCACCGCTTTGATCTCGCGGTTGACGCGTTTCGTTATTTGCTTCAGGTCCAGCAGGATAAGGATGAATATCACCGCTCCTACCGTCAGTGCGATCACCAGCAGGATCAGGCAGAACTGCAGGATCAGGTTAAGGTCTACGGTCATATAATCCTCCTTATTTGAACCTGGGATAGGAGCCGAGCAGCTTGAAGAAAGCCGAGCGCTTTTTCACGTTCGCCAGCGCATCCTTTATGACGGTGTCGTCGCGGTGGCCCTGCATGTCGACGAAAAAGAAATACTCCCCGAGCGCACGCTTGCTCGGGCGCGATTCGATCTTGGTGAGGTTGACGTCGCGCCGCGCGAACTCAAAAAGGACGCTGTGCAGACCGCCCGGCCGGTCTTTGGCGATCGAGAAAACGATCGAGGTCTTGTCGTCGCCGGTCCGTTTGTGGTCGGCCCGGGCGAGGACCACGAAACGGGTCTGGTTATCCTTGGCATTGATCTTGTTGGCGATGACCGACAGCCCATAGAGCTTGGCCATCGAAAGCGGACCGATCGCGGCGAAGACCGGACCTTTGATCTTGCCGTGGGAGATCACCTTTTCGCCGAGTGACATCGCGACCTGGCGGGCGGCGTCGGAAGTGGAATAAGAAAGATGGAGCTTTGCCTTGGGCAGCCGGCGGCGCAGGAATTCCTTGCACTGTTCGATCGGCTGCGGATGGGATATGACGTCGGTGATCTCGCCGATCTTTACCCCTTTTTGCGCCAGCAGGTAATTGTAGACCGGGATCACCAGCTCCTGCCTGATCTTAAGCGTGACTTCGCGGGCCAGCATGTCGGTGACGGTCGGGATGGTCCCCTCGATCGAGTTCTCGACCGGGACGAGCGATTCGTCGACCTCTCCTTTTTGCGCCGCCATGATCACATCGTGAAAGGTGGGAAAAGGGATGAGCTTTACGTTTTTACCCATGCGGCGGGAATAAAGTTTACCCGCGTCCTCGGAAAATGTACCTTCCGGACCGAGATATCCGACTTTCACAGATTGACCACCTCGATTTTGCTTTCTTTAAGCATTTCCCCCGCCAGTTCGTCGGGATATCCTCCCTGGTAGACCAGCCTTTTTATTCCCGCGTTGATCATCATTTTAACACAGATGACGCAGGGCTGGAACGTGCAATATAATGTGCCGCCTTCGATCCTTACGCCTTGAACCGCCGCCTGTATGATCGCGTTCTGCTCGGCGTGCAAGCCGCGGCAGAGCTCATGGCGCTGGCCCGATGGGACGCTCATCTGTTTTCTGACGCAGGTGGACTCGGTGCAATGGGCAAAACCTTTGGGTGCGCCGTTGTAACCGGTGGAAAGGATATGGTTGTCGCGGACGATCACCGCTCCGACCTTGCGCTTGACGCAGATCGCGCGTTCCGCTACATCGCCCGTGATACGCATGAAGTATTCGTCCCAGGAAGGCCTGCCGCTCATTTTTTCCTTGAGATAGCGGAACGGACCGCCTGGACGATCTCTTCCTGGGTGAGGCCGTACTTCACCAGCAGCTCCTCCGGTTTGCCGGACTCGCCGAACATGTCCTTGATCCCGACCCTTGCCATCGGGACCGGGCAATTTTCCCCGACCACCTCCGCCACCGCTCCCCCCAGCCCGCCGATGATGCTGTGCTCCTCCGCGGTGACGATCGCCCCGGTATCCTGCGCGCATTTCACGATAATCTCTTTATCGAGAGGTTTAATGGTGTGCAGGTTGACGACCCGGGCGGAAATGCCTTCCTTTTGCAGCGTGTCGGCGGCATCTAGCGCTTCCGCCACCATCAACCCGCAGGCGATGATGGTAACGTCCTTTCCGTCACGCAGCATGATCCCCCGCCCGATCTTGAAATCATAATCCGGGTTATCGTTGATGATGGGCGTCGAAAGCCGGGAAAGGCGGATATAGGCGGGGCCGTGGAAAGCCGCGGCCGCTTTGACCGCTTTTTCCGCTTCGACCGCGTCGGACGGGCAGATGACGGTCATATTAGGGATCACGCGCATGATCGCCAGGTCCTCGTTGGCCTGATGGGACGCGCCGTCCTCGCCGGTAGTGATGCCGGCATGCGTGACGACTATTTTCACGTTGAGCCGCGTATAAGCGACCGAGATCCTCACCTGCTCCCAGGCGCGGCCAGAACCGAAGACCGCGAAGGTGGAGGCGAACGCGATCTTGCCGCAAGCGGCAAGCCCGGCGGCGGTGGAGATCATGTCCTGCTCCGCCACTCCCATATCGAAAAAGCGGTCGGGGAACTCCTTGGCGAAGAGGATGGTCTTGGTGGAGGCCGAAAGGTCGGCGTCGAGCGCGACCACATCTTTGTTCTGCTTCCCCAGCTCCAGCAGCGCCTTGCCGTAAGCGTCCCTGGTCGCCGCTTTTTTCCGTTCGCTCATTTCGATCCCTTCGGGCGCAGACATTCTAGCGCCAGCGCTTTTTCTTCCGCGGTCGGGGCCTTGCCGTGGTAGTCAAGGGGCCGGCTTTCCATGAAATCGACCCCTTTGCCTTTGATCGTATCGGCTATGATGGCGGTCGGTTTCCCTTTTATCTTTTCCGCTTCGTCGAGCGCGGATATGATCGATGCGATGTCGTGCCCGTCGCAGTTGAGGACGTGCAGCCGGAAGGCCTTGAGCTTGTCGACCAGCGGCTCCAGGCCCTTGATATCCTCCACTTTGCCGTCGATCTGGTATTTGTTCCGATCAATGATAATGGTGAGGTTGTCCAGCTTCTGGTGACCGGCGGTCATGAACGCTTCCCATACCTGGCCTTCCTGGCATTCACCGTCGCCGAGCAGGCAGATCACGCGGTTGGTCTTTTTGTCCAGGCGGCAGGCGAGCGCCATGCCGTTGGCGGCGGACAAACCCTGGCCCAGCGATCCGGTTGACATCTCGATCCCGGGGAGCGCCAGCATGTCGATGTGGCCCTGCAGTGAGCTTCCCAGTTGTCTCAATGTTTTAAGGTAAGCGGTCGGGAAATAACCGGCCTCGGCCAGCGCCGCGTAAAGTACCGGCGCGGCGTGCCCCTTTGACATCACGAAACGGTCGCGGTCGTCCCAGTTCGGCTCCTGCGGCTTATGGCGCAGTTTATGGAAATAAAGTACGGTGATAATGTCGGCGGCGGAAAGCGATCCTCCGGGATGACCGGAGGCGGCCGCGCAGGTCATTTCAATTATGTTCCTGCGTATTTTAAGCGCGGTATCTTCCAGCTGTTTGATCTTTTCTTTTGAAACCACAACAACTGGATTTTAACATAAAACCGCTATGCGCTCAAGAATAATCGGGTTATTTTAGCAGGATGATCTCCGGCTCCAGTTTAAGCCGGAACATTTTATTCACCTTTTCGCGCGTGGCACGCATCAAATTGAGGACGTCCTTCGCTTTAGCGTGCCCGGAATTGACGATAAAATTAGCGTGCTTTTCCGATATCCGGGCCCCGCCCACTTGTTTTCCCTTGAGCCCCGCCGCCTCGATCAACCTGCCCGCGTAGCCGCCTTTCGGGTTCTTGAACACCGATCCGGCGGATGGAAGCTCGTAGGGTTGAGATGCTAGACGTTTTTTCCATCTTTCCTTGATCCTTTTCCTGATCTCCGACGGGCGGTCCTTATTGAGCGATAAAACGACCCCGGTCACGATCAGGCCGCCGTTCCTGAAAACACTTTTTCGATAGCCGAAACGGCATTGCTTCCTGGTACAATTTCGCTCTTTCCCATTCCGTCCCACGGCCCGGACCGAGATCACCTTAGATCCGATCTCATCCTTCCCTGCCCCGGCGTTCATGGCGAGCGCGCCGCCGACCGATCCGGGGATCCCGGCCAAAAACTCCAGTCCGGAAAGCCCGTTTTGCGCCGCGATGGCGAGCAGATGTTGGAGCGGCACCCCCGCCCCGACCGTCACCTCCGTTCCCTCTATTTTGATACTGGTCAATTTGGGGTTGATCACCAGGCCGTTAAAGCCGCGATCGTCCGCGAGCACGTTCGAGCCCATTCCTAAAACGAAGACCTTTAACCTTTTTTTGGTGGCAAAGAGAAGCGCTTCTTTCAATTCCCCGACGGTTCTGGGGGAAATGAAGTATTTGGACGGGCCGCCGATCCGGAATGTGGTGTGCTTATCGAGCGGTTCGTCCCGCAGCAGTTTCATTCCGGCTTGCCTTTGGCCTTCTCCTGCGCGATCTTGATCCGGGTCAGCAGGTCCTTGGCCACGGTGTAGATATCGCCCGCCCCCATGATCAGCACCATGTCGTCCGGCCGGAGCGTTTTCAGTATCTTTTCCGCGATCCGCTCTTTTCTGGGAATGTAAGTGACCGCTTTGCGCTTTTCGATCTCTTTGGCGATCATCCTTCCGTCGACATGGGGGATCGGTTGTTCGCCCGCGCTGTAGATATCGGTAAGTACCACCAGATCGGCATCCTCGAAAGCGTCGCAGAACTGGGCGGCCAGATGGAAAGTGCGGGAATAGCGGTGCGGCTGGAAGACGGCGATGATCCGTTTGCCTCCGCTCCAGGCATTGCGCGCCGCTTTGAGCGTCGCCTTGATCTCGGTCGGATGGTGGGCGTAATCGTCGATGACGGTGATCCCTCCCGCCTCGCCGATGATCTGGAATCGCCGTTTGGCCCCGGTGAAAGAATGAAGGCTGGCCGAGATCGAATTGAACGGGATCCCCGCTTCCACCGCCACCAGGATCGCCGCCAGCGAATTGTTGACGTTCTGTTCTCCCGGGATCGAAAGCCGCGCTTCGCCCAGTTCCTTTCCTCCGTAGACAACGTTGTAGCGGGAGCCCATGCCGTCGAACGAGAGGTTTACCGCCCGCATATCGGCATCATCGGAAAAACCGTAAGTAATGGTCTTTTTACCGGTGTGGCCAATGAGCGAACGCGTCCGCGGACTGTCGATCCCCAGAATGAGCAGGCCGTCGTCGTCCAGGCGGCCGATAAAATCCCGGAACACCTGCATCAGTTTTTCCTCCGTGCCGAAAAACTCCATGTGGTCCGGCTCGATATTGGTAATGATCGATATGTTGGGCGAAAGCTCGAGGAACGAACCGTCCGATTCGTCCGCCTCCGCGATCGCGTAGTCGCCATTTCCCAGACGGGCGTTGCCATCGACGTAATTGGTTTCGCCGCCGATCAGGAAAGTGGGATCGGCGCCGGCGTCCATGAATATCTTGGCCAGCATGGAAGTGGTGGTGGTCTTGCCGTGAGTCCCTGCCACCGCCACCCTCTTTTTGAACCGGTTCATGATGAATGAGAGCATTTCGGCGCGTTTGAGCACCGGGAGCTTGAGCGATAACGCTTCCGTCAGCTCAGGGTTCTCCTGGTTGACAGCGGAAGAATACGCCACCAGGTCGGCCTCGCGGATATGGCTGGCGTCATGGCCGATAAAGACCTTGATCCCCATGTCCTTGAGCCGCATGGTGTTGCTGTTCTCCTTGATGTCGGAGCCGGACACCCGGTATCCCATCTGGTGAAGGATCTTCCCGATGGCAGAGACCCCGCATCCCCCGATCCCGATCAGGTGGATGCTCTTGATCCTTTCCATGTCAATGTTCTGCATATAGCATTTCCGCGATGTCCTTTGCGGCGTCCCTTCTTGCGATCCGCCCGGCAGCGGCCGCCATTGAATCCATTTCTTTACGGTCGTTGAACAGCGATACGATCATTTCCGAAAGCCCGCTGATCCGGTCGTCCGTTAATATCTTTGCGGCCCCGGCGTCGGTCAGCGCCTTCGCATTATAATCTTGATGCCCTTCCGCCGAATAAGGGAACGGGATCAGTATGGAAGGCAGGCCCAGCGCGAGGATCTCGGAAATGGCGGTCGCCCCCGCCCTCGATACCACCAAGTCGGAGCGGCCGAGCAGCTCTTCCATATTATACATATATTCGATCGGATGGTAAAAGGGATGGCGTTCCGCGCTCACTTTATCCTTTAGCGCATTAAAGTCGCGCTTACCGATGATGTGGTAGACGTCGATCCCGGAAAGTTTATCGATCTGTTCCGCGATCGCGCGGTTGATGCTCCTTGCTCCCTGGCTGCCGCCAATCACCGTCACCGCCGGCCGGTCGTGGACGATCGGCTTTTGCTCCAGGATCTTTTTCCTTACCGGGTTGCCGAGCACCGTTCCGGGAAGGTACTTTTGCGAGCCTTCGAACGTCAGCACCACTTTCCGCGCGAACCGGTGCCAGAAACGGTTGCTGAAACCGGGGAGCGCGTTCTGTTCGAGCAGGAAGAACGGTATCCGCATGACGATCGCGGCGGCGATCACCGGAAAGCTGGCATAGCCGCCGGTAACGACCAGCCGGTCGGGACGGATGGAGGCGAGAAGGAAAAGAGACTCGAAAAAGCCGAGGGCAGAGACGAACGGGGCCGAGACCGCTTTATAAGAGAGTTTTCTCAACAGAGCGCGGGCGTGGATCAATTTTATCTCGAACCCTTCCCTGCCGACCAACTCTTTTTCCAGACCTTCCCGGCTGCCGATAAAAACGATCCGGTTGCCGGGATCGCGGCTTTTAAGTTCTTCCGCGAGCGCGATCCCCGGATAGATATGCCCTCCGGTCCCGCCGGCCGCGATCACTATTTTCATTTCGCGTTCCTGGAGATATTGGCGACCAGGCCTACGGAAAAAAGATTGATGAGCGTTGCGGTGCCGCCATAGCTGACGAAAGGCAGCGGTATGCCGGTGGTCGGGATCAGTCCCAAAACCACCGAAAGGTTCATAAAGGTCTGGACCGCGAACATGATGATGATCCCCATTCCCAAATAATAGGAAAAACTGTCGGACGCCTTGAGCGCGATCCCGATCCCGCGCGCGAAGAATATGACGAACAGCACCAGCACTACCACCGCGCCGATGAACCCGAGCTCCTCGCACAGCACCGCGAAGATGAAGTCGGCGTACTGCTGCGGCAGGTAGTAGAACTTTTGACGCGAGTTTCCCAATCCCAATCCGAAGATCCCTCCCGACCCCACCGCCAGCAGCGATTGGATGATCTGAAAGCCGATGTTGAGCGGATCGTTCCAGGGATTAAGGTAGGCGAAAAGCCGCTTCATCCGGTAAGGCGAAAGGATGCTGATGGCGAGCACTCCCGCCGCTCCGGCCGCAAGCAGGACCCCCAGGTGTATAAGCTGCGCTCCGGCAACGAATAACATCAGGAACGAAGTGAAACAGATAGAGAGCGCCGTACCCAGGTCGGGCTGCTTGATGATGATCGCCGCGACCAGGCCGACGATCAGCAGCAACGGCAGCAGGCCGGTCATGAAATCCCGTATCCCTTCTTTCTTATTGGCCAGCGCGGAGGCGAGAAAGAGTATGACCGCGAACTTGGCCAGCTCCGACGGCTGGAAAGAGATGACGTACAGGTCGATCCAGCGGCTGGCCCCTCCCATACTGCGGCCGACGTGCGGGAGAAAGACCATCACCAGCAATGCAAGCGAGACCAGCAGTATGAGCGATGAATATTTTTTCAAGTTGGCCAGGTTGAGCTTGAGCGCGAAGTTGAAGCCGAACAGACCGAGGAGGATGTAGAACAGGTGGCGTTTCAAATAATAAAAAGTGTCGCCGTGCTTGAGCGCCAGCGCCGGTGAGGCGGAAAATATCATGATCGTGCCGATCATGATCAGCGTCGCCGCCAGCAGAAGGAAGATGACGTCCGGACGCTTTTTCATTCTTTGAGGTTAAAGACCAGGTCCTTGAAGGTCCGGCCGCGCTCCTCGAAATTCTTGAACATGTCGAAGCTGGCGCAGGCCGGCGAAAGCAGGACGATGTCACCCGGCCCGGCGAGCGAACGTGACGATTCGACCGCGCCTTTGAGATCGCCCGCGAAGGTCAGCCGGTCGAACCGGTTGGCCGAGAGCGCCGCGCCGAAACGCTGGGCCGCTTCGCCTATGAGCACCACGTTCTTCACGTTGTCCGATATCATGTGCACCAGATCGGTCAGGTCTCCCCCCTTGTCCCTTCCACCCGCGATCAGGACGATGTTGCGGCTGCCGTTCGCCAGCGCCTTGATCGCCACGATGGTGGAATCGGGATTGGTCCCCTTGCTGTCGTTGTAATACTTGATGCCGCCTTTTTCGGCGACGAACTCGATCCGGTGTTCCACGCCCTTGAAATCCTTTAGGACCGTCTTGATCGTTCCCATCGGTACCCCCGCGATCATCGCCGCCTGCGCCGCCGCCATCGCGTTCTCTAGGTTATGGTCCCCCTTGATGAACATCTCGTCCGGGCTGAGGAACGGCCGTTTGATCGAAAACGGCACTTTCCGCGGCTCGGCGTCGCGAACGATCGAGGTGATAATGGCATCCTCGGCATTATATATAATGTAATCGGTGGAGCGCTGGTTCAGGAATATCCGCGCTTTGGCGCGCGCGTAATCCTCCATTGTCTTGTGCCTTTCGATGTGGTCCTCGGTCAGGTTGAGTATCAGGCTGATCCAGGGACGGAAGGTGACGATCGTCTCCAATTGATAGCTAGAGATCTCCGCTACTACGAAATCCAGGTCAGCGTCGTCCACCGCGACCAGCGGATCGCCGATATTACCGCCGACCGCTACTTTTTTGCCGGCCGCTTTAAGGAATTCCCCGATCAACGTGGTGGTGGTCGTCTTACCGTTGGTGCCGGTCACCGCGATGATCGGCTTGCAGAGGAAACGGAACGCTAGCTCGATCTCCGATATCACCGGGATGCCGCGCCGTTTTGCTTCTATTACCTGAGGAATGTCCAAATGAACTCCCGGGCTCATCACTACCAGTTCCGTCCCTTCGATGGCGGCATCGGTATGCCCACCCATCTCGAGTTTGATCCCCAGCCCTTTCATACGGGTGATGATTTCGGGGGAGATCTTGTCCTCTTCCAGCGATTCGGTGATCAGGATGTCGGCCTTTAGCGGTATCAGCCTTTCGGCCGCGGACACGCCCGAGCACCCCAGGCCGAAAATCGTCACCTTCTTCCCTTCCCATTTGGTCATGCCAGTATCACTCCTAATATGCCAAGCATCAATTGGACCGCCCAGAACCCAAGCACGACCGCGGTCTCCGAAAGACCGAGAAGCTCAAAATGATGATGGAGCGGGCTCATCCGGAAGACCCGCCGCTTGAAGAATTTGAACGATCCGACCTGTATTATAACAGAAAGCGCCTCGCAGACAAAGACGCCGCCGAACAGGACGAAGAGCCATTCATTGCCCGACATGATAGCGAGACCGGAGAAAATGGCACCGACCGCGAGTGAGCCGACGTCGCCCATAAAAAGCCGGGCGCGGGGAAGATTATAAAAGAGAAAGCCGAAAAGGGCCCCCGCGCTGATAAAACACATCGCCGAGCCGCCCATCAATTGCTGTTTATAAAGGATCAAAGCGAACGAAATGAATGCAATCACCGAACATCCCGCCAGCAGCCCATCGAGACCGTCGGTAAGATTAGTGGCGTTAACCGCTCCGACGATGATGAAACACCAGAAAAGGAAATAGGAAGCCAGTACCCAGAAAGGTCCCTCGATCAGCCCGGCATGGAGCAAATACGCGGAGAAGACCACCGCGATCGCCGTTTGCAGGATGATCTTTTGCCAGAAGGTAAGTCCCAGATTGTGCCGGTTCACGACCTTGATCAGGTCGTCCGACAGGCCGATCAGCGATATCGCTCCGGCCAGCAGGACCACCGCCATGTACTTGAGGTCAACATACCACCAGGAAAGGAGCGCGATCACCAGCAGAAATGCGATCCCGCCCATGGTCGGAGTCCCGCTTTTGGATTTGTGGGAAGAAGGCCCCTCCTCCCTTTCCACCTGCCGCGCCTTGATCCGCCGCAGTAAAAAAAGCAACGGCCCTGTCAATAGAACTGACAGGGCCGCCGCGATCAGAAACAGGTAATACATCCGGGCTACATTCTTACTATATAGCCCGCTTCGGCCATCGCTCCCATGCGGGTGTCGTAACCGGCCTCCAGGTACATTTTATCCCTGGTCATGCCGGCGAACAATCCTCCGCCCACGCCGCTCTTGTCGGTAATATCGACCGCCGGAAGGCCGAGCCGTACCGAGCTCGAATAGCTGGAATAGCTCGCTTCCGCACCCAGATAGAAACTATTCTTGAGCTGGGTGATAAGATCAAGCCCGACCGAGCCGAGCGTG
>DATJPS010000047.1:0-2601 GCA_035506255.1 Candidatus Omnitrophota bacterium | reverse complement strand
GTCGTCGCTTTCCTCGTAGGTGATGAGCGTGCCGGGCGAGCTCGAGTCGGGATCCTCGAACGAGGACAGCACGCGCAGCTTGACCTTGTACTTGCCGGCGAATTCCACCGAGCGGATCTGCAGCACCTTCGAGCCCAGGCTGGCCATCTCCAGCATCTCCTCGAAGGTGATGGTCGACAGCCGCCGCGCCTCGGGAACCACGCGCGGGTCGGTGGTGTAGACGCCGTCCACGTCGGTGTAGATGTCGCAAACGTCGGCCTTGAGCGCCGCCGCCACCGCCACCGCCGAGGTGTCCGAGCCGCCCCGCCCGATGGTGATGATGTCGCCTTTGCTGTCCACGCCCTGGAACCCGGTGATCACCACGACCTTACCTGATTTGAGTTCTTTTTTCAGGCGGTCAAGCTTGATCTCCTTGATCCGGGCTTTTTTATAGATATCTTCGGTCACCACGCCCGCCTGTCCGCCGGTGAGCGAGACCGCCGGACAGCCGGAGGCGTCGAGCGCCATCGCCAGCAGGGCGGCGGAAACCTGTTCGCCGGTGGAAACGAGCATGTCGTATTCGCGCGGATCGGGAGCGTCGGTGATCTTATGCATCAGGTCGATCAGCTCGTCGGTAGTGTGGCCCATCGCGGAGACGATCACGACCAGCTGGTTCCCTTCTTCCACCAATTTTTTAACGCGTTGGGCGACATGCTTTATCTTTTCGGGGGTGCCGACGGAGGTACCTCCGTATTTGTGGACGATCAGTGCCATAACTTGAAAATTATATCATGGAAGAGGTCAATTTTCTAACCTCTTCGGCGGTCAAATGGGCGTATTTACCCGCCGTAAGACCGCCCAGTTCGATGTTCGCCATCCGTACCCGCTTGAGTCCCAGCACACGGTTCCCCGCCGTTTCCAGCATTTTGCGGATCTGCCGCTTTTTCCCTTCCTTGAGGACGATCCGCAATACTTTGTCCGCTTCCCTGCCCGCTCTGGCGGGAAGCGTTTTTCCCGATTCGATCAGCATCCCTTTGCGGAACTGATCCAGCTGCGGGTTGGTGATCGGAAGAAGCGTTCTGACCAGATATTCCTTTTCGTGTTCGTAGCGCGGATGGGTAAGGCGGAGCGCCAGCTCTCCGTCGTTGGTAAGTAGCATCAGCCCTTCGGAATCCTTATCGAGCCGGCCGATCGGGTAAAGCCGTTCGGGGATATCCTTTACCAGGTCCATGATCGTCTTCTCTTCGCCATGCGTTTTGCAGGATGAAACGTAGCCGACCGGCTTGTTCAGCTTCAAATATATCTTCTTTTCCAGCTTGCCGATCCGCGAGCCGTTGACCTCTACCTTGTCCTTTTGCGGATCGACCTTCGTTCCCAATTCATTGACGGTCTTTCCGTTGATCTTGACTTTGCCTTCGCGGATCAGCTCTTCGCTTGCGCGGCGCGACGCCACGCCGCACTCCGCCATGAACTTCTGGAGGCGCACCGTTTCAGTCTGCGGCATTCTGGTACGCCCTCAATGTCCGATCGTCATAAAGCACGAAGCGGACCTCGTCGATCGCTTCGTTCCATGCCAGAAAATCCCGGACCGTTTTAACCGCGATCTCCGCCGCTTCCTCTAACGGATAGCGATAAGCGCCGGTCGAAATGGACGGGAAGGCGATCTTTTTAACATGGTGCTTTACCGCCAGCTTCAGGCTTTCCGTATAGCAGCTCGCCAGTTCCGCTTTCTGCTTCCCGCTCTCCGCTTGTCTTTCGTTATAGATCGGGCCAACGGTGTGGATGACGTACTGCGCGTGCAGGTTCCCGCCGGTGGTGATGACCGCGTGGCCGGTGGCGAGCGGCCCGTGCTCCTTTACGATCCGGCGGCATTCTTCCAGGATCCGGTTCCCCCCCGCGCGGTGGATGGCGCCGTCCACCCCTCCCCCGCCCATCAAAGACGAGTTGGCGGCGTTGACGATGGCGTCCACCGCCTGTTCCGTTATATCCCCTTCGACGAAAGTTATTTTACCCATTCATATCCTCGCTTCCATCTTCAATTTTACCGTAAAAAGTAGTATAATTACAGTATGGCGGACGATCACTCTTTCGATATCGTTTCTAAAATAAATATGCAGGAGCTCGACAACGCCGTCAACATGGCGGTGAAGGAGATCTCCCAGCGCTTTGATTTCAAAGGGTCCAAGACCGAGATCAAGGCGGACAAGGACAAGATCGTCATTGTTTCCGACGACGATTTCAAGCTCAGGAGCGTGATCGACATATTACAGGGAAAGCTGGTGAAGCGCGGCATCTCCCTCAAGTTCCTCGAGTACGGCGTGGTGGAGCAGGCGCTGGGCGGGACGGTAAGGCAGGAAGCGAAGTTGAAACAGGGGATCGCGCAGGACCAGGCCAAGGAGATCAACAAGAAAATAAAGGACATGGGCGTCAAGGTGCAGTCGCAGATCCAGGGCGACCAGATCCGGGTTTCCGGGAAAAAACTTGACGACCTCCAGCTGGTTATCCAAAATCTGAAGAAAGCGGACCTCCCCATCGAACTGCAATTCACCAATTACCGTTAAGATAATGATATAGATGCTAAACATCCTCGACCTTACGCTGGATGAACTCCAGAAATATTTT
>DATJPS010000046.1:0-6860 GCA_035506255.1 Candidatus Omnitrophota bacterium | reverse complement strand
GTCCCGTTGTATCTCATCGCCTTCTTTTTCAATTCCAGATTTTCAGAATAATCGGTTTGTTTTACGGTTTCCGTTTCCTGCGCCAGCGTCATCCCTCCCGCATGGACCCTTATCCCCGATTCTTTGCATTTTTTGATCATCAACAAGAGGTCCGCCTTGTCTGAAATATCGATATCCGCGAAAAAGTTCGGCATCTCTTTTTCGTTAAGCTCGCATTTGCCAGTAAAGTATCGCTCCAGCTCCCGTCCGATCGCGGGATCATCGGAGATCTGTTCCACCACCAGGTCTTTGATCCCGGAGGCGGCCAGTTCCGGAACGATCGATTCCGCGAACCGCGCTTTGGTAGATTTATAATTGAAGTCCCATTTGGGATGGACTTCGCCGAACGCCACGACCTTGGGCTTTTCGGCAAGCAATGCTTTGGCGGCATCGCGGGTGGAAGCGTATTTGGTGGCGACCTCCGGCGGATCGGCCGCCGCGATAACGGCCTGCAGGAATACCTTCGGGATCACGCAAGTGGTAGAAAGTATCATTCCATATGCTTTTCGCCCCGCGGCAAATGAGATTTCACCGATAATATGATAAAATTCCAGTATGACAAAGTACCTGGTGCTGATCGGCGACGGCATGGCCGATCTGCCGATAAAAGAACTTAAAGGCAAGACCCCGCTCGAGGTCGCGAATACCCCTAACATGGACTTTTTAGCGCAGAACGGCGCTTGCGGATGGGTAAGGAACGTTCCTCCCGGGCTCACTCCCGGTTCCGATGTCGCCGCCATGTCGATCTTCGGCTACGACCCCGCTAAGTATTATACCGGTCGCGGTCCGCTGGAGGCAGCATCATTGGGCGTTAAGCTGGGGAAGGATGACGTCGCGTTCCGCTGCAACCTGGTAACGGTCAAGGACGGCAAGATGGCGGACTTCACTTCCGGCCACATCTCCACTGAGGAGGCGGCCAAAATTATCAATGACCTGGACCGGAGACTCGGTAATCAACATGTCCGCTTCGTTCCCGGCCTGTCGTACCGCCATCTGGTGGTGATCTCCGGAATGGGGCCGCGGATCGCCGATCTTTATTGTACCCCACCGCATGACATTACCGGTGAAAGGGTGGAGGACCATCTTCCTTCCGGTGAGGGGGCCGACTTGGTAAAGTATCTGATGAAAGAATCGATCATGCCCTTATTAGAGCATCCAGTCAATATTAAAAGGATGCGGAACGGCAAGAATCCGGCCAGCATGATCTGGTTGTGGGGGCAGGGGGCTTCGCCGCGGATGGAACCTTACCGGAAAATATATAAAAAATCGGGAGCGGTGATAACCGCGGTCCATCTGTTGAAAGGCCTTGCGAGTTTGCTGGGACTGCGTTCGATCGACGTTCCCGGCGCTACCGGTTTTCTTGACACCAACTATAAAGGGAAAGCGGTATACGCGTTAAAAGCCTTGAAGAAGTACGATATCGTGTTCGTTCATGTGGAGGCGCCGGACGAAGCGGGCCATATGGGGGACCTGAAGGGGAAAATGAAGGCGATAGAGGATTTTGATAAAAAGGTGGTCGGCCCTATCATTTCTAAAATGCGGAATGAGGAGTGCGGAGTACGTATTCTTCTGCTTCCCGATCATCCCACACCGATCTCGAAAATGACCCATACCTCCGATCCGGTGCCGTTCGTTATTTATGATTCAAAGATAAAAGGTAAAGGGCAAGGGGTAAAGGGGTTCTGTGAGAAGGAGATCGCGAAATCAAAGCTTATCATTGATCATGGGCACCGATTGATGGGTAAATTGTTGAGCAAAGCATAACAAGCTGTGCTTACATGCACAACCTTTTGTGCTAAAATGCTGCTGTTCAGGTCTTTTGAGCGTAGCATAACGATTGCTTATTAATAGGCCGAGGTGATTAAAATGCCAGAAAAAACGATTTCCAGCTTTACCGAGATCACAGTGACCAACCAGCCTATCAGTCCTGAAGTATTGCCTTTTATTACGGGGAAAACGAGCAAAAAGAAACTTGGCAAGAAAGATATTTCCCGTATCGAGCTATTCGAAAAGGGACTTGCCACCGAGATCAAAAAGACCGATACCATCAAGATGGCGGTCACAAAGATCGTGCGCATGGCACTTGCCTGCGAGTTCGGTGCAACGCTGACGCGTTCCCGCGGGGCAGAGCACATGATCGATACCATTGTTGCCGGCATCCTTTCCGACCAGGAACTGCGCAAACAGGTGCTGGCGATAATCGACCGGTTCGCGCATGAGTGAAAAGCCGGTCATCCTGGTGGTTGACGACGAGTTGAGCATCAGGGAATCGTTCAAACTGGTACTTTCTGACAAGTATTCCATCATAACGGCCGCTTCCGGTGAAGCGGCCGTTAAACGTGCCGCCGACGACAATCCCGACCTTGCCTTCCTCGATATCCGCATGCCCGGCATGGACGGGCTTGAAACCCTTAAAAAGATCAGAGATATAAATCCCGATTTGATGGTCGTCATGGTGACAGCTGTCAACGAGGTCCAGAAAGCGTCAGAGGCGATCCGGCTGGGAGCCCAGGACTATATCGTAAAGCCGTTCGACGTCAATCAGGTGCTCAAGCTCGCTTCAGACCTGATAATGAAAAAGCGCATCCTTGAAGAAGGCCGCCGGGCCGGGAGACAATCCGAACAGCTGGCGCTGATCGGCAGTTCGGAAAAGATAGAAAGAGCAAGGAAACTGGCGGAGGACGCCACTGAAGCTTCCGGCGGCGTTCTGATCGTCGGGCCGGAAGGGACCGAGCGCGAAGCGGTGGCGCGGATCATTTCCGTGGAGCAGATGGTCGATGCTCGCGACCCGTCATTCCAGCTTTTCGGTAAAAGCGGTGGCGCGACGGTCGCCGACCTAAAACGCATTCCCGGGGCGATCGACCTTCAGTCCGAGCAATCGGTCTTCATCGATCACGCTGAAAAGCTGACACCATGGGCGCAAGAAAAACTGGCGGAATACCGGGGAAGGGTGGTCTTTGGAACTTCCCGCGATTTGAAAGAAGAAAATTTTAATCCCCGGCTATTGGAACAATGTTCCGAAACGATAATTGAACTGCCGCCGCTTTCTGAAAGGGCTTCCGACATCCAGCAACTACTGGATCATTCGCTCGGAATGGCGAATCTGAGGAATTTTAGAGACATAAAGGGATTTTCAGCTGAAGCGCTTAATCTGCTCGCGTCTTATAACTGGCCGGGCAACACCGCGCAGCTTAATGCCGTGGTCGCAAACCTGGTACTGCTGGCGGGGGATAAAAAGCTGATCGAGCCGGACGATCTGCCCTTAGAGATACGGATGAACGAGATGTCTCTCAATCCGGCGCCGCTCGAGGACCTTTATGCCAGGCTTGAAAAAGAACATATTAGCGAAGTACTGAAAGAAACCGGACAGAACCGGGAAAAGGCGGCCATGATCCTCGGCATATCTCAAAAGCTGCTGGAAAGCCGGATCTAAATCCTGCCCGGGGCCGGACTTGAACCGGCATGGTCTATTCGACCGAGGGATTTTAAGTCCCTTGCGTCTGCCAATTCCGCCACCCGGGCACGACCGACCGGTATCAACGCTTGCCTTTGCGAGCTCCTTGCTTCTCTTCCAGGTTCCTCTTCCAGTCCACCAAACGCTCCTCGCTGTCCTTTAAGAACCTGGTTATCTTGTCCTCGAACGAACCGGGGGGTGGGGCATCCTTGTCCCTTTCCCGGTGGTGGGGTTTCCTGAATATCGGCTGGGGTTTGCCGACCTGTTTGATTGAGAGGTCGTATTTTTTTTCTTTGGGCGAACCGAGGACCTTGACCTTGACGATATCGCCGATCTTTAAGAATTGGTTGATATCGGTAACGTAGGAATCGGACACCTGGCTGATATGGACCAGCCCAACATTGCCTTCCCCGAGGTCGACGAACGCTCCGTAATTCGTGATACCGGTAACTTTACCTTCTACTTCCTGTCCGATCTCGATCGGCATACTTTGTAAGCTGTCTCTCCTTTTATTATGAAATTGAGCCTTTGCCTGGCCAGCGCTTCGATCCGGTCTCCATGATCCAGGGCGGAAATATTGTTCTTAAGGGCTTCATTCCCGGATTTGAGATCGAGTATCGATGCCTTGAGCTTGGCGTTGTCCGATACCAATCCATAGTATCTTAACATATCTTCGCGAATTTGAAAAACAAAATAAATGATTATCAATGCGAGCAGAAGCGTCCAGGCGTTGATCTTCATCTCAGTACCTGCCCACGAAGTTGGTCAGATAATATTTGATTATCGCTCCGCCCCAAAAAAAGGCGATCAGCGCGCCGCCGGCGAGGTAGGGGCCGAAGGGGATATAATCGCCCATTTTCTTTACCTTAAGAGAAAGCAGAGCGACGGAAACGACCGCCCCGATCAGGTATCCCAGGAAGATGCCGAGCAGTACCCGGTCGAACATCAACCAGGCGCCCATCAGGGCCGCTAGTTTAACGTCGCCGAACCCGAGCGCTTCTTTTTTATAAGCCAGGCGACCCAGAAAAGAGATCAGGAAAAGAAGCGAATAACCGAGCGCGCAACCGATCACTGCCGGAGCGATATTTCCCTGGAGTACCGCGTACAGCAAGCCGACCGGGATCCCGAGGATAATGATCTCGTCCGGGATGATCTCCGTTTCCAGGTCGGAGAAAAATGCCACGACCATCAGGCAGATAAAGAAAGCGGAAAAATAAAATCCGAGATCCGAGATCTGAAATCCGAAGATCGGGCCGATGGCCAGGAAGAGCAGGGCGGTGAGCGTCTCCACCAGCGGATAGCGCCATGATATCGGCGCATGGCAGGAGCGGCAGCGCCCGCGCAGCATGATGAAACCAATGATCGGGATATTATCAAACCATAGGATGTCCTTATTGCATTTAGGGCAATGAGATGGCGGGAAAACGATCGATTCTTCCTTTGGGAGGCGGTGGATCAGGACGTTGAGAAAACTTCCTATAACCGCGCCGAAAACGAAAATGAATATGTTGACAACCATGGGCCTAAATTATATAGTAGACGCTATGGAAATACAAACCCTCCTCAAGCTGATGACGGACCAGAACGCGTCCGATCTTCACCTTGTGGTCGGCTCCCCGCCGATATTGAGAGTGGCCGGGGAAATGAGCCGCACCCCCTACGAGTTCCTGACCGCCGAGACCGTCAAACCGCTGGTCTATTCTATGCTTTCGGAAGAGCAAAAATTCTCCCTCGAACGCGAACGCGAGCTTGACCTGGCGACGGAGCTTGGCGAGTCCCGTTACCGTGTGAACGTTCACTTTGCCCGCGGCAGCGTGGGGGCCGCCATCCGCCGCATTCCCAAGCGGATACCGACCCTGTCGGAACTGCGGATGCCGAAGATACTGGAGAATTTTTGCCAGGAGATCCGCGGCCTGGTGCTGGTCACAGGCCCGACCGGTTCAGGTAAATCCACCACCCAGGCGAGCATGATCGATTTTGTCAACAATACTCGCGCCTGTCATATCGTTACGGTCGAGGACCCGATCGAATATGTCCACAACCATAAAAAATCGATCATCGAACAAAGGGAGGTAGGCCTCGACACTCTCACTTTCGGTCGCGCGCTCAAGCGCGTTTTAAGACAAGACCCGGATGTCGTGCTGGTGGGCGAAATGCGCGACCTGGAGACCATCCAAACCGCCATCACCGCGGCGGAAACGGGACACCTGGTTATTTCCACTCTGCATACCTCCGATGCCGCGCAATCGGTCGACCGCATCATCGACGTTTTCCCTCCTCACCAGCAGCCTCAGGTAAGGCTGCAGCTGAGCATGGTGCTAAAGGGGATCATCGCCCAGCAATTGATACCGCGCAAAGACAAAAAAAGCGTGGTGGCGGCGGTGGAGGTGCTGGTAGCGACGCCGGCGGTGAGGAACATTGTCCGCAAGTCGACCACGCAGGAGCTCTATTCCGTGATCGAGATCGGGGCAAAGTACGGGATGCAGGGAATGGATTCCGCCATCAAGGAACTGTACGACAATTCGATCATCTCCTACGACGAGGCGATCGCCCACGCCCAGAACCAGGAGCAATTGACCAAAGCATTGAAGCAGGTCATTTAATGCTTCCCGGCCACCTTAAA
Source organism: Candidatus Omnitrophota bacterium (assembly GCA_035506255.1). Lineage (GTDB taxonomy): Bacteria > Margulisbacteria > WOR-1 > XYC2-FULL-46-14 > WPAF01 > CAIYXV01. The sequence goes on along the minus strand of DATJPS010000046.1, from coordinate 744 downwards.
AAAAGGGTCCCTAAATCGGCCAATATAACAAAGCTCAGGAGTTTTATTGACGATCCTTCGCTCCATACCGTTTGCGAATCTCTCAAATGCCCGAATATCGGTGAATGCTTTTCCTGTAATTCCCTTACATTCATGGTAATGGGGAACGTTTGCACGCGGAATTGCGCATTTTGTGGCTGCGATAAAGGAAGACCGATGCCGCTCGACCCGACGGAACCGGGGCGGGTTAGAACGGCGGCGGAAAAACTGGGATTAAAATACGTGGTCGTGACTTCCGTTACCCGCGACGATCTTCCGGACGGCGGGGCTGAACACTTTGCGGAAGTGATAAAAACGCTTAAAGATAAGAACGGCGTTAAAGTGGAAGTCCTGATACCGGACCTTAAAGGAAGCCTGCCGGCGCTCGACCGGATCATAGCCGCACGGCCGGACGTGATCAATCATAACGTTGAGACCGTTCCCCGCCTGTACCCATCGGTCCGTCCCCAGGCCGATTATCCCCGTTCCATCGGCTTGCTGCGAAGTGTGAAGGCGCTGGCCCCCTCTATTTACACCAAGTCCGGAATTATGGTAGGATTGGGGGAGTCCGACGATGAGGTGATAGCGGTACTGCGCGACCTGCGGGCCGCCGGATGCGAGATCGTCACTATTGGCCAGTATTTACCCCCATCGAAAGCTCATCCCGAGGTTTCCCGCTACGTGGAGCCTGAAATTTTTAAGTGGTACGGAAGAGTGGCCGGGAAA
>DATJPS010000045.1:0-13262 GCA_035506255.1 Candidatus Omnitrophota bacterium | reverse complement strand
CCCGGTGATCGCTTCGGGCGGCGCCGGCAAGAACGAGCACGTTTACGAAGCCTTCGTCAAAGGCAAGGCCGACGCGGCGCTGCTGGCTTCGATCCTGCACTACCGTGAAATGACCGTGAAGGAGATAAAAAATTACCTTGGTGACCGAGGCATCACTGTCCGCCGATAAAAAAGAGATCGAGCGCGCCCTCAACCGGTATCTGCCGAAAGGGCGGGGCCTGGCGACGGCGATGCGCTATTCCGTTTTCGCCGGCGGCAAAAGACTGCGGCCGATACTCTGTCTGGCGACCGCCCGGCTTTTCGGCAAGCCCGAACAAAAAGTGGTCCCCTTCGCCTGCGCCGTCGAGTTCATCCACACCTTCACGCTCATCCACGACGACCTGCCGGCCATGGACAATGCCGACTGGCGGCGGGGCAACCCGGCCAGCCACAAGGTTTTCGGCGAAGCGGCGGCCATCCTGGCCGGCGACGCGCTGAATACTCTGGCTTTCAAGATCGCCGCCGGCCAGCCTGCGGCGGCGCAAATATTGGCCGACGCGCTCTTGACCGTGGTCGAAGGCCAGGCGGTCGATCTCTGCGTCTCGCAGAAGCAGGTCACGGTCAATGACTTGAAAGCCGTTCACCGCTGGAAGACGGCGGCCCTGCTCAAGGCCTGTGTCTGCGGTTCGGCGGTCATCTGCGGAGCGCCCGGAGCGAAAGTCAAAGCGCTGGCCGCCTACGCCGAGCACCTCGGTCTTGCCTTTCAGGTCGCCGATGATATACTTGATATGACGTCGACACGGGAGAAACTGGGCAAGCCGGTCAAGGCCGATGTCCGCAAGGGTTTTCCGCACCTGATCGGGCTGGCAAAGTCGCGGGAGCTTGCCGATAACGAAAAGGGCAAAGCGATCGCGGCGCTCAAAACTTTCGGCCCGCGCGCCGATCACCTCAGGCAAATGGCGGAATACGCGGTCAACAGGGAAAATTAATGTTCTACCCGAGCGAACAAGAATTCACTAAATTAGCCAAGAAAGGGAACCTCATCCCGGTCTACAAAGAGATCGTGGCCGACATGGAAACCCCGGTCTCGGCATATAAGAAGATCGAAGGCGAGAATTCCTTCCTGCTCGAATCGATCGAAGGCGGGGAGAACATCGCCCGCTATTCGTTCCTCGGTTCCAACCCCTTGAAGATACTGAAGTTCAAGAGCGGACAGGACCCATTCCCGAAGATCAAGAAGTTCATGGCCCAGTTCCAGCCGGTCCGGCTGCCGGGACTGCCGCGTTTCCACGGAGGGATCATCGGCTACTTCAGTTACGATACGGTACGCTTCATCGAGAACATCCCGGCCAAGAACCCTGACGAGTTGAAGATACCCGATGTCCAGTTCATGTACACCGACACGATCCTGGCGTTCGACCATGTTAAGCATAAAATAGTCATCATCTCCAATGCGCATATAAAATCCGACCCGGAAAAGGCTTACCGGGAGGCGGTAGGCAAGATCAAGGCGCTGGAGAAAAAACTGAAGCGGACGCTCCGGTCTACCGAGTTCGAGGTCCCGCTTTCAGAGAAAAAGGAGATCAAGGTCGCTTCCAATTTCACGAAAGAGGAGTTCATGGGCATCGTTAAAAAGGCGAAGGAATATATCCGGGCGGGAGACATTATCCAGGTGGTCCCCTCGCAAAGGTTCAGTTGCGGATTCAAGGGTAACGCGTTCAACGTTTACCGGATACTGAGGACGATCAATCCTTCCCCCTACATGTATTACTTAAAGTTCGGAGGCTTCAAAGTGGTCGGCTCTTCGCCGGAGGTGATGGTCCGCTTTGAGGACGGCAAAGCGGTGATCCGTCCGATCGCGGGGACCAGGCCGCGCGGGACGAACGAAGCGGAAGATACCCGCCTGGCCAGGGAGCTGCTGGCATCGGAAAAGGAAAAGGCCGAGCATATCATGCTGGTGGACCTGGCACGCAACGACCTGGGAAGGGTCTGCGAACCGAAAAGCGTGGAAGTAACGGAACTGATGACGATCGAAAGATATTCGCACGTGATGCATATCGTCAGCAATGTCACCGGTACGCTCCAAAAGGACAAGGACGCGATCGACCTGTTCCGTGCCTCGTTCCCGGCCGGCACCGTATCGGGAGCGCCCAAAGTGCGGGCAATGGAGATCATTGACGAGCTGGAGAACACGAAGCGCGGGCCGTACGCCGGGGCGGTGGGATACTTTTCCTTCTCCGGCGAGATGGACACCTGCATCACTATCCGCACCATACTTTTATTAAAGGGGAAGGCGTATGTCCAAGCGGGGGGAGGAGTAGTGGCCGATTCCGATCCCGAAGCGGAGTTTGAAGAGACCCGGAACAAGGCCCGCGGGATGCTTAAAGCGGTGGAACTGGCGCAATGATCAATTTCCGGATGCTCCGGGTATCCGATAAAAGCCTTTTTATTTCCGTTTTTGTGCTGGTCGCGATCGGAATGCTGATGATCGCCAGCACCACTTACTTTTCGGAGCTGAAGGCGGGGCACGACGCGTTCCAGTTCATAAGACGGCAGTTCGGCGCTTTCATTTTCGGTTCGATCCTGATGGTCGCGGCCGCCTTCTTCGATTATCATCACCTTAAACGGCTGGCCCCGTTCTTATACATTTTCATGCTTTTTCTGCTGGTGGCGGGCCATTTCTTCGGTGTCGCTTCGCAGGGGGCGCAGAGGTGGATCAATCTGGGGCCGTTATCGTTCCAGCCTTCGGAGATATCAAAACTGATCATGATCATCACTCTGGCGTCGTTCTTCGATATCAGGAAGGAAAAGTCGGACCTGATCAGTCCGTTGCTGCTGACCGCGGTCCCGTTCATACTCATTTTCAAGCAGCCGGACCTGGGGACCGCGCTGGTAATAGGGGTCCTGTCGGTCGGCATGCTGCTCTGGAACAAGAACTCGCCGGTCCTGCTCGCCATGGTGGCGACCCCGTTCTTTTCGATCGTCATGAGCCGCAATATCTATATTTGGATCGTGTACCTGATCGTTCTCTGGGCGCTCCTGTACTTCAGTCGCGTGCGGACCCTCGATATCGTAATGATAATGGGATTTAATATCGCGGCGGGGGCGGCATTTCCCATATTATGGGGAATGCTGAAGGATTATCAGAAGATGCGCATCGTCACCTTCCTTAACCCGGGACTTGATCCGCATGGGCTGGGCTATCATACGCTCCAGAGCATGATCGCGATCGGGGCGGGGGGACTGTTCGGCCAGGGGCCGTTCCACGGGAGCCAGACCCAGCTGCAGTTCATCCCCATCCAGCACGCTGATTTTATTTTCTCCGCGATCGGTGAAGAGCTCGGGCTGATCGGTTCGCTCATTGTCATAAGTCTGTTCCTCAACATCGTCTGGCGGTCGATCACGCTGGCGCAGGAAGCGGAGGACTATTTTGGCTCCATCTTCGCGGCCGGCGCCGCCATTTACATCGGTTTCCACGCTCTGGTGAACATGGGGATGACGATGGGAATGCTGCCGGTGGTCGGGATCCCGCTCCCTTTCGTGAGCTATGGCGGCACTTCGCTGGTGGTCAACATGATCGTGATCGGCATTCTGCAAAGCATCGCGATGCGAAGGCAAAAATTGATATTTTAACTCACCCACGGGGTGAGTTCATGGGAGGATATCATGAAAGCGGAAAAGAAGTTCAAGGCGGTGGTCGACCGGATCGAAGGGCAAAAAGCGGTCGTGCTGATGGGGGAGGAAGAAAGGGAAGCGGCCGAGATATCACTGCCCTTCCTGCCCGAAGGGACCAAAGAAAGCGACATCCTTACGTTCAAGATCAAGCTGGAATCGCGCCGGACAAAAGAAGCAAAGGAAAAGGTCGCGCTATTAATAGAAAAGTTGAAAAAGAAAGGCGGTTAGGATTTGGGTCGTTCGGCCCATAGGTGGACGGGTTGATTGAATTTTATAACAACCTATCAACAAAGGCCTATTTCTTTATTCTAAACTCAGCCTCGACCGAGCCGACCGCGTTAAAAGTTTCGTTCTTAACCGATACCTGGATGCTCTGGCACTTGATCCATTGCTTTTCTTTTTTCAGGAAAACCTGTCCGGTAAGCGTAAGGATCTCGCTGGGATCGGAGTAAGACGCTTTTTCGGCCTTGCCTTCCCGTCCCTTCTGGTAAACATGGACGTTCCCAGCAGCGACGGCGTCGCCAACGCGGGTCGAAAGGGTCAGGGAATCGGATGTGATAAAGGTCTTTTCCGCCAGCAGTTTGCGCGCCTCGCCGCTTTTTATCTTAGCCGCCGTCCCCGGCTTAAATATCGAACCGGCCTTCTGGATGACCGTTCGCACATTGCCCGAAAGGATTACTTCTTTGGCGGGATTTCGGTAGGTCATTTGTTCGGCGACGACCGCTTTTTTACCCTGGATGACCTCCAGGCTTCCGGAGGCGTTAACGTCTCGGCCCTGGTCAATATAAAATTCCATAAGACCGCAGCTGACCAGAGTGGGCGAAGGCTTGCCGGCGATGCGGCAGCGGACATGGCCTCCCGCCACCATCCGTTCGTCGCGCGCGAAGTAATTCAGCGAATCGGAGGTGAGCCCCAGTTCTTTCCTTACCGTCCGGATATGGTCGCTGAGCGTTGCCACTTCGTTCTCGTGGTCGATCGTCATGTGGTCGGCCATCAGGTCCGAATCCTTATCTTTCAAGGAGATGTTCCCATCAAGCATCGAACGCTTGGCGTTGGGATCGTAGGTGATATGGTCGGCTGTGAGCAGAGCGAACTTTCTTTTGCCTTTGGGGGTGAAAGCGACGACCGCGCGCAAACGGCTGCGCTTAATCAGATCGTTCTCGAGCATCCCGAAAGCTTCTATTAATTTGCTCGATTTCCGCGCCTGGACCCGCGGCGCGATAAGATCTTTGACTATCACCTCGCCGCTGCTGAAGAAGCGCCCGCGCGTTATACCTTCAAAATAGGTGACCTCGCGGTCCTTACCCGACCACCCCCGGTCCGCTCTGAACTCCCAGACCTTGCGGCCGTTCTCGTGGCCGGAAAAGAACGAATCATGGAACTCCATGATCCGGTCGATCTTCTCCGCATCGTAGTCAGCGGTTTTGGGCAGAGCAATAAAATAGACCAGCACCAGCAGGACCAGCGAGGCTCCGGCACCGATAAAAATGATCCGCCATGGCGTGTTCTCCATATTTTGATTTTAACACATTTCGGGCCGGGCCGGATTTACGGCCCGGCAAATACGAGAACGATTTTTTAAATTGCGGCTTTACAAAAATATTCCGGTGATATAATCGCCTTATCCGCAAATAGCTTTGCAGAATATCAGAGAAACACTGCTCGTTAAAGGAGAGTCAGAGATGTTCAAAAGAGTATTTTTATCTTTCATCTTAAGTTTGCTGATCGCGTCGATCTCCATTGCCGCAGGAATACCGGGCAAGATAAATTATGCCGGCCGGCTGACCGATTCATCCGGCAGTCCCGTTAACGGTTACTACAACATGAGGTTCGCCATATGTTCGGACATGCTCGGTTCCAACATATTATGGGGGCCCGAGGACAAGGCCGGCGTGACCGTATCTAACGGTGTTTTTTCAGTAACGCTCGGGATCGTGAGCGCGATCTCTTCCGAGGTGTTCTCTGGAGATACGCGCTATCTGCGGATCGAAGTGGCAAATCCCGGCAGCTCCACCAACTATGAGACACTGACGCCTCTTACCCAACTGGTAAGTGTAGGTTACGCTTTCAAGGCCGGGTCCGCCGATAACGTGGCGGACGGCTCGATCACGGCGGTAAAAGCGGCGAGCGGCAATTTCGTTAAAAGGATAATCGCCGGCCCACATATCAATATCAGCGGGGACGAGGGCTCCGGCACCGGGCAGGTTACGATCAGCACCACCGGCGGCGGAGGCGGAGGAACGGTAGAAGTAGACGACCTGACCATTGGATTTAATGCCAATTCTTCGCTTGAGGTTAAGAACGGCGGCATTTCCGGGAGCAAACTCGCTTCCAATATTACGATCAATACCACGGGCAATGTCACTGCCGGGAATTTTACCGGCAACGGTTCGGCATTGACCGGAATCGTCGCGACCAATGCCATTTCGCTTGAAGGGAATCCTGGATCTTATTATCTTAACCGCGCCAATCACACCGGTACCCAGAAATGGAACACTATCAGCACCCCGAACGACGCCAATAAGGTCAACCTTTCCAGCCAGGTCACCGGAACGCTCACCAGCGACGCACATTTGCCCGTGATCGCGACCGCGGGGAAAGTGATCGGCGGCGCCATCACTTCCGGGACGATCGGAGGGAACACGAACATCAATACGACGGGGGTGGTGACCGCTTCGGCCTTTAATGGGACCTTTTTCGGAACATTCACCGGCACGGCGGAAGATTCCGACCGGCTGGGAGGGAACCTCCCCGATTTTTACGCGTCGAACGCGGGACTGGGGACTTTCGAGACATCCCTGCACGCCATCAGCAGCTTTGCCTTGATATCGTCCTTGGCAACGTTCGAAACGGTATCGCATGCCGCCCAGACCTATATTGGAATCGCGGCTCTCGCTACTTTCGAAACCGCTGCGGCCCATGACCTGTCATTGAACAATGCTCTGGCCACGTATGAGACTTCATCGCACGCATTAGCAAATTATATTTCAAATTCCGCATTAGGAACTTTTGAGACCGCATCGCATGCGGCCGGCACATATGTTTCAGGCCCGGCTTTAAGCACGTTCGAGACCATGTCCCACGCGACAGGCACCTATGCAACGATCGCGGCGATCGGCACACTGGAAACCTCATCTCACGCCTCCAGCACTTATGTTACTAATGTAGCCATAAGCACATTGGAGACCGCATCGCATGCGGCAAGCACATATATTTCAGTCTCGGCGCTTAGCACTTATGAAACTTCGGCCGACCATACCGCATCGCTGAATAATGCTTTGGGGACATACGAGACTTCTACCGCACATATCGCATCCTTGAACAATGCGATCGGAACGCTGGAAACTGCTGCTCATGCGTCCGGGACATACGCCACCTTCTCAGCTATTGGGACATTGGAGACCGCGTCGCACGCGGCAAGCACTTATGCCACCGGTTCTGCGCTTGGCACTTATGAAACTTCGGCGGACCACACCGCTTCGCTTAACAATGCGATCGGAACCCTGGAAGCTTCATCTCACGCTGCCGCCACCTATGCGACAGCCGCTAATTTAACGGCGCATACCAGCGCATCGACCGGCGTCCACGGCGTGACCGGTGCGGTGGTGGGAACTTCCGATGTCCAGACGTTGACCAATAAAACCATCGATGGCAATGATAATGCATTCCTTAATATAACCGACTACTCCTTGAGCCAGATAACGACTCCCGGAAAGGTATCGGGTAACGCGATCACTTCCGGCACAATCGGCGGTTCGGCCGGAATGAGCACCACCGGCATCGTGACGGCGGCGGCCTTTAACGGCGCGTTCAATGGCACGGCGGACAATGCCGTCCGCTTGGGCGGAAATCTTCCGGAATATTATGCTCCCGCTTTGGCGCTGGGGACGTACGAAACGACAGTGGACCATAATACTTCGCTCAATGGCGCTCTCGCGACATTTGAAACTCTGACGGGTCATGTCGCATCAATGAATTCGGCATTAGGGACATACGAGACCTCCGCCGCTAATATCGCGTCATTGAACGTGGCAGTGGCCACATTGGAAACGGCGGCGCACGCTTCCGGCACTTATGCCACTACTTCCGGGCTCGCCACTTACGAAACTTCTGCCGATCATATGGCGTCCTTGAGTTCGGCATTAGGGACATACGAAACTTCTGTCGCGCATGCCGTTTCACTTAACGGAGCGGTGTCGACACTGGAAACGGCGGCGCACGCTTCCGGCACTTACGCCACTACTTCCGGGCTCGCCACTTACGAAACTTCTGCCAATCATATAGCATCCTTGAATGCGGCATTGGAAACGTATGAAACTTCTGCCGCGCATGCCGTTTCACTTAACGGAGCGGTGTCGACCCTGGAAACGGCGGCGCACGCCTCCGGAACATATGCCACTTCCATCGCGCTCGCCGCACATACCTCCGCCAGCTCAGGGGTCCATGGCGTAACCGGGGCGATAGTCGGCACATCCGACGCGCAAACCCTTACCAATAAGATCATTGATGCGGGACAATTGGTGAGCGGTTCCCTGATCGGTGATAAATTGGCTTCCGGTATTAATATAAATACGACCGGGACCGTGACCGCGGCGGCGTTCAGCGGGAACGGGGCGGGACTGTCGGGCGTGACCGCGGCCGGCCTTTTGATCCCGGGCCAGGCCCAGGGGGACATTCTTTATTACAACGGGACCAACTGGACAAATCTGGCGCAATCGACCGGCGGATATGTACTGGCGACACAGGGACCGGGAGCCAACCCGGTCTGGGTGAGCCCGAACTGGACCAGGAACGGTTCCATCCTTAGCCCGACCAATGCGGCCGACGAGGTGGCGATCAGCAGCAATAAGAACTTTTACTTTGACACCGCGCGCACGAAAACGGTGCAGTGGAACACTTTGCATAATCGGTTCGAGTTCAATGATAATGTGTATACGGCCGGATCGTTCATTGGTAACGGGACCTATTTGACGAGTCTGGATGCCACCAAAATATCGACGGGGATTATCGGTCTTGCGAACGGCGGCCTGGGAAGCAATACTGCGGCGGCGACCCAGGGAAGCGTGCTTTACAACGACGGGGCCAAATGGGTGGCGCTGGCGCCGGGGACGAGCGGCATGTTCCTTAAGTCGCTCGGCGCAGGAGCGAACCCGGTCTGGACCAACCTCAACTTATCGAGGATAGTGACTTCGACCGAGGCGATCCTCACTCCTTTGAACGTTGGCGACAGCTTTGCTATCAACAGTGATGCAAAACTTTATTTCGACAACGCGCACACAAAGGCGATCTGGTGGGATTCGGCGGAGAACCGGCTTGAATTGAGCGGCGTGCTTTACGCGGGCAACGAATACGGTGAGGGCGGGTATTTTGAAGGTGTCGGCACCTATCTGACCAGCCTGGACGCTTCCAACATAACCCAGGGGACATTGTCCCCGGCGCAGGGGGGGCTTGGCCGGGACACTTCCGCGGTTGCTAGAGGAAGCATATTATATATGGCAAGCGATGGAAAATGGCAATCCCTGCCGCCGTCGTCCACCCCATACTATCATCTTGGTTCACTGGGACCGGGAACGGATCCTGTCTGGTTGTCGCCGGCGCTTGGATTGCATATAGATACCGGCCCCGGATTGGCCGGCGGTCCACTGACAACTTTAACTGGAACGATCGAATTGATGATCGATAACAGCAGCATTGCTCTGAACGGCAACGGCTCGATAGAGGTCATGCGTTCTCCGATCGCCGATTACGCTACTTTGGCCGGGACCGCTTCTTCTGCCGCGACCGTGAGCGACCGGGCGATCACTTCCGCCAAGATCGCGCTGGCAACGATCACCGCCGATAACCTGGGGGCCGCGTCGGTCACAAAAGACGCGCTTGCCGCCGTGAATTCGCCGAGCGCGAACCAACGCTTGACCTGGAATGGCAGCGCAATGGAGTGGATGACGCCGTCCTTTGGGAGCAATGAGGTCGATAACCAGACCATTTCGATCAATCCGAACGGTTCGCTCGAGGTCATGCCGGGAGGGATAGACGCCGCGCGCCTGCAGACCGGTTCGGTCACCAGCGGCGCGATCGCGATCAACTCCATCTCCGCGTTCAATCTGAGCACCGGTTCGGTCACTCAATCGGCGCTCGCGGCGGGAACGCCTTCCTCCGGCGAATATCTGAGATGGAACGGGAGCACGCTCGATTGGGCCACACCTCCGGGTACCACCGGTACGATCGAGGTCGACAACCTCTCCGCCGATTTCAACGTGCTCGGTTCGATCGAGGTGAAGGATCTGGGTATAACCTCTGCCAAGATAGCGGCCGGAGCGATTACCGCCGTGAAGATAGGGACCAATGCCGTGACCGCGGACGCCATTGCCGATAACGCGGTCGACACGAACGCGGTTCAGGACCTGGCGATAACCGCCGGCAAGATCGCCAACGCCGCGATCGACGGGAGCAAGCTGGCGTCCAATATCAACATTTCAACCACCGGCATTGTCACCGCGACGGCTTTCAGCGGCAGTGGTTCGCAACTTACAGGGGTCAACGCGACGACCGCGAACTACGCCATATTGACCGGCACCGCGTCCAAAGCGGCCGATCTAATCTTATCAACGGAGGCCCAGGGCGATATCCTGTACTTTAACGGTTCGAACTGGGTAAATCTTCCGGCCGGGGCCAACGGGTACCTGCTGGAGACCAGGGGCCTCGGGCAGAACCCGGTCTGGGTCAACGCCTTGTGGTCGAGGACCGGAACGATCCTCAGCCCGTCAAATGTCGGTGACGAGGTTTCACTCAACAGCGACAAGAACATTTACTTCGATAATTCGCAGACCAAGACCCTAAAGTGGAGCTCCGGCAATTCCAGGTTCGAGTTCAACGCCAACCTGTATACCAGTGGTACCCTTTATGGCAATGGTTCCGGTGTGACCAACCTTAGCGCGACCAATATCTCGACCGGCGTTCTGGGGACTTCCAAAGGAGGCCTGGGCAGCGATACTTCGGCGGCAACACAAGGATCATTGCTTTACAATGACGGCTCCAAATGGGTGTCGCTTGCTCCGGGAACGAGCGGGAACCGGCTGGAATCGAGAGGTTCCGGGCAGAACCCGGTCTGGGCGAATGAGATCTGGACCCGGTCCGGCGCGGTTATCAGTCCGACCACGGCGGGCGATTCGATATTCACAACAGGCGTAATAACCGCCGCCGCACTGAGCGCGTCTTCCCTTACCGGGACCGGAATGAACTGCAGCGGGAACGCTTTGATCTTTGGCAATGTTGGTATCGGCACTTCTACTTTTGACGCGACCAATCCGGAAAGATTGAAGGTCGAGGCGATCACCGGCTCCTTCAACGTCGTGAGCGGAGCAGGGGACGCCGATAATTATCTCCAGTTGAATATCCATAACCGCAATGCCGGAGCCAACGCTTCATCGGACCTCGTAGCCACGGCAAACAACGGGGATGAGAATAGTAATTATGTGGATGTCGGGATAAACTCTTCCGGATACAATAATCCTGACTATACGATACAAGGGCCAAATGACGCGTACCTTGTGGTTGCCGGACAAAATCTGACCATTGGCACGGCGAACACCGATACGGCCATAAAATTCCATACCGGCGGGACACTGGCGGAGAACGAGCGGATGAGGATCGACGCCAACGGAAAGGTGGGGATCGGCCTGACCAATCCTGGGCAGCCGCTTTCGGTCGCGGGAACGATCGAGTCCGTCGCGGGAGGTTTCAAGTTCCCGGACGGCACGATCCAGTTATCGGCATTCTCCGGCTTGGCGCTGGGCTCGTTTGAGACCATCGCCGCGTTTAACAGCGCGATCGGAACGCTCGAAACTTCAGCGCATGCCTCATCCACCTACGCGACCGGCACTTCCCTTGCCAACTATGAGACCATTGTCGCCCTGAACGGCACATTGGGGACATTGGAAACCTTATCGCACGCCGCTGCGACCTATGCGACCGGCGCTTCGCTTGGCACTTTCGAGACCATTTCCGCGCACACCGCTTCTTTGAACAGCGTGATCGGAACGCTCGAAACTTCAGCGCATGCCTCATCCACCTACGCGACCGGCGCTTCCATCGGCACCCTGGAAACGATCTCGGCCCTGAACAACACGCTGGGTACGCTCGAAACCTCGGCCCACGCTTCATCTACTTACGCCGCTAATTCCGCACTGACGGCGCATACCGGCGCGTCAGCGGGAGTGCACGGCGTTAGCGGAGCGGTGGTCGGCACATCCGACGCCCAGACCATGACCAATAAAACGATATCGACCGGTTCGACCTGGTCGGGCAACGCGGTGGGGGCGGCTTACGGCGGCACTGGCATCGATTCGTCCGCTTCGACCGGCTTTGCCAAGGTCTCTTCCGGCACCTGGAGCGTGAGTTCGATCAGCGATTCAAAGGGATCCGCTTTCTTAAGCCCGGCGATCAACGACGCGACTTACACCAAAATGCCCTTCAACGCGACCATAACGTCGTTCGAGGTCTATTGCGAAGGCGGGACCAATGTTACCGGGAAAGTGACGAATAACGGATCAGACATCTATGCGAGCGGGGTCACGGCAAGCGCAGGGAATTGGGTGGGAACGACGGCACTCTCAAACACTTCGTATACCGCTTATACCCCGATAAAATATTATGTTTCCGGCGTTACCGGCAGCCCGACCGAAGCGACCCTGCTGATCTATTACACAAGGAACAACTGATGATCGAAAGGAGACTGATATCGCTTGCGGCTGTTTTTTTGATCGCCTTCTTCGGCGTTTCGTCCGGAGTAACGCGGTTCTACCTGACTTCCACCGGCACACCGCCGATCTCTCCCGCTTATTCCGCCAGCTGGGTGGACACCGCTTCCGCGTCCCGTCTGATCTGTGTGACGGTAAAGACTAATTCGCCCATGGCCAACGCGACCAACCTTTATACCGGTACCGGGCGCGGTCTGGACCGGCAGTTCATTTCCAGTCCTCTTTCCAAGCAGACCATTAGCGGCAGTGTGAGCGGTGAGGTACTATCATCATCAAGCAAAACGACCGTTTCTGAAGTGATCATCCGGGTCTGTTCAAGCGACGGGACCACGATCCGGGGAACGCTCCTTTCCACCGCTTCATCGACCAATAATTTCCCCGCCTCCCTTACCAGCCGTTACACGCCAAAAGTGCTGACCCTGACGGCCGTATCGGCGGAGGCGGGCGACCGGCTGTTGATAGAGATCGGCTTCAACAAGACCGGGACCGGGAACAACACCGTTACCCAGCGTTTTGGCGATAACGGCGGCACCGACATCCCGTATAACGAGACCGCTACAGACACTACCCAGAACCCGTGGGTCCAGTTCAGCCAGACGCTCACGTTCGCGGCAAGAAGAAGGGCGGTCCTGATCAATTAAGATGAAAAGGACGTTCATTATGATAGGCATACTGATATTGCTGGCCCGGCCGGTCTTTTCATCGGCCAGCGCCAGTTACATCATCCCGGCGGAGGAGATCAACGCGTCGATCGTTTCTTCGTACTCTCCAAATTTCGAGATGTTCGGTGAGGTGAGGGGATACGATATGCAGCTGACCCACAGTTCAGCTTACGGCATGAGAGAAGGATTC
>DATJPS010000044.1:0-6587 GCA_035506255.1 Candidatus Omnitrophota bacterium | reverse complement strand
GGTTTTGATTCGGTCGTTTTTCGTTACGCCGAATATAACGACGGGCAAAAGGGTTTGCGCTACGGCACACTTGACAATGTTACCTGGGGACATGGTCTTTTAATGAAAAATTATTCCTCGCGTATCGCCGGGCCGATAACTCAGAACAATCAGCAGACCGCATTGAAAGGGTTCGTAAACTTCGACCGCTTCGGCATCCAGGCGATGTCGACCTGGTCCCATATTTACGCCTTGCGGCTGACCGAACGGATAACTCCCTGGCTGATCCTGGGCCAATCTTATGTAACGGATACCGACGGCCCCAGAGTAGTGTTGCCGGACGGCTCTTCGGTCCAGAACCCTGCGGTTTCCGGGATGGCGGCCGACGCTTCGGTCCCGCTGCCGCTCAATTTCGAAGGGTATGCGGAGGCGGCCCAGCTGTTCGGGCACGGTTCCGCCGCCACGGTCGGGATCGACTGGGCGATGGACGCGCTGGTCCTTTCGGCGGCGTTCGACGCCGGTTACCGGATCGTCGATCGCAGTTTCGTCCCCGGCTATTTCGGCCCAGATTATGAGATCAACCCGATCGATTTTACTTCCTACGAAGCGAGCGGCCAATCAAAGAACGGCTATATCGCCGATCTCAAGCTGGTCGCCACTAATTTATTGCGGTTAAATGCGGTGTATGAATCCGATTGCGGAAGCAATGCTTCGCTATACGCCGACGCGTATACAGAACTGGACCGTATCACCGCTTCATATTATTATAAACAGCCGAACTTCGCCGATCTTCGCTCATTGACCTATGAAGAGGGAGCGATCACCGGTGGTTCGCTCGGTTATAAAATAACGCCAAATCTGATAGCGGCGGTGAATTTCAAGAATGCCTACGATCCGGTGCTGGGGAAAGTGGTCGAGAGCAGATATTATGAGGTTAAGCTGGCGTTCTAGGCAAAAAGCGAAGCGATGATATCCCGGTCGAAAGGCTTTTCCATGACCAGGTCAGCCCCGGCCGCATAAAATGTCTTCATGTTCTTATTGGCCAGTCCGGTAAGCCCGACCACGAACCCTTTATAGCCCGAAGCGTGCAGATCGGCGGTTATTTCTCCACCGGTAATGCCGATCAAATTAAAATCGGAGATCACAAAATTCACTCCGGTCGCCAGGATCTGGCCGGCGATCGCTTCGGTCTCGTTCGACGCCGAGGCGAACACGATCGGGAATTTATCCCCATCAAGACGCGCCCCCGCGGTAAGATCGAATGAGCTTACGAGCTGCAATTCCCGCCCACAGATAGGACGGGCGATGGAGGATACAACGCGACACAGCGCTTTTCCCATTGACGGGTCATCATCGATCAGGGCGATCCCCTTGATCTCTTTTGGGCGCTCGGAAAAGTCTCCCGGAAAACCGCGGAGCCGGATGATAGATTGCAAGTTGGGCTTTAGTATCCCGCTCGGATTATATCCACCGCCGCCGCCAATCGGCGCCTCCGATGACATATAGAGTTTCGGCCCCTGAACACCGATGATGCTCATGATTAAGGCAGGTCGCCTTCCTTAAGGAATTTGACCACGTCCGCGCTCACTTTGTCGATGACCATATCCGCGCCGGCTTCTCTTAGCGATCTGATATTCGCTTCCTTTTCGGTCATGCCGATCACGATCCCTTTATATCCGCCGACTCGCGCCTGCCGGATGAGCGCCGGGCCATTAAGGTCGAACATGTCGTGGTCGATAAAAGCGAGATCGGGCCGCCGGTCGATCAGGAAGCCCGGCATGGATCGGATAACTTCCGGGGTGCTAGCGGTCACCACATGGTGGTCTTGCAATATTTGCGGATTGAACTGCAGATCTTCCAGACGGGTGCATTTAACCTCGCAGCCCGCAAGTTCCCCCAGACGGTTCGCCATGCGGAACCCGATCACCCTTACCATGTTAACCCGGTCGTCGACCACGGCAATGGTCTTGATGTCGGCGGGCCGGCTTTGAGGCGAATAGATCATATCGACCAGGGCGGCGTAGTTGAAATTGAAGCGGACGATCCGCGTTTTCGCGACCGACGCCTGACCGGATAAAGTCATGGTGCCCGTGGGCCCGGACCGATTTATTGGGTCTATCATTTAATGAACATCCTATCGAAAATCTCTCCCGCGTTGAACGGTTTCCCGATCACCGCGTCCGTGCCCGCAAGCATGAAATCCTTTTTATTCTTTTCCAGCAGGCCGGTTAGGCCGATAATATATCCGTTGTGCCCTTTTTCTCTTACAGAACTGACGATCTGACTCCCTATAATATGGGGATAAAGGTTGAAATCGGTAAACGTTAGATCGACCGAGGCACTGACTATCAGATCGGGCATTATTGACACTTCATCTTCACTTGAAGCGGTGATGATCGTTATCCCCTTGGCCGGAGGCAGGCCGGTCTTATAATCCCCGGCGCAGGTAATGGTCGTGGAAACGCCGAAATTGTCTTTAAACGTATTGGCCAGCATAAAGGCGGATAATTCCACCATATCACTCTCATCGTCCAGGCAGGCGATCGTCCTGATCTCAGTCGGACGAGGCCCGGCCAGCGGCATGCCGCGCAGTTTTTCGATATAAGCTAGATTGGGCCGGACGACCGCGGCCGCGGCACCAACACCGCTGCTACCGCCAATGCTTTCCGGCGCATAACAGATACGGGGGCCAAATATGGGATTTATCATGTCAATTGGTTATCGGTAGCGGAATGGAAAAATTTCAATCAGAAGGGGGAGATATCGCCCTGACGCAGTATTTTAGGAACATCGGACGACACATCGATGACGGTTGAAGGCCTTCCCGTCCCGGCAGGCCCGCCATCGATCAGAAGATCGGCCTCTATCTTTATCTCATCCGCGGTCTTAGGGTCCGGTTGTCCGGAAAGATTGGCAGAGGTCGACGCGATCGGCCCGACCAGGCCGATCAGTACCAGCAGGAACGGGTCGTCCGGCATCCTCAAGCCGACGGTCGGGCCATTGGCGGAGACGATATCGGGTACGCTTTTTGCTTTCTTGAAAACGAGAGTCAGCGGTCCGGGCCAGAATTTTTCCATCAGTTGATCGGCGGTCTTGCTTATTTCGGAGGTCAGCAACTCGACCTGTTCCCGGTTCTTTACCAATATCTGCAGGGGTTTGTCCGGTGAACGCTTTTTGGTATCGTAAAGCCGTTTTACCGCGTTCTCATCGTCCGGCAGGGCGCCTAGGCCATAGACCGTTTCGGTCCGGAAAACGACCGTGCCGCTCCGGTTAAGCACCTTGGCCGCTTCCAGCGCCGCATCCGGTCCGGATGGCATGATCTTCATAGTTTTCATTGTAACATAATTTCATGAAATCAAGAGGGCGGCCGTCAGATATATTTTTATGAGGATAACTTCGGTCGAGGCGGCAAGGACCCGTATGCTGAACGTGCAAACCGCGCCCGGTTTCCGCTTGGCGTCACTGGCCTCCGCCCACGATATAAAGGTTTCCACCGCCGTCCGCCTCATCGCTTCGGCGATGGTCTTCACTATGCATGATGTCGGCAGAAAAGCGATCTGCATCGGTCGGGAACAGGCGCGCGAACTGACGCTGCAGAAAGGCGAAGGGATAATAAATCTTCTTAAGAACAGCCATCCGGACGACCGGCCGGATATTTTCCGGGCGATGGACTTTGCGGTATGGGGCTATGATCATGATGTCTTGAAGCATCAGCAGCGCGTGATGTCGCTTTCCAGCCGAATGGCCGATCGGGTCGGTCTGCCTTACGATGAAAAGATGGCATTGACCATGGCCGCCCGCCTTCACGACTTCGGGAAGATAGGGATACCCAGCCAGATACTCTCCTCAAATACCCGGTTCAACAAAGAAGGGAACGAGATCAAACAACTGCATTTGCTGTATTCCCTCTGGCTGTTCGAGCCGGTTCCCTGGATGCGCCCGATCGTCGACATTTTAAAATATAACCATATCTTGGACGGATATCCGGAAGGCCTGAGCCCCAAAAAAATGGGCCTGGCCGCCCAGATCCTTTCCGCCACTGATTATTTTGACGCCATTTCAAGCAAACGGCCTTATCGCGAACCGATGAGCAAGGAAGGCGCGGTGCTGGAGACGGCGCGCAGGCCTTACGCTGACGGTATTATCGATGCCCTGGCCTCGGTGATAAGGCCCGGGAATTTCATACTCGGGAACATCCGGAAAATGTACTCCAATCGGCAGATGATCGCGCGCGCCCGGGCACTGGAACATATGGCGGTCAACGATTTTATCCATGTCCGCGTCGCCGGGATGGACAAGCTGGAAGAAGCGATCGCTGACGGACTGGGTCTGGTATGGGAGGTGGGAGGCCAGCGGCTTTGTCATCCGTATTCCGGCTACCGTTCGAACCGGCTGGTAAAACGGATCGACGCGTTTTGCGGTAACGACTGGTTATTGGTAAAAAATTCTTCGCTCGTTACATTGGAAGAAAAGGCCAACCTTTATATAATCATGGAAAACGCGGCGAAGATCGATCGCGACTCGCCCGGATTGATCTCAAGACGCGTCCTGGCCGCGATGGTAAAAGGGGAGAACGATTCGATCTCCACGCTGATTTCGTCACTTTCATACCGGAACGATCCCGAGTATGTAGCTTTCCTGGCGCGCGTGGTCCTGGACGGGGAGGCAGGGCTTGAGAAGACGCATCCTAAGTACGGCTCGCAGGCGTTTATCCAAAAGGTCCGTGAGTTATGCGGAAGCGTATAGGAACCGGTCGATCCCCGCTAGGTCCTTTGATATCTTGATCTGGTTAAAATGCTTCCGGGCTATGGCCTCAATCGCTTCCGTCTGACCGAAACCGAATTCCATCAATAAAAAGCCGTCCTTTTTTAGCCGTTCGCCGCTTCCCGCGATGATCTTTCTGATATGATCCAGCCCGTCCATCCCGCCGTCGAGTGCCTCTTTCGGTTCCCAGTTCCTCACATCCGGCATTAACCCGGGGATATCGCCGGAAGGGATATAGGGCGGATTGGATATTATCAGGTCATATTTGCGGTCCACCGCACCGAAAAGGTCCCTCTCAATAAATCTCACCTTCCCGGATAAACCGTTAATTTCCGCGTTCTTACAGGCGACGGCCAATGCTTTTGCCGAACGGTCCACGCCCGTGGCCGCCGCGTTCTTTATTTTGGACGCAAGGGCGAGCGAGATGCAGCCGCTACCGGTACCGATATCAAGAATCTCGTAGTGTGTGATCCGTGATCCGCCAAGTGCGATCGTTTTGATCGCCAGTTCAACCAGTTCTTCCGTTTCCGGGCGGGGGATGAGGGTGGAGCGGTCGACCAGTATATTAAGGCCCATGAACGGCTGGTGGCCAACGATATAGGCGACCGGTTCGTTATTTTCGCGCCTTTGCAACAGCTCGAGATATTTGGGGTTCTTTCTATCGAAAAGCTCGGGGTGGGAGAGCAGGCGCACGCGGTTAATACCGAGCGCATGGCACATCAGGACCTCTTTTTCGGAACGGAGTACGGTCATTGCGCCTTTTCGAGCTTGGCCACGCGGTCCGCGGTCTGGAGCGCTTCGATCACCTCGTCGATATCTCCGTCCATGAACTCTTGCAGCTGGTAGACTGTAAAGCCGATCCGGTGGTCGGTGATGCGTCCCTGAGGGAAATTATAAGTGCGGATCTTTTCGGACCGGTCGCCGCTGCCGACCATGATACGCCGGGCGGTCTCGCGCTGGTTGCGCGCCTTTTCTTCGGCGATCTCGAACAACTTGGCGCGGAGCAGCTTCATCGCCTTGGCCCGGTTCTGGTGCTGGGAGCGCTCCTCCTGGCAGGCGACCACGATACCGGTGGGAAGATGGGTGATTCGTATGGCGGAGCTGACCTTGTTCACGTTCTGGCCGCCCGGTCCGCCGGCGCGGTATGTGTCCACCCGCAGTTCCTTTTCATCTATCTGCACGTCCACATCCTCCGCTTCGGGGAGTACGGCGACGGTGGCGGCTGAGGTGTGGATCCTTCCTCCCGCTTCGGTCTTGGGAACGCGCTGCACCCGGTGTGTGCCGCCTTCATACTTGAACGTCCCGTATGCGTTCTTCCCGATGATGGAGAACACCGCTTCTTTGTATCCTCCCAGTCCGGTGGGGTTGGATTCAATGATCTCGGTCTTAAAACCCTTCTTTTCCGCGTAACGCAGGTACATGCGCATCAGCTCGCCCGCGAAAAGCGCCGCTTCATCGCCACCGGTCCCGGCGCGGATCTCCATGATAGCGTTCTTCTCGTCCAGCGGGTCCTTCGGCACCAGCATCATCTCGATGCGGGCGGTCTCGGCTTGCTTCTTCTCTTCCAGGGACTTTATCTCGGCCTTGGCCATTTCCGTCATTTCCGGATCGGACAGCAGGTTTTGCGCGTCCTTGAGGTCGTTATCTATTTTGCGGTATTCGCGTATCGCCGTGACCATCTCTTCCAGGTCTTTTAGCTCCTTGCCGTATTTCTGCAGTTTTTCGCGGTCATCAATGACCTCTTTGGTGGATAAAAGGTTCTGGAGTTCGGTATAACGCGCTTCGATCTTGTCGAGCTTGTCGAGTAGCATGGGCGGCCGTTACTTTTTGAGGGCGGACTTTTT
>DATJPS010000043.1:0-18599 GCA_035506255.1 Candidatus Omnitrophota bacterium | reverse complement strand
ACTTTCACTTTGTAACCGCTCGTATCCTTGAATAATTTATTTATATTCTTGGCGACCAGCTCCAGCCCCTTTTCTTCCCCCTGTCCCAGGTGGGAGCCGGGGTGGAGCACGGTGAACGGCAGGCCGAACATTTCCGCCAGCTCCAGTTCCTGGCGCATCGACTTGATCGATTTTTCCATATTATCCGGGTTGGAAGAGGCGAGATTTATAAGGTAACCGGTATGGGCAAAAACGAACATGTTCCGTTTCTTATCGAAAAGTTCGACCTCGTCTTTGCCCGGAGTCTTTCCGAACCACTGGTTATTGTTCTTGACGAAGATCTGGATGGCGGTGCAGCCGATCAGGTTGCCGCGATCGACCGCCTTGTCGAGCCCCCCGGCGATCGACATGTGGGCGCCGAGCAGTCTCATTCCTCCGGGCCCTTCAGGTTCTCCATCCGGGCCTTTATCTTTTTCTCGTAACCGATCTCTTTCGGCTCGTAATACTTTTTCCTGGCGGCCAGATATTCCTGCGGGATGTAGCCGGTCTTCGAGTTGTGGGCGTATTTGTACCCTTTTCCCTTTCCCAGCTTCTTTTCTCCCTCATAGACCGCATTCTTAAGATGCAGCGGCACTTCCAGCGTCGGGTTCTTTTCCACATCACTGATGGCGGCGTCGATCCCGGCGTAGGCGGCGTTGCTCTTGGGGGCGGTGGCGACATAGACCGCCGCCTGCGCCAGCGGGATGCGCGCCTCCGGCAGACCGACGAACTCCGCCACCTGCATCGCCGAATTCGCCACCACCAGCGCCAGCGGGTCGGCGTTACCCACGTCCTCCGCCGCGCAGATCACGATCCGGCGGGCGATGAAGCGCGGATCCTCCCCGGCGTAGATCATCTTAGCCAGGTAATAGAGCGCGGCGTCCGGGTCCGAGCCGCGCATCGACTTGATGAAGGCGGAGATGGTGTCGTAGTGCTGGTCGCCTTTCTTGTCGTAGACCACCGCTTTCTTCTGGATCGATTCCTCCGCCACCGCCAGCGTGAAATCGATCGCTCCCTTCTTGTTCGCGGGAGTGGAGAGCACCCCCAGCTCGAGCGCGGAGAGGGCGCGGCGAGCGTCGCCATCGGACAGTTTTGCCAGATGGGCGAGGGCGTCGTCGTGCATGGTTATCTTTATCGCTCCCAGCCCGCGCTCCTTATCGGCCAGCGCGCGGAGGATCAATTGTTTAAGCTCGTCTTCCGAAAGCGGCTTGAGCTCGAAGATGTTGGAGCGGGAGACGAGCGCCGAATTGACATAGAAGAACGGGTTCTCGGTGGTGGCGCCGATGAGGATCAGGTTCCCTTCCTCCACGTCGGGCAGGAGGGAGTCCTGCTGGAGCTTGTTGAAGCGGTGGATCTCGTCCAGGAAGAGGATGGTCTTGGTCTTAGTCATCTTGATCCGCTCTTTGGCCTCGAGGCTCACGCGGCGGATGTCGTCCACCTTGGCGGTGGAAGCGTTGAGCCATTCAAAATGGCCTTTGGTGGAATTGGCGATGACGCGGGCGGTGGCGGTCTTCCCCACGCCGGGAGGCCCGTAGAGGATGACGGACGATACCCGGTCGGTCTCGATCAACCGGCGGAGCAGTTTGCCGGGGCCGATGATCCCCTGCTGGCCGGCGATCTCGTCGAGCGCGCGCGGGGCCATCCGGTAGGCCAGGGGCGCCTCCTTTGCCTTGTATTCCGCCAGATTCCCGTCGAACAGGTCCATACTTAATTATATCATCATTTAATATGTGATATAATTCCCGCAGGATGAGATTCGGGTTCACGCTGCAAGATAAGTTCGGCATTTTTATCGCCGCCATCATCACGGTCGTGATCGCCGGCCTCTCTTTCTTTTTCTACGTCCAGCTCGACGATTCGATGATGAATTCCCTCCGCTCGCAACTGCTGCTCACCTCCAAGCTGGTCGCCGCTCACATAGACGCGGGATCGATCCCGGTCATCATGGCGGGGAACGAAAAGTCCAAGCTGTTCTGGGACCTTAAGAAATACCTGAAGGACATCCAGCTGCAGGACCCCAAGATCAGGGGGATCTACGTGATGGTCAGCTCCAAGAAGCCGAACATCTGGAAGTTCGTGGCGGACGAGGATTTTGATCCCAAGACAAGGGCGCGCCTGGGGGAGGAATATGACACCGCGCAGGACCCGGAAATGCGGCAGGCGTTCAGCGGCGCGCTGGCCGACCACAAGATAAACGGCGACAAGTGGGGGCGCTGGCTTTCGGGCTTCGCGCCGGTCCACAATTTCCAGGGCCAGCCGGTGGCGATCGTGGGGGTGGACATTTCGGTGGCCGACATCGACAACGCCAAGCGGCAGATCCGCGACCTGGTGATCGTCAGCTTCGCTATCGGCCTGATCCTGGCGATCATCTTCGGGCGGATCGGCGCCATCACCATCACCAATCCGATCATGGCCCTGTTGTCCGGCGTGCAGAACATCGAAGAAGGAAAGTACGGGTTCAAGATCAACATCTTCCGCAAGGACGAGCTCGGTTCCCTGGTCACCGGCTTCAACCGGATGTCGGACAAGCTGGGAGAGCTGGAAAAGCTCAAGGCCGATTTCCTTTCGGTCATATCCCACGAGCTCTACACGCCCATCACTCCCATCAAAGATTCTTCCAGCCAGCTGCTGGAGAGTAAAACGATGTCCGAGACCGACCGCCAGCTGGTCACCATCATCCACCGCCAGATCGGCAAAATGCAGAATCTGGTGGACGAGATGCTCGACTTCTCGTGGCTGGAGATCAAAGAATGGAAACTGGAGCGGGAGCCGGTCTCGCTTAAACTGCTGGCCGAGGACGCGGTGGAACAGGCCCGCAAACCGGCGGAGTCGAAGGGACTGGAGCTAACGCTCAAGCTGGGCGAAGACCTCCCCACCGCGATGATGGACAAAAAGCGGATCACGCACGTGCTCAAGATCCTTCTGGACAACGCCGTCAAATTCACTCCCGAGAACGGCAAGATCAAGCTGGAGATCAACAAGGTCTCGGGCGGGGTGGAATTCTCCGTCACCGACACCGGCATCGGGATATCGAAAGAAAATCTAGAAAGGATATTCTCCGGGTTTTTTCAGGTAGAGGACCACATGACGCGGACCAAGGGCGGGGTGGGGTTGGGGCTGGCCATCGCCAAGCGCATCGTCGAGGCGCATAACGGCTACATCTGGGCCGAATCGCAGGGATTGGGAGAGGGGAGCAGGTTTATGTTCCTGCTGCCGATCGCATAGTCATGTTAAGACATTTAAGGAAGAACGTGCGTCTCTTCAGCACCAAGTTCAGTTTCGGCGCGTCCTCCGCGCTTATCACCAATATGGGGCTGATCATGGGGCTTAATTCGAGCGCTAACGCCAAGCCGGCCATCATTACCAGCATTCTGGTGATCGCGCTGGCCGACAACATTTCCGATTCGTTCGGGATCCACGTGTTCCAGGAATCGGAACGGTTGAGCCGGAGGGAGGTCTGGTTCTCCACCGCCACCAATTTCACGACCCGGTTCATCGTGTCGCTGGTCTTCGTGCTCTTTATGATGTTCCTGCCGATCGGCGCCGCGATCTGTAGTTCGATAATCTATGGCCTGCTGCTGCTTTCGCTGATGAGCTACATCATCGGGCGGGACGAGGACGAGAACCCGATGTACGCGGTGTTCGAGCACCTGGCGATCGCGCTGGCGGTGATCATGTTGAGCGAGGTCGTGGGGAAACTGATCGTCAGATAAGACCGTTACTTGCGCTTCGCCTTTTTCTTTAACTTCTTTTTTACCGTAACTTTTTTTACCGGTACCGGTTTCTCTTCCGGCAAAGGTTTGATCTCTGCGGGCACTGGGGGGATATAGCCGGGGACCAGTCCCGGCGGCATCCCGTTCGCTTCAAAAGTAACTGCCGGTCTTGCTTCCGCGGAAGGGACAACGATCGCTTCGGCCGTCGGCACCGGTTTCACTTCGGGTGTCGGAGGCGGAAGGGGTGGAGGCGGCGTGCTGGGCGCTTTGCCCTGTCCGGCGGACGGGGGAGCGGGCGATGGATTCTGTTCCGCCCGATCGGCCTTGATCTCCGTGGCCAGGCCGATGGAGATGCGACGGGTCACGCCGAGGTCACCGTCCGGCACGTACGCGTAATCGATCTTCAATATCCCCAGCTTCAATCCCACGCCCGCCCCGAAGTTGTTCCCCGCCATCTCTTCGCTGCGGGTGGAGAACCCGATCCGCCCGAAAAAGAAGTCCCTGAAGTTGTATTCCGCCCCCAGGCAGAAGAACGCCTGGTCGTCGGACGGCATGTCGTAGTCGAGGCAGAGAGCGAGGAACGGCAGGCGATAAGCCGCTCCAAATGTATAATCCGGCGCCAGCCCGTCATGTCCTTGCGCGGGAGCGGCCGTTTCCCCTTTGGCGGGGATGACATCGGACGCGCCGGTCAGGTCGCGGCCGCAGGCGCCGATGGAGAACTGGTCGTTTATCTTCCAGAGCATCCCGGCGTCGATGCCGTAGCCGAGCGCATCGCTGGTGCCGATCATGTCGCCTATCATCTTGACGTTGAATCCCATCGATAACGGGCCGATCCGGTAAGCCAGGGGGCAGGTGAGGGCGAACAACGAGGGAGTGAAATATTTTCCCGTCCCGTAAGGCTGGTCGAGCGTGGTCTCCGCGATCTGTCCGGCGTTGACGTAATCGATCGAAAGGCCGGAGCTCATGCTGGTGCGCGGGATGCTGGTCCCGAGCGAAATGTTAGAATAGCTCATATCGGCCGGCAGAGCGGCGTACATGGAAGAGAACGCGAACGCCCCCAGCTGGGTGAGCCCGGCCGGGTTCCAGTAAATGGCGTTGATGTCGTCGGCCAGCGCCACGAACGCGTTACCCATGGCGGCGGGCCGCGTCCCGCCTCCCAGCTTGAGGAAGTTGCCCGGCGAGGTACCGGTGTTGTCATTGGCGGCGAACGCGGCGGCGGATAACAGGATCAGTACCAATAGAACGGCCCCGCGAATTAATTCGCGGTTGAATTTTAAGCGAGAATTTATTCTCGGCTTACTTATTCTCATAAAATTGCGATCTTTCCCACCCGCTTCTGCCCGCCGGGGCGGCTGATCAGGTAAAGGTAGATCCCTCTTGCGGCCTGGTTCCCGGCAAAGTTGCGCGCATTCCATTTCCACTGGGTCTGTCCCTGGGGAAAGCCCGATGCCATGAACTGGCCGCTGATGGTGTAGATCCGGATGTTCTCGTCCCCCGCCAGGCCGCCAAAGTTGACTTCGGCGGTGGTGCCGGTGGTCAGCGGATTGGGATATATATAGATATCGTCAAGCGAGAACGATACGGTGATGGAAGCGGCGGCGCTGAGCCCGCTAATAAGCCCAGCCGCGTCCACCAGCCCCGTTTCGTAATAATAGGTCCCTTCCTGCGTAACATCATCCTCGTAGCTGGTGGCCGACGCGTCGGCGGTGCCGATAAGAGAGAACGGCCCGGCCGCGGAGCCGCTCCGGTAGATCAGGAATTCCTCCAGGTTTTGCTGTCCTCCGGCGGAAAGCGAGACCGTGATCCGGTGCCGGTCCTGGGTAAGAGCGGGAGTTGCGGGAGGGGAAGGGGGCGTGGTGTTGAACGCCTTGTACATATTTATCCTTCCATAACCGTAATAATCATTCCGCCCGGCGGTCCCAAGGTGGTCGACGGAAGATATTATCAGGTTTTCCACCTGGGTATTGGTCCAGGTGGGGTTTTGCGAGAAGATGAGCCCCGCGAACCCGGCGACGAACGGCGCCGCCATCGAGGTCCCCTGCATGTAATCGTAGTTGTTGTAATAACCGCTGGCCTGCTTGGTGAAGTAATAGGTGGGCGTGGTGCTGTAGATCATTCCCGGCCCATGCATGGAGTCGTAGCCGCCGGGAGCGCAGACGTCGACGAACGCGTTGTAAGAGGAATAGGCGGCGCGGTTGTCGTACCGGTCCACCGCCGCTACGCTGATGACGTTGTTGAACGAGGCGGGGTAGCTGACGGTGTTGTCGCCGGTGTTGCCGGCCGAGGCGACAATGACGCACCCTTTGCCGTGGGCGTACTGGACAGCGTTATCGAACGTGGCGGAGTAGGTGGCTCCGCCCAGGCTCATGTTGATCACCCTGGCGCCGGCGTTGGCGGCGTCGATGAGCGCCTGCGCTAGAATGGAAGCGGTATCTCCGCCTCCGCTGGCGTCGAACACTTTTTGGATCATCATCCGGCAGCCCCAGGTGGTCCCGGCGATGCCGACGGCGTTATCGGTCTCCGCTCCGATTATCCCGGCCAGGTGGGTGCCGTGGCCGAACAGGTCGGTCACGTCGTTGTTGTTGTCGATGTAGTTGTGCCCGGCATAAACGCGGGTTGAAAGGTCGGGATGGGTGGTATCAACGCCGGAATCGAGGATGGCGATGATGACCGATGCCGAACCTTTCTGAATATCCCACGCCTGCGGAGCCTTGATGTTAACCAGCCCCCACTGGCGGGAGAAGTAAGTGTCGTTGGGGATGGTGGACATGGGCGGGTAGATAAAGTCCGGCTCTGCGTATTCGACATTGGGATCTGCCTTATAAGCGGCCAGGAGCTGGTCGACCGTCGCGCCGGACGAGATCTCCATTGCGCCGACCTCGGGGAGGCGGGTAACGACGGACGCTCCCGCTATTTGATTGATGGAATTGATGGAACTGGCGGAAACGGCGGGCTTGAACTTTACCAGTATCCTTCCCGCCGCCACCTCCACCGTCTTTCCACTGCGAGTATCGAAGTATATTTGAGTGGGGATGGCTCCAAAGGAGGCAGAGGCCGAGAAAAATATCGCAGCAAGGATCAATAAGGCCTTGAGTCTATTGATCATTAGATAATAGTTTAGAGTGGAGCATGTTTAAATGCAAGAGGAAGAAATAAAATAGCGCGAACGGGAGATCTCACTCGCTCACTTCGTTCGCTCTTCAAGGGGGCTTTGCCCCTCGACGTTCCGCTTCGCTCTACTGCTCCCCCGGAGACAAAACTCTCGTTTTTTCTCCCTCCATGCTTCGCATGGATCCTCCCTCTTTTACCATGTTCGACTCCAGTAGAAGATAGAGTGGGGTGTTTTCTTGATTAAGAGAGGAAATAGCGCTAACGGGAGTCGAACCCGTGTTTTGGCCTTGAGAGGGCCACGTCCTGGGCCACTAGACGATAGCGCCACACGCATTGGACCGGTTAATTATTATCATCTTGAGAACCAAGGTTCTCAACGCTCGCTCCGCTCCGTTCCCTCGATCTTTCTAAGTCGCTTTGCCGAGCCGCCCAGCGGGCATGGGTGAGGCCTGGCCCGAGTCAGTATCCGATTCTTTTATCCGTTCATCCGTTGTCAGGTCCGTTGATAAGTTCCCGATCTCTTTATCCGTTCATCCGTTGTCAGGTCCGTTGATAAGTTCCCGATCGCCTTATCTGTTCATCCGTTGTCAGGTCCGCTGATAGCTCACCGCATTTGTTGCTGGTTGAAGATCTGCTCGCGGATGAAGATGTTCTTCACCGTCAGCTCCAATCCGTAAGAGAGGATAAAGAGCACGATCAGCGCGATCAGCACCCACCAGCCGAGATTATGGTGCCGTATCCACTGGATCGAGATATAGACCGTTATGATCACGATCGCCAGCGCCAGCACCGAATCGAGCAGGCCGAGCAGGATCGCGATCAGCGTCGGCAGGAAATGGAAATAGACATTGAAATAGATGACCAGGTTGCAGGTGATCAGCCATACCAGCATCAGCAGCAGCAAGTTGAATACGGTAAAATGTTCCTCTTCGATATCAAATCTCATCTTTTACTCCTTCGTAACGCGTAATGCGTAATCCGTAATGCGTAAGTTGTTATTTGCATTACGGTCAATTATAACATGACGCGCGGTCTTGCCGCCAGCGCTTGAAACACCCTGCCTGAGGTGATAAAATGTAATCCCGAGATGCTTATATACATTCCCGCCTTCCTAATAGCGCTTGCCGTTACCGTTCTGCTGACCCCGCTCGTCCAAAAACTCGCCGTCAGGATCGGGGCGGTCGACCATCCCAACGAAAGAAAGGTCCATAAAACGATAATCCCCCGCATGGGCGGCCTGGCCATCTATGCCGGGTTTATGCTGGCGCTGGCTTTCTCCGTTATCGCCGCCAAAATGATGGGACGGGGACTGGACGGCAAACACCTGCTGGCGATCGGCCTGGGCGGCACCCTGATCCTTATCCTCGGCATACTTGACGATATCTATTCCCTCAGCCCGATGGTAAAGCTGGCCTGGCAGACCGCGGTCGCCCTGGTCGTTGTCTACCTGGGAGTTTCCATCAACTTTATTTCCAGTCCGGTTAACAACATTATGGAACTGGGGTGGGTGGGGATCGTCCTCACCGTCCTCTGGCTGGTCGGCATGACTAACGCCATCAACCTTATCGACGGGCTGGATGGGCTGGCGGCGGGGGTCACCGCCATTTCGGCCGGCACCCTTTTCATCGTGGCGCTGCGCACCCATCAGATCGCCGCGGCGGTGGTGATGCTGGCGCTTTGCGGCTCCGCGCTCGGGTTCCTCCGGTATAACTTTTTCCCCGCCAAGATATTCCTGGGCGATTCCGGAAGCTATTTTCTTGGGTTCGTGCTCGCCTCGGCGTCGATCATCGGGGTGTTCAAGACCACGCTGGTGGTCGCCCTCATCATCCCGGTCATGATATTGGGCGTCCCGATCTTCGATACCGTGTTCGCCATTGGGCGGCGGCTGGGAGCGCGGCGGTCGCTGTTCTCCGCCGATAACCGGCATATCCACCACATGCTGCTGAGGGCGGGATTTTCGCAAAGGGAAGCGGTGATGGCGATCTATATCGCCTGCTTTTTGCTGAGCATCGGGGCGATGCTATTGTCACTACAGAGGTAGAGGAGAAAATGTACAATCGTAAACGGATAATGTTCGTCTTCGGCACGCGGCCGGAAGCGATCAAGATGGCGCCGATCATACTGGAGGTCGAAAAGCATCCCGACATCCTCCAGGGGATCATAGTTTCCACCGGCCAACACCACGAGATGCTCCGCCAGGTGATGCACATCTTTGATATCCGCCCCGACTACGACATGGACATAATGGAAGCGGACCAGACGCTCTCCCGCATTGCGGTAAAAACCCTGCAGGGGCTGGAGAACATCCTGCTCAGGGAAAAGCCGGACATGCTCCTGGTGCAGGGCGATACCTCCACCGCGTTCGCCGCCGCGCTCACCGCGTTCTACAACAAAGTACCGATCGGCCATGTGGAAGCGGGGCTGCGGACCGGCGACAAGTGGCGTCCCTTCCCGGAAGAGGTCAATCGCCGGCTCATTTCGGTGGTGGCCGACCAGCATTACGCTCCCACCCGCACCGCCGCCGATAAGCTCTTGGCCGAAGGGACGATCAAAGGCAATATCTACCTTACCGGCAATTCGGTGATCGACGCTCTGCTGATGGTCTCCAACCGCAAGTTCGACCTGGCCAAGACCGGCCTGAAGATCGACCCGTCGAAAAAACTGATCGTGGTGACTGCGCACCGGCGCGAATCGTTCGGCCCGCCGATGAACGGTATCATGCGGGCGATCGCCCGGATCGCTAAAAAGCACGAAAAAGAGGTCCAGGTGGTATTCCCTGCGCACAAGAACCCGATGGTGCAGACCGCGGCCCGCGAGATATTGGGCGAGGTGGAGAACGTGGACATCGTCGAGCCGATGGATTACGAACCGTTCGTCCATCTGATGAAAGCGGCATACATCATACTCACCGATTCGGGAGGGGTGCAGGAAGAAGCTCCATCGTTGGGCAAGCCGGTGCTGGTGCTGAGGGAAAAGACCGAACGGCCGGAAGCGATCGCGGCGGGGACGGTGAAACTGATCGGAGTTTCGGAGGAAGCGGTCTTCAACGAGACCGAAACGCTGCTGACAGACAAAAATGAGTACGCTAAAATGACCAAAGCGGTCAATCCTTACGGTGACGGCCATGCGTCGGAGCGGATCGTGCAGGCGATACTGCACCATTTCGGCTTCACCGACCGCCGGCCGGGAGAGTTCAAGGCATGAGAAGGATACTGGTGGTCGGCGGGAAGAAACTGCAAGGGGAGGTCGAGGTCTCCGGCAGCAAGAACGCCGCGCTCCCCATCCTGGCCGCCACCATCATGACCCACGGCACCACCACCGTCCGCTCCGTCCCCGACCTTCTCGATATCCTCACCATGATCCGCGTCCTCCGCACGCTCGGGATCCGGGCGGAGTATCTGAAGCCGAACACGGTGAAGGTCTGGGTCAACGATTACGTCAAGCACGTGGCGCCGTACGAGCTGGTGACCAAAATGCGCGCTTCGTTCTTCATCATGGGGCCGCTGCTGGCGCGTACCGGGTTCGCCAAGGTACCTCTGCCGGGCGGATGCGCCATCGGTTCCCGTCCGGTCAACATTCATATCAAAGGGATGGAATCGCTCGGCGCCAAAGTGGAACTGGAGCACGGCTTCGTCATCGCCAAGGCCAAAAAATTAAAGGGCGACCGGATCCTGCTCGACTTCCCGTCTGTGGGCGCGACCGAGAACATCATGATGGCGGCGTCGCTGGCGGAGGGGGAAACGGTCATTGAGAACGCCGCCCGCGAGCCGGAGATCGTCGACCTGGCCGATTTCCTCAACAAGGCGGGGGCGAAGATCGAAGGGGCGGGGACCGAAACGGTAAGGATCTCGGGCGTTCAGACGCTCCATTCGCTCGACCATTCCATCATCCCCGACCGGATCGAGGCGGGGACGCTGATGATCGCGGCGGCGGTGTCGCACGGAGAAGTTCAGATAAAGAACGTGAACGTTTCCCATCTCGATCCGCTGATAATCAAATTGAGGCAGGCGGGAGTGATGGTGGGCATCGACCTGGACAAAGTGAGCATCCGGGTGCCGGACGGGCTGAAAGCGGTCGACATCAAGACCCAGCCGTTCCCAGGTTTCCCCACCGATATGCAGCCGCAGATGATCACTTTGCTCACGCTGGCGGAGGGGACCTCCGTCATTTCCGAAACGGTGTTCGAGAACCGGTTCATGCACGTGCAGGAACTTAAGCGGATGGGGGCCGATATCCGGCTCGAAGGGCAGAGCGCCATCGTGACCGGAGTGCCCAAACTGCAGGGGGCGCCGGTAAAGAGCCGCGACCTGCGGGCGGGGGCGGCGATGATCATCGCCGGGCTGGCGGCGGAGGGGGAGACCCTGATCGAGGACATCGACCGCTTCATCGAACGCGGCTATGAAGGGCTGGACAAGAAGCTGATCGGCCTGGGGGCCGATATCAGCGAGCTCAAGAACATCGCCGAGTACGATGAAGATTGAGATAAACGGGAAGATCGGCGCCGCGGAAGCGCGGACGGTCCGCAGAAGCGTAGCGGATACGCTTAAAAAAGACCGGGCGGACGGGACGATCAGCATTTCGCTGGTCGGCGACGCGCTGATGAGACGGTTGAACCGGGAATACCGGAAGAAGGACAAGACGACCGACGTCCTTTCTTTCAATATCGACGAGAACGGGATCCTGGGCGACATTTACATTTCCCTGCCGGTCGCAAAAAGGCAGGCGCGGGAGTATTCGGTGACGTTAAAGGACGAACTGGTACGGCTGGCGGTCCATGGCACATTGCATGTTCTCGGTTACACGCATAAGGAGATGGGGATAAAGTGATAGAGTTCCTGATACTCGTGGTCTGCATATTTTTCTCCGCCTTCTTTTCGCTGACGGAGACGGCGCTGACCTCGCTTTCGCAACTCAAGGTGAAGCACATGGAAGAGCGGCGGGTCCCGGGCGCGAGTCTGATCCGCAAGCTCAAGGAAGATCCGGCCAAACTGCTTTCGACCATCCTGATCGGCAACAATATCGCCAACATCGGGTCGGCCGCGCTGGCTACCACCATCGTCCTCCGCTGGACCACCGCCTATAACTGGGGCGGGGAAGGGGTGGCGGCGAGCATCGCGACCGGGGCGATGACATTCCTATTGCTGGTATTCGGCGAGATCACCCCCAAGACCATCGCCATCCGGCATCCGGAGGCGATCGCGCCGCTGGCCGCCTGGCCGATCTACATCATCGCCTGGGTCCTGACCCCGGTGGCCTGGTTCCTCACTTTCATTTCCGCCCCGCTGCTCTATCTTTTCGGCGGCAGGCTGCCGCAGGGCGGGCCGTTCGTTACCGAAGAGGAGATCAAGTTCTTGATCGCCGCCTCCGCCCAGGAGGGAGTGATCGAGAAGTCGGAAAAGGAGATGATCTCCTCCATCTTCGAGTTCGGCGATACCACGGTCAAGGAAGTGATGACCCCCCGGCCCGACATCAAGGCGGTGGAGCAGGACGCCACCATCGACGAGGCGATCGACCTGATCAAAGAGACCGGGCACTCGCGCATCCCGGTCTATGAGGGCAACCTGGACAACATCGTTGGCGTGATCTACGCCAAGGAGCTGATGGACTGCCGGCGGGGTGAGAAGCTCCGCGATTTCATGCGGGCGGCGATGTTCATCCCCGACACCAAACGGCTGGACGACATTCTCCACCAGATGCAGGCGTCGCACAATCACCTGGCGGTGGTGGTGGACGAATACGGCGTCACCGCCGGCATCGTGAGCATGGAAGATCTGGTAGAGGAGATCGTGGGGGAGATCCACGATGAGTTCGAAAAGACCGAGCGCAATATCTACGAGATCGACGACAGGACTTTCCTCATCGACGGCAAGCTGACGATCGCCGACGTCAACCGCGAACTTTCGCTCGCCCTGCCGGAAGGGGAATACGAAACCCTGGCCGGGTTCGTCTTTAATCAGCTTGGCAAGGCGCCCTCGGCGGGAGATGTGGTAAAATACGATGACCTGCAGATCACGGTCGACAAAGTGCAGAAGCGCCGCATCTTAAGGGTCAAGCTGATGAAATTGCCGCGTAGAATTGAAGATAACATGGTAGGCGGATAATGGAAGAAATTAAGAGGACGAAATATATTTTTGTTACCGGCGGCGTAGTGTCGTCGCTGGGCAAAGGTATCACCGCCGCCTCTCTCGGCCGCCTGCTCAAGTCGCGCGGCATCTCCGTTTCCATCCAGAAGCTCGATCCCTACATCAACGTCGATCCCGGCACCATGAACCCGTACCAGCACGGCGAGGTCTTTGTCACCGAGGACGGCGCCGAGACCGATCTGGACCTGGGGCATTACGAACGTTTCATCGACGTTAACCTGGGCAAGGCCAACAACATCACCACCGGCATGGTCTACTGGTCGGTGCTCAACAAGGAGCGCCGCGGCGATTACCTGGGCGGCACCGTGCAGGTGGTCCCTCACGTCACTAACGAGATCAAGGAGCGCATCCGTCGTGTCACCCGCGAAGAGCATTTCGACGTCGTGATCTGCGAGATTGGCGGCACGGTGGGCGATATCGAGAGCCTGCCGTTCCTGGAGGCGATCCGCCAGTTCCGCAAGGAAGTGGGGCGCGACAACTGCCTCAATATCCACGTCACGCTCGTCCCCTTCCTCGAGACCACCAAGGAGTTCAAGACCAAGCCGACCCAGCACTCGGTCAAGGAACTGCGCGCCATCGGCATTCAGCCCGACATCATCATCTGCCGCAGCCAGGAGCCGCTGACGCAGGAGCTGAGGGAAAAGATCTCCCTCTTCTGCGACGTGGCCAAGGACGCGGTGATCTCGCTCCCCGACCTGGGACTGCTCTACGAATGCCCGCTGGCGCTCGAAAAAGAGCGGCTGGACGAGATCGTGGTCAAATACCTCGATCTCATCTCCCAGCCGGCCAGCCTGGAAGAATGGATCCGCATCGTCGATACGATGAAGAAGCTGGAGCGGACGGTAAAGATCGCGATCGTCGGCAAATACACGCTTTTAAGGGATTCGTACATCAGTATCGTCGAATCGCTCAAACACGGAGGGATCGCCAACAATTGCGCCGTCGACTTTATCTGGGTCAACGCGGAAGTGGCCGAAGCGGCGGAAGACCTTGACCCGCTGCTGCGCGGCGCGCACGGCATCCTGATCCCGGGCGGGTTCGGTATCCGCGGGATCGAAGGTAAGATCAAGGCGATCAAGTACGCCCGCGAGAACAAGCTCCCGTTCTTTGGCCTCTGCCTGGGAATGCAGTGCGCGGTGATCGAATATTCGCGCAACGTCCTAAATCTGCAGGGGGCGCACTCCACCGAGTTCGATCCCCAGACCAAATACCCGGTCATCGACCTGCTGCCGGAACAAAAGGACATCACCGACAAGGGCGGGACCATGCGCCTGGGCGCTTACCCCTGCCGGATCAAGAAGGAAACGCTCCTGTTCAAGGCATATAATGAAGAACTGGTACAGGAGCGCCACCGCCACCGTTACGAATACAACAACCAGTTCCGCGACCGGCTGGAAGGGGCGGGGCTGGTAAGTTCCGGTATTTATGAAAAGGCGAATTTAGTGGAGGTGGTGGAACTTCCCGGCCACCCCTGGTTCCTGGCGACGCAGTACCACCCCGAGTTCAAATCGCGCCCCAACCGCCCGCACCCGCTCTTCCGCGATTTCGTAAAGGCGGCGTCGGCCCGGCTGGCGGAGCAGGAAAAACTTTTCTGACCCTTGCCTCTTGACAATAACCATAGCTGATTTAGAATTGGGCTATATATGAAAAAAATCACTTTATTGTCATTTTGTCTTCTATTAATTATCTCTTCCGTTTCTGCCGCCGCGCCTTACTATACGGTGACCAATTGCTCCAGCGATGCTTCGACCAGCGGCTCGTTGCCCTGGGCCGTAGCGCAGGAAAACTTCTCGGTCCAGCCGATATATTTCAATATCCCCACTTCGGAAGGGTTCGCCGCGCCAAATGGCCCGGGCTGGGTGACTAACGAAGCGACCGGGGCCAAATGGTTCCGGATCGTGATCAATTCTTCGCTGGACCTTTCTTTGTCTGGAATAATCATCAACGGCAATACCCAGCCGACGGCTGAAAGCTATAATCCGTACGGACCGCAGATAGAGATCAGCAAGGGAGGCGGTAGCATAGGATTTGGAATTGCGGGTTCCTATTGCACGATCGAAGGGCTTGCGATAAACGGGTATTCGGGCGGCGGCAATGTTGCGATCCAAGTGTCGGGGGGCAATCATAATCAGGTCCTGGGCAATTATATCGGCACCACCGCCACCGGAGAGTCCAAAAAAGGGAATTACCATGGGATCTATCTTAGTGCGGGGACATCTTATAATCTGATCGGCAACGGCACCGCGGCCGGCCGCAATCTGATATCCGGCAACCAGAACGGTGTCTTTATCATCAATTCCTCAGACAGCAACGAAGTGCTGGGAAATTATATCGGGACGGACGCGAACGGGACCGCGCTACTGGCCAACGATTGCGGGATCAGGATTAGCGCCGGTTCCAGTTTTAATAAAATAGGGGATGGCACGGCGGACGGGGGGAATGTCATATCCGGTAACACCTCCTACGGCATTAATATATACTACCAGACCTCCAGCCCCCTCTATAATTCCATCGTCGGCAATTGCATCGGGCTTAACCGGTCGGGCACGGCCAAACTGCCGAACAGCGATGGCATCTACCTGAACAATTGCGACGCAAACTTTATCGGCGCCTTCGGGCAGCAGCCGAACGTGATCTCGGGCAACAGTCAGAACGGCATCGAAATGTACGCCAGCAGCGGGATCAAGATCGTTCAGAACATCATCGGCACCAACGGCAATGGTTTCGCTTCCGGATTAGGGAATTCAGTGCACGGGATCTATGCTCAGGGCGGGTGTAATAATATCGTCATCGGAGGCGACGTATCCCAGGAATCGAACATCATCGCCGGCAACGGACAGAACGGCATCGGGTTCGAATACGCCTCGAACGGCAATTACGTTAAAGGGAATTATATCGGTATCGTACCGGGCCTGGGGGGAACGCCAAAAGGCCTGGGGAACGGCAATTACGGCATATATCTTGGTTACAGTTCGGTCAACAATTACATCGGCGGGGTGGCGGGAGGGCAGAGGAACCAGATCGGCAGCAACGAATCTAACGGCATTTACATTTTCAGCGGTTCTGACCTGAACACGATCTGCGGAAATTATATCGGCGGGTGCGTCGACAGCTCCGTTGATTATTCCTTTCCGAACAAAGGTTACGGGATCAACATCGTCGGCAGTAACTCCAGCCAGATCGGCACGCCGGACGCGGCGGCGTTCGGCGGCGCGGCCAATGTGATCTCCAACAATAAGATAAGCGGCATCTATATAAACGCGAGCAGCTCTTCCAATGAGGTGTGGGGAAATTACCTGGGACTTACTTCCAGCGGCGAGGCGGCGGCAGGCAATGCCCGCTACGGAGTGGAGATCGTGGGCGCAAGCAACGAGGTCGGAGGGGCCGACACCGGTAAGAGGAACATTATATCGGGGAATTATAACCCTTCGGACCCGAACAATTCGGGTGGTATCAATCTTTCATCCGCGACGGCGAAATTTAACCGGATCGGCGGGAATTACATCGGGACTGACCGGGTCGGCGTGCAGCCGGTCCCCAACGGCTTTGGTATCATTGTTATCGCCGGGCCAACTTCTAATGAGGTTGGGATGGGCGTCTCGGGTGGCGGCAATGTGATATCCGGCAATAATAATTACGGCATATATGTCTACAATACGCAATATAACGATATTCTCGGCAACCTGATCGGAGTGGCCTCCAGCGGGGACGTGGCTATGCCTAATGGTACTGATGGGATATTCCTGCAGGATAATGCCGTTTTCAACCGGATCGGGAATGGGACCATTGCCGGACGCAACGTTATTGCCGGACAAACCAACGACATCCTGATATCTGGCGGAGGGTCCGAATGCGATTCGAACGAAGTATTGGGCAATTACATCGGCGTCGATACCAGCGGGACAACATCGCTTTCAGGAGGGGCCGGCACCGGGATAAATATTTCGGCCAACGGCCTGGATAACCGCATCGGGAACGGCACGACCGGCGGGATTAACGTGATCTCCGGCAAAGATACCGGCATCATGATCTTCGGCAGCGAAAACCGCGTCCTGAAGAATTTTATCGGCACCGACAAGAACGGCGCGAACGCGGTCGCGAACGGGACTGGCATCGCCATCGCGCTGGGACACGGTAACCGGATCGGCGGGATCGGTGCCGGGAATGTGATCAGCGGCAACAACTGGGGATTAATGCTTAATTCCCAGGCATCTTCCAACGAAATACAGGGGAACCTGATCGGGGTCAAGGCCAACGGGACCCAGACCCTGCCCAATTCGGCCTATGGCGTAGTTATCGGAGCCGGTTCGTTCCGAAACATCATCGGGGGCACGGCTGCCGGCGCCGGGAACGTGATATCCGGCAACAATTTTGCTGGAGTGGATATAGAACAGCTGAAAACCAATTATAACCATGTCGTCGGGAACTTTATCGGAACGGACGCCACCGGAGCGATAGACCTGGGGAACCAGCAGGAGGGCGTGATCGTGCAGACCGGAGCGTCGTTCAACCGGATCGGCCCGTCCAACGTCGTAGCGAATAACGGCGGCGGGCTCCATTTTGCCGGGATCAGGGTAGATGGGTCACTTGCCACCTGCGAGACCGTTACCCAGAATTCTGCCCATGGCAATCGCGGGCCCGGGATCGACCTTACAAACGGGTCCAACAACGGCATAATTGTGCCGGTCGTTTCCACGGCGACAGTGGACGTGGCATCGATCCGGCTCAACGCTTCCGGCACGGCCCAGCCATATTCGGTCGTGGAAGTGTTCGCCGCCGATAATAAAGGACAGGGACAGAATTATATCGGTACCGCGGCCGCTTCCGGCACCGGCGACTGGTCCGGGTCGTTCGACATCAGCGGGTTGGGCCTGCCTCCCGCGGGCGCAAAGATAACGGCCACCCAGACCGATCTGGCCGGCGATACTTCGGAATTTTCGATCTCAAAAGAAGCGGTGCTGGTCTATTCCCGCCGACCGGATGCGGCGATCGCGACCCTGGAATCGGGCGTGGACTACAACGCGATCGGGGTTTACGAAAGTACACCGATAACGCAGGTTCGGTCGCTGTCGGTCCCGAGCAATGAAACCGCGACGTTCTTTGTGAAAGTATTGAACGCCGGCATCACTCCGGAATCGTTCCAGGTCAGCGCGGAGGGAGGTTCATCCCCGTTCAACGTCAGATATTTTGACGTCAACACCGGCGTCGAGATCACTTCGAACATAACCGGCGCGGGCGGACCGTCGCCGGTTATCGCGGCCGGGGCCAGCCTGGAGATAAAGGGAGCGATCGGGTATAGCGGGAACACTCAAGCGACTAAAGAGATCACATTAACGGTGGCCTCCACCATTGATTCGGGAAAAATAGACGCGGTGAAGGGGATCGCGACGTTCAACCCGATCGCGATGCCATCGCCTGTCGATCGTTTCGATTGGTCGTCGCCGGGAATGGTGATAGCGGGGCAGACGTTCATGGGAACGGTAACGGCGTACAACGCTTCGGTGAGCGTGGAACCGAACGTAACGGGGATGACATACTTCACGGTGGATGCGGGACTGGTGACGCCGGACGCGGTGCCGGCATCGGCGTTCGTTAACGGAGTGGCGTCGATCGA
>DATJPS010000042.1:0-2831 GCA_035506255.1 Candidatus Omnitrophota bacterium | reverse complement strand
GTTGATTTTTATCGCTTATTTCTGGCTGAACCGCGCGCTGGCGGATTTCATCAAATGCGCGTTTCTCATCAACCGGACGTATCTGGCGGCGTCTCCTTCACCCGTTTTCTTCATCGATCCCCGCTATGGCCTTGATTCGATCTTTAAGATAATGGCTTCCGATAATGGGCCTTTGTGGGTTCTTTCCATTTTCGCGGCGATCCTGTTCCTGTTCGGGAAAAAGGGGAAAGACCGGCTGCTGCTGGTGATCTGGGGCATCCTGTCCTTTGTCGGGATGGCGTCGGGATCGCTCTTCTTTGGCCATTATTATATCCAGCTGGTCCCGGCGCTCTGCCTACTATCCGCCGGCATGCTATTGAACTGGAAAGAGATCAAGACCCCGGCCGTTCGCGTCCTGGCCGCGGCCGCGTTGCTGCTCCTCCTTTGCATTAACCTGATATCTCTCTACCCTTTTTATTTCTTCTATACCCCCAACCAAATATCGATACAGCAGTACCGGACCAGTGATTTTGTGGTGTCGCGGGTGGTGGCGAACGAGCTGGCAAAGCTGATGCGTCCAGGCGACCGGGTGTTCGTCTGGTCGGCGCAGCCGGAGATATATTTTTACCTTGGCCAGAAAGCGCCCTCCCGCTACTTCTATTATATTTACTGGATGAAGGATCCCAGGCCGTTCGGAGAGTTCATACCGGACGCGATGCTGCGCGGCCTGATGGAAGAGAGCCCGCGTTTTATCGTGCGGGGGAACTACAGCCCGCCCGCGCCGCGCCTTGCGGATTGGATAATGAAAAACTATAATCTTAGGGATGAGCTTAGCGGATGGAAGATAGGGAAAATGGGATGGCTGATCGGAGAAAGGAAGCGCTGATGGCCAAAGTGATAGCGGTGATGCCTGCCTATAACGCGGAAAAGACGCTCGAACGGACCTACCGTGACATACCGCCCGGATCGGTTGACGAGGTGATACTGGGCGACGACTGTTCGAAGGACGGCACGGTGGCGGCGGCGAAAAAATTGGGGATCAAGGTGCTGGTGACGCCGCGGAACCTGGGCTATGGCGGCAACCAGAAGATGCTTTACCGCGAAGCGCTTAAGGAAGGGGCGGACGTGATCGTGATGCTCCATCCCGACTGGCAATATGACGCGACCAAGATCCCGGAAATGGTCGCCCCGATCGCGGAGGGGAAAAAGGACGTCATGATGGGGTCGCGGGTGCTGGGCGGGGGTGCCGATACGCTGGCCGGCGGGATGCCGGTCTGGAAATATATATCAAACGTTTTTCTTACGCTTTGCGAGAACCTTACTTTCCGCCTCGGCCTTTCAGAGTACCACACCGGTTTCCGGGCCTATTCGCGTAAGGTGCTGGAGACCATCCCCTTCGAAAAGAATTCCAACGATTTCGTGTTCGACACCGAAGTGCTGGCGGAAGTGGCGCGCCACCGGTTCCGGGTAGGGGAAGTGGCGGTGCCCTGCCGGTATTTCCCCGAAGCATCTTCGGTCAACTTTGTCCGCAGCACCGTTTACGGCCTGCAGACGCTGATGGTGTGCGCCAGATACGTATTGAAATTGATATAAACGGGTGTTAAAATTCGATCGATGAAGCGCCGGAACGGACTGACGCTGCTCGAGCTCATGATCGTGCTCTCGATCGTGGCGTTGCTGTCTTTCGCTTCGTTCGTTTTTATCGGGTTCATGAACGGCGTCAA
The DNA here is from genome assembly GCA_035506255.1 of Candidatus Omnitrophota bacterium. Classification (GTDB taxonomy): domain Bacteria; phylum Margulisbacteria; class WOR-1; order XYC2-FULL-46-14; family WPAF01; genus CAIYXV01. The sequence goes on along the minus strand of DATJPS010000042.1, from coordinate 1,128 downwards.
GGTCCAGTCGGCGGCCGACAAGCTGGCCGGTGATCTGCGCTACGCCCGCAACCAGGCGATGGCCAAGACCCAGTGGTACGGCGTGAGCTTTGAGACCACGACCGACAAATATTACGTTTACCAGACCGGCGGGGGGATCGATACGATAGAGACCGATCCCGCCGATTTCACCAAGACCATGATCGTCAATGTCGCCGACCGGTTCAACGTGGACCTGGTCGCCGTGACGGTGGAGGGCGGCCAGAAAAAAGTGGAGTTCAACGGATTGGGACAGCCGTATACCGATTATCCGAACTGGGCGATCTCGTCGGAAGCGACGATCCTGCTGGGGATCGGATCGCAGACCAAGACGGTGGCGGTAACTCCCGGCACCGGCAGGGTGGATGTAAGATGAAGAACAACAAAGGCCTTACGATCATAGAACTTTTGATCGCGGTGGTGATCATCGGGATTGCCTTCTACGCGCTGATCAAGGTCTTCATCGTCCTCGCCCCGCGCGATGTCGATGCCCGCTCGCTTTCGGTCGGCACACACCTGATCAACCGCCGGATCGAAGAAGTGACGATGAAAAGCTTCAGCAACGTGAGCTCCGAGTCGGCCGCCGCTTTCCCCGCGCCGTTCAACGCCTATACCGGGCAGATCATCGTCGATTATGTGACCACGGCCGACGTCAACAGCGTTTCGGCCTCTCCTACGCCGTACAAGCGGGTAAAGGCCCGGGTCTGGGGGACCAAACTGCCGACGATCGAGGGCGTGACCCTGGTGGTGACCTATGAAGTCAGATAGCCGCGCCGGTTACACCATGATCGAGCTGATCGCCATCATGTTGGTGGTGGCCGTCCTTTCGGTCTCCTTCGCCTCGTACATCATGTCGGCGATGAACGCCTGGATATTCGTCAAATCGCGTGAGACCGCGCTTTCGGACGCGCGGCAGAGCACGGAGCGGATCGTACGCGAGCTGCGCCGGATCAGCGATGACGCCGGCCTCATTACCGCGGCCACGACCGAGTGTAAGTTCATTAATTCCGCCTCCGCCACGATCGACGTCGTCCAGTCGGGCAACAATCTGATGATAAACGGCAATGCCATGGTATCGGGCATCCCCACGGTCGAGGGCCTGAGGTTCAG
>DATJPS010000041.1:0-8027 GCA_035506255.1 Candidatus Omnitrophota bacterium | reverse complement strand
ATGGAATTCAACGATTACATAAATAAGAATTATCTGATCGGAAACAAATACGAGAAAAACGCTTTCGGTTTTGATAGCTTCGTTTTTACTCGCAGCTATCTGATGGCAGTGATACTGATCGTGGTGGGACTGGCATTGCTTACCGTCTTCGCCCGCTATGCCCCTTATTAAGCCTGCGGGTACACTTCTTTAAGTTTCGCCTGAGCCGCTTCCTTGACTCCCGGATCACTATCCAGCAGCAGCGAGTTCAATGCCACGATCACCGGCTTTTCTTTAAGCGAATCGGTATCAAGCTTGTTGATCGCTTCCCTGCGATTATCGGAGAACAGTCCGGCGATCTTATATTGAAGAGTAATATTGGAAGATATGTCCATTTCTGTCTCCCTTCTATCCTTATTATCGTAATTTCGGCGGTTTTTCTTGCGTTTTATCTGATATAATCATATAGAAATGAAGATCAAAGACCTGGCACTCCGTATCCCGCTGGCGATCGAGATCGTTTTTTCCGTTGCCGCCCTGGCGACCGAGAATTACTGGCTCTTCCTGGCGGTCGGCGCCGCCGTCGCTTACGACGGGGCCGCCTATTTCATCAATAACCGGAAGTAATGCTTTACCTGATCCGCTACCCGGAGATCGGATCGGAACCGCATCAGAACAAATCCAAGATCAGGAACGATCTCCTGCTGCAGATCCGTTCCCGGCTGTCGGGGACAAAATGCGAGACCGGGACCGGCAGGATATACCTGACCACCGCCGACCCGGCGGCAGAGAAGGTACTGTCCGGGATGCACGGGCTCACCTCTTTCTCCCCCGCCCTTCACTGCGCGCTGCCGGAACTGGAAAATATATTCCTGAATTTTTCTCTGCCTTTGCTCAAAGATAAAAAAAAGTTCGCCGTCAAGGTCAGGAGAACGGGAGAACACGAACGATCATCCCAGGAGATCGCGTCGCGGCTCGGTTCGCTGGTGAAAAAGAGGCTGCCCGGCATCAAGGTCGACTTTAAAAGACCGGAAGGCATGATCTTTGTCGAGATCCGGAACAATGACTGTTTCCTGTTCAACCGGATCGTTCCCGGTATCGATCTGGCCGCGGCGCCTTCCCGGCCGGAACGAAAGAAGCTGAAAGAGCCGCGCTTCATCGCCGACGATATGCTCGGCAAACTGGCACGCCGGCTCCGGATGCTGGGGTACGATGTCCTTTACCCCAAGACCTCCGCCGACAGCATGCTGGTGAGGATGGCAAAGGACGAGGGACGCATCATCCTGACCCGCGACCTGGGCCTTTCCCTGATCCGCGGCGTCAACGCGGTGCTGCTGCGCTCGATCAGGTTGGAGGATCAGTTAAAGGAACTGTTCGGCGCTCTCGAGCTCGAACCGGAGCGCGGACGCATGTTCTCCCGCTGCGCGGTGGACAACGCGCTGCTGGTCTCCATTGAAAAAGAAGCGGTCAAACCTCGCGTGCCTCCGCTGGTCTACTCCATTTTCGATAACTTTACATATTGTCCGGTCTGCGATAGAGTATATTGGAAGGGTACCCATTATGAACGGATGCTCACGGAGCTTGGCGACTTAATATGATCACGATCGACGGGAGCCACGGAGAAGGCGGCGGACAGATATTGAGGACCGCGCTTTCCCTGGCGGCGATCACCAAAACCCCGGTCACCATAGAGAACGTTCGGCGCGGACGGAAAAAGCCCGGGCTTCAGCCTCAGCATCTGACCGGTGTCCGCGCGGTCGCTTCGATCTGCCGCGGAACGCTCAACGGCGATTCGCTCTTTTCCGACAAGCTGATCTTCGAGCCCGGAGATATCAACGCGGGAATATACGATTACGACGTGTCACAGATCGCCCCTTCCGCCGGATCGGCCACCATGGTCCTGCAGCAAGTGCTCCCGGTGCTGCTGTTCGCGCCCGACACCTCGTATATCACCGTTGTCGGCGGTACCAACGTCCCGCTCTCCCCTTCGGCGGAATTCATTAAATATTGCTTTCTTCCGACCATCGCCCGGACCGGCGTGAACTGCCAGCTTGAACTGCAAAAGTGGGGGTTCTTTCCCATCGGCGGCGGGACCGTCAAAGCGACCGTCCATCCCATCGGCAACCCGTTGAACGCTTTATCATCTGCCGAAAAAGGACAATTGAAAAAGGTCACCGGTTACGGCATTGTCGCTAATCTTCCGCATAGCGTGGCCGAGCGGGAGATACACCAGGCCGGCAAACTGTTAGCAGAAGCGGAACTGGCCTCCCTTTCACATTTTGAGATCGTCTCCGTCCCCTCGCCCGGCACCGGCAACGCGTTCTTTCTGCTGGCGGAATATGACAGCGGGGTGCAGGGGTTCTCTTCGATCGGAGAGCTGGGAAAACCGGCCGAAAAAGTGGCGGCCGAGGCGGTGGCCGAGTTCCTCGCGTTCAATCGTTCGCCGGCAGCGATGGAAAAGCATCTGGGGGACCAGCTGCTCCCTTATCTGGCGCTGGCAAAGGGGAGATCCACCCTGCAAGTTTCCGAACTATCACCCCACATCGCCACCAACATCTGGGCGATCGAACAACTACTGCCGGTCAAGTTCGAGGTCAATGGCAATTCGATATCGGTCGAAGGGATGGGCAAAGCGAGGATCTGATCCATTGTCCGGTTCAAGCGCCCGCTACCGCATCTTGATCAAAAGATACAGTCCCGATAATACCATTACAATACCGCATATCGCCGAGAACCAGTACCTCGTCCGTTCGCTCCGCAACAAATACGAAGGGATGAACGGGATCAGCGCTCCCAGCACGACCAGCGGAGAGATGACCGTCCCCAGGCCGAAGACCAGAGCATACAGCGCGCCGACCGCCGCGCTCTTTGAGAAAAGCGCGATCTCGGTCATCACCGCCAGCAGGGGAAAACAAGGGGAAAGCCCGGCCAGCACGCCCAGCGTGATCATATTCTCGCCGGAATGCAGGCGGCAGAACTTGATCCCTCCTTCCCGCCCCAGCGCCATCGTCGCGCCCAAGACAATCAGATAAACAGAGATCGCGATCCATATGCCGGAAACAAGCCGGGGATCGACCAGCAATTTATATAACCAGTAACCAAAATATCCGAATAACGCCCCCATCGAAATGTAGACCGCGAGCCGGCCGATCGAAAATTCGATCACCGCCCAGATCCCTTCGGCCATACTCCGCTGCGTCCCCGCCAGGAACGGCAGCACGATCGGAGCGCAGAACATCAGGCAGGGTCCCGATCCGATCGCGATCCCCTGTAAAAATATTGTCGCCAGGCCGTTTATATCCATATCGCAATTATACTATAATAAGGCGATGTATCTGCTGTTCGCTCTCTTCCTGCTAGGCGCCTGCGGGATCGTTTCGCAGGTACTGTTAACGCGTGAACTGATGACCGTTTTCTACGGCAACGAGCTGGTTTTCGGATTTGTGCTGATGTTCTGGTTCGTTATCTATGCGTTTGGAAGCGCGATAATTGGCCGTTTAGCTGATCGTTCACGCGATCCTTCCCTCATCCATATCAGCCAGCTGCTGGTCATGCTACTGCTACCTTTCGAGATCTGTTTCGTCCGCACCATAAAACCGCTGTTCGGCATCCAGCCTGGGATCGCGCCCGACATTAATTCGATGTTCACTATGGTCCCGCTGGTCCTCTTCCCTCTTGCGTTAACGCTCGGGTTCCAGTTCGCGCTCTTAAGCCGGGCGTTCGCCGACGCTTTACCGGCCAAAACGGAAAGACAGATCGGTTTCGCATATAGTTTCGAAGCGTCCGGCTGGGTAGTGGCCGGCTTTCTCCTCTCGTTCCTGATGCTTCCCCTCTTTAATGCTTTCACGCTCGTTTCGATCCTGGCCTGGGCGCTGGCCGCGTCGTTGATCTTTTATCAGAAGGGGTGGGTACGATATGCCGCGCTGGCGATCGCTCTCATGATAACGATCGCCTCTCCTTTTCTCGATCAGTCATCCGCTCTAGCGCAGTTCCCCGGTTTCACGCTGTTAAAGCAGGCCGACTCTCCGTACGGGAGGGTCCAGGTGGTGAGCGATCGCGGTGCGGTAAGTTTTTATGAAAATGGCGGATTGCTCTTTTCCACCGCCGACCGGCTGGGGAACGAGGAGTTGGTACATCTGTCGTTCCTTCTCCACTGGAACCCGCAAAAGGTATTGCTGATCGGCGGCGGGATGGGAGGAGCGCTCGCGGAAGCGGCAAAATATCCTCGCGTTCAGATCGATTATCTTGAATCCGATCCCCGGGTCGTTTCTTTGGCCGGTAAATACATCGGCCCGCCGCCGGCCGCCGGTCGCGTCTCCGTCATCCCGTGCGACGGGATCGGCTATTTAAGGTCCAGCGGAAAGAAATACGATCTTATTATCTGCAAGCTTCCCGATCCCGACTCGCTGCTTCTCAACCGCTATTATACGGCGGAATTCTTCCGGTCATGCCTCGATCACCTGGCGCCGGAAGGGATCCTCTGTTCAAAGCTTACGACTTCTGACACATATCTGGGGCCCGAATTGAAGCGGCTCAATCAAGCGGTATTACTGACTTTAAAACAAGTATTTCCTAAAGTCATGGTAGTGCCGGGGAACTATAATTATTACTATGCTTCGCGTGCGACCATCATCTCCGATCGCGGCGCGCTCGCCGGCCGCTGGAGAGAACGGAAAATCCAGACCCAATATTTTAGGACGGATACGATCAGGTACCTTCTGTCCCCGGAACGGCTTGATTTCATGGCGGGATCGGTCCGCCCGGGACCGGATACCCGGACCAATTCTGACCTTTTTCCCGCCTGCTATCTGCTTGGCATACTGCTCTGGGGATCCCGCTTTGGGGCCGATTACAATTTTTTACTGGGATTGAGGCCGTTGCCGCTGTTTGCGTCGTTGCTGGCATTGATACTGATATTAAAACCACTTGCTATCAGGAGCAAGAGATTAAGACCTCCCCTCATCGTTCTTTTCTTAAGCTTCTTCGGCATGGCCGGTTCGATCCTCATCATCAACGCTTTTCAGGCGCTTTACGGCTATGCTTATCAGGCGGTCGCCGTTATAACGGCGCTCTATATGACCGGTCTGGCGTCGGGAAGTCTCGCCGTCAATTTAAATTTCGACCGCATCCACCGGCCGAAAGTCCTGCTGCGCGTCATGGTGACGGCACTGTTCGCCGTTCTTGCCGTCTTTGCCCTATTTATCGGTCATATTTATCTGCCTCTGTTCTCGTTCCTTTTCGCTCTCCCGCTCGGCACGGCTTTCCCGCTCGCGGTAAGGATGAAAGAGGGACAAAATACCGGGCCCGGCGCGCTGGCGGGATTATTGTACGGCATGGACCTTCTGGGAGGCGGGCTGGCGGCGCTGTTAGTGACGGTGATCGCGATCCCGTTGTTCGGGATCACGGGGACGGAATGGCTTATGATCTTGGCCCTGGGCGGCGCGTTACTGTTTATCTGAATGCTTACTCGTGGAATACTTCAGCGGTGAAAGAATATAATTTAGTGTTCTTGTCCTTGAGCGCGCTGACGGGAAGCCCGGCCTTGTAGCAAAGGTTCTCGAGGAACTGGTCGCGGTCCCAGCCGAACTCGCCCGGCACCTGCGGCAGCAATATCCCCGAATTCATCCCGTTCTGTATCACCAGGCCGTGCTTGCCGACCACGATATCGTCCACTTTTTCGACCGGCTCCAGTTTGGAAAGGACCGAGATCTCGATCTTGATCTTTTTCAACTCGTCTTCGGTCACCTGCGGGAATCGGGGATCGTCGACCGCCGCCGCCACCGCCATCTCCGCCACCGCTTCTGAAAGCGGTTTCACCGCGCGGATCAGCCCGATGCAACCCCGCAGCCGCCCATCTTCGTTAAGCGTGACGAACGCCCCCAGCGGAACGCTCAGCGCCGGGTCCTTTTCCTCAGGCTTATCGATCTTTCCGGTCTTAAGATAATGCTCGATCGTTCGTCTCGCGATCTTGAGCAGCTTGGCCTGTTCAACCCCGGTCAATGCCATTTTAACGTTATAAAATCCGACCGCCGAATACCCCACCACCCGGCTCCGGTCCCCGGTCACGTCCCCGGTGTTGGCGTAGGCCAGCACTTTTACCCGGTTCGATCCGCGCTCGTTCGCCAGCATTATGACGGAGAGCACCGCGCTCAAGCCGCAGAATTCCGATTTTCCCGAAGAGATCAAGCCCGAAAGCAGCGCCATGTCGTTCCCTTCCACCGCGGCCAGCGCCGTCTGGTCCATGATTACCGCTTCGTCGTAGGTATAATAATGGGACATATCGGACGAGGCAATGAAGAGGACCTTTTTCCCCCGGGTCAGCTCGTCGAGCGCTTTTACCAGCAATTGCAGATTTTCCTGTGACGGGATCCCGATCACGATCTCGACCAGCTTCGCGTCCCCGGCGACCCGCTTGATGAACGGCAGCTGGACCTCGGTCGAATTCTCCTTACGGTGGGCCTGCGGGGCAAAAATAAAACTCTTGTCGTAATTAAGCAATTTATGGATCAGGTCCCGGTCCGCCGGTATCGGCCCGAGCGGCGTATCAAATGAATCGAAATTGCCGACCGATATCCCCTGATAATCCGGACGATGGGACTGGCCGATCAGCACGATCGTGTCGAATTTTTCGCCCTCCAGCAGTTTGTAACCGTACGCCGCCACCCCGCCCGAGAACTCCCACCCCGCGTGCGGGACGATCAGCGCGAGCAGCTCGCCATCGGGCTTGCTCTCCGCCACCCGGGAGAAGAAAGCGTCGATCATTCCTGATGCTTCCGCGCTCCCCGCGGGGTACCAGGAACCCGCCAGCGTCATTTCGCGCACCACGCCCGATGCCATTCCTGCCATAACGCATATTATAGCCGCGATCAGAGCTTTTTGCATCATTTCCAAACGCCCGCGATCGGGCCGCCGCAATAACGGCACTTCCCGTTCACGACCTCCATCCGCTTGATCGCGTACCCTTCCCTCTCGATCACCATCTTTCCGCATTTCGGGCAATAAGTATCGGCGCCGGCGTTGCCGTACACATTGCCGATGTAAACATAATGCAGGCCGCATTCCTTCGCGATCTTCGCGCAATCCTCCAACGTCTTTACCGGCGTGGGCGGCACCCCTTGCAGCTTGTACATCGGATAAAAAGCAGAAAAATAAAGCGGTACGTCGGGCCCAAGTTCGTTCGCGATCCACTGGCACATCTCCCGCACCATCTTCGGGTCGTCATTCTTCCCCGGAATCACCAGATTGGTGATCTCCAGCCAGACCCCCGACCCTTTGATCGTCTTCAGGGTCTCAAGCACCGGATCAAGATGGCCGAAGCACATGTCCTGGTAATATTTTTCGGAAAATCCTTTGAGGTCAATGTTGCAGGCGTCGGTATACTTGAGCAGTTCCAGCAGCGGTTCTCGGTTGATGTAACCGCTGGAATGGAAAACGTTGCGCAGGCCCCTGGCTTTGGCAAGTTTGGCGCATTGGAGCATATATTCGTAATACACGGTCGGTTCATTGTAAGTATATGCGATGGTCGGGGCGCCGGACTTGACCGCCATCTCGATGATCTGGTCCGGGTCAAGGTCGTAATGTGCGGCATCCTCCGGCTTTACCTGCGAGATCTGCCAGTTCTGGCAAAAGAGACATCCCAGGTTGCAGCCGGCGGTGGAAATGGAAAAGGCGGTGGTCCCGGGGAGAAAATGTGATAGCGGTTTCTTTTCGATCGGGTCCACGTGAATAGCGGTCGGTTTCCCATAGACGGTGGTATACAACTTTCCATCGATGTTCACCCGGATCCCGCACAGTCCCCGGCGGCCGTTCGGCAACACGCAGCGGTTCGGGCAGAGGCCGCACTGTACTACGTCGCCCGGAAGCCCCCGCCAGTACATCGCCTCCAGCTTTGAAAGGTTCGCTTCACGGATCTTGTCGAGCGCCTCTTTGACCGAAGAAAAACCGGGATCGAACTGTATGGCAGAGGCAGAGGAAATTAGCAGGAATAACAAGATAGAGACCGTCCATTGGACCGATCCGCGGTTAAATTGATTGAGCAGGCGCCTGCC
>DATJPS010000040.1:0-12010 GCA_035506255.1 Candidatus Omnitrophota bacterium | reverse complement strand
CGTCGATCGATTCCTGATCGTGGATGCTGCCGCCCGGCTGTATGATGGCCGAAATGCCGATCTTGGCGGCCAGGTCGACGTTATCGCGGAAGGGGAAGAACGCGTCGGACGACATCACCGCCCCCTTGACCTTGTCTCCCGCCTTCTTCGCCGCGATCTCGGTCGAATCGATCCGGCTCATCTGCCCCGCCCCGATCCCCACCGTCGCCCCGTCCTTCACGAAGATGATGGCGTTGCTCTTTACGAACTTGCAGACCCCCCAGGCGAAGAAGATGTCGTCCATCTGCCCCAGGCTCGGTTCCTTTTTTGTGACGGTCTTGATCTCGTTGATCCCTAGCTGGGCGGTGTCGGCGTCTTGAAGGAGGAAACCGCCGGAAACGCGCTTATAGTCCATCACCTGATGGCGCGGCCCCATCAGCTCCAGCTGCATCAGACGCAAGTTCTTCTTCTGCGTAAGTTTGTCGAGCGCCGCCTTGCTGTACGAAGGAGCGACGATCGCTTCTACGAATAATTTGCCGATCGCATCGGCCATCTGCTCATCGACCTCGCGGTTTGCGGCGATGATCCCGCCGTAGGCGGACTTGGTATCGCAGATATACGCCTTTTTGTACGCTTCGGTTATGCTTTTACCCTTCGCCACGCCGCACGGATTGTTGTGCTTTATGACCGCGACCGTCGGCTCGGCAAAGTAATTGACGATATTCCAGGCCGAATCGAGATCTACGATGTTATTGAAAGAGAGTTCTTTCCCGTGCAGCTGCTTCGCTTCGGTGATGGCCCCCTTCTCTTTCTTTCCTTTTTCCCGGTAGAATGCCGCCTGCTGATGCGGGTTTTCGCCATATCGGAGGTCCTGTATCTTTTCCATCGCCACGCCGGTCTCGGCCGGGAACTTTGTATCGCCTTCGAATTTTGAAGAAAGGTACGCGCTGACCGCGGTATCGTACGCTTTGGTGTAGCGGAAAGCTTTTAGCGCCAGCTTCTTGCGCGTTTCCAGAGAGGTTTTTCCTCCGCCATTCTTCAGCTCTTTCAGGATCATGGCATAGTCTTTCGGATCGACCACCACCGCCACGTCCTTGAAGTTCTTGGCGGAAGCGCGTACCATCGCCGGTCCGCCGATATCGATCTGTTCCACCGCTTCCTCAAGCGTGCATTTAGGCTTGGCGATGGTCGCTTCGAACGGATAAAGATTACAAACGACCATGTCGATCGGCCGGATACGGTACTTTTTCATGTCGGCCAGGTGGTCGGCCAGGCTGCGGTTGGCGAGTATCCCGCCATGGATGATCGGATGCAACGTCTTTACTCTTCCGCCGAGCATCGACGGATATTTGGTCAGTTCCGCCACTTCGGTCACTTTAACGCCGGATTTCTTAAGGAACTTTGCGGTCCCGCCGGAAGAAACGATATCAAAGCCGAGCTTTATCAGCCCTTTCGCGAACGGAGCCAACCCCTTTTTATCCCAAACGCTTAACAGTGCCAGCGGTTTCAGCCCTTTCCCTTTTACCTCTTCCCTCTTACCTTTTACCTTTTTCATATCGATTCCTTTCTATTTTATCCTTACCCGCCGGCCATCGATCTTAAGTTTGTCTCTGGCGATAAAATCTACCGCCAGCGGGTAAATATGATGCTCCTGTTCCAGTATCCGCTCGGAAAGCGTCTCTTCGGTATCGTTCTCCTTTATCGGCACCGCCGACTGGATGATGATCGGACCGGTATCACAGCCCTCGTCGACAAAATGTACCGTGCAGCCGGTGATCATTACCCCGTGTTCAAGCGCCTGTTTTTGGGCATGGAGGCCAGGGAACGACGGTAAAAGCGACGGATGGATATTTATCATCTTACCCTGATAATGCTCCAACAACACCTCGCCGACGATCCTCATGTAGCCGGCCAGGCAGACCAGCCCGACTTCGTGTTCCTTAAGCGTTTTGACGATCTCCAATTCGTATGTGTTCTTGTCCTTGAACTTCTTGGGATCGATGTGGATGGCGTCGATACCGTGTTTTTTCGCCCGTTCAAGGCCAAAAGCATCCGCTTTGTCGGAAATGACGATCTTTATCTTACCATCGAAAGCTTTCTTTTCGGAAGCGTCGATCAGAGCCTGCAGGTTCGATCCGCGACTGGATATAAGTACGCCGATATTTAGCATATAACTGATTTTACCTCATCCACCACCCCTCGACAAGCTCGGGATGGTCCTCCTTCTCCTCTTTGAGGAGAAGGTTGTATTTATTATCCTTTTTCAACCCTCTCCATCTTTGATGGAGAGGGGGAACCATGAGCGAGCGTTAGCGAAGCGAATGGTGGGTGAGGTTCTGCTCTAATACCCTCATCAGCTTCCGGTTGAGGACAAAGCGGGAAGTCTCCAGCTCGCGGTAAACCTTTTCCGGCGCTTCCTTCATCCTTTGGACGACCGTTCCCATTCCTGGATTTTCGCTGCCGCGGCCGAAGATATCGTACTCGTCCAGGTTGCGGTAAATTCCGTCGGGATAGCGTGACATCGCCACGCTCTTATAGGTCCAATAGGTCCAGTGGAACCCGAACTGCTTGAATATTTTTAGAACATCCCTTACCCAGCCCAGCTCCCGGTTGCAATCCGGGCACCTCACCGCTACGCCGAACTCGCCGACATAGACCGGGACCCCGAACTTTAGATATTTCTTGAGGAACTTACCTATCCGCGCCCGGTTCCATTGAACACCGTTCGTCTTTCCCGGATATTCGGCATCGGGAACGAAATTGAATACGAACCTTGTCGGCTCGTAGAAATGGATGCTAAGGGCGACGTTGTCGGAGAACAAACCATCCAGTACATCCGCATCCTGCGCCCAGCGGTTCCCTTCCAGGAATATGATGTGACTGTCGCCATTTTTCCTGATCAGATCGATGGTTTGAGAGTAGATCTCGCACAGGAGATCTGTTTTGTCGGTAACCGGTTCGTTCATGATGTCGTAACCGGCGATGAACTCGTTATCCTTGAACCGGTCGGATAGCAGTTTCCAAAGCTGAAGATATTGGTCACGATGGTGCCGATCCTCCCAGAATTTTGCATTTCCTTCCGAATCCGAATGCCAGTCATGATTCTGGCTGCCGGGTACGGCGTGCATGTCGAGTATCGAGTAAATTTTACGGTCTGAGAACCATTTTACCGCATCCGCCAGCAGTTCCAGCCCGCCTTTATCCTCGAGCAGGCGGTAATTGAACGGAATGCGGACGCAGTTAAAGCCGAGTTTCGCGATCCGTTCGGCATCCGCCTCGTTAAAGAAGCGTTTCCTGAATTCGGATGTGAATTCCGCGGCTTTGGGGCCAAGGCTGTTCTTGAACTGGTGTTCCGGGATATTCCTGCCGCCAAGCATGTACCCTTCTATCATCAGCCAGCCGCCGAGCGAAATACCAGTAAGGCGGACCTTCCGGCCCGCCTTATTCACGATCTTATTCCCGCTTACGCGAAGCATCAGTTTATCTCTACCTGCTGTTTCCCTTTCCCGATCTCGCCGATCAGGTGCGGCCTCTCGCCCAGGTCCTCGAGCACTCTGATCGCTTTTTTAACGTCATTTTCCGCAACCACCGTCACCATCCCGATCCCCATATTGAACGCCTTGAACATCTCGTCCTTGCCGATCCGGCCGTAAAGCTGGAGCAGACCAAATATCGCGTTCGGTTTCCAGGTAAAACGGTCGATCATCGCCTTTGTCCCTTTCGGCAGCAGTCGCGCCACGTTCTCCGGCAATCCGCCGCCGGTGATATGGGCGATCCCTTTAACTTTTACTTTTTTGGCCAGCTGGAGTATCGATTTGGAATAGATCCGGGTCGGGGTAAGCAGCGTTTCTCCAAGCGAGTGGTCAAGTCCCTTCATCTTTTCGTGAACGGAAAGCTTGGCATCGGTAAAAAATACCTTCCGTGCCAGCGTATAACCGTTACTGTGCAAGCCGGAAGATGCCAAGCCAATGATCTTATCGCCCGGCTTTACCTTAGACCCGTCGATCAGCTTGCTCTTTTCGACCATTCCGACCGCGAACCCGGCCAGGTCATACTCGCCTTTTACGTACATATCCGAAAGTTCCGCCGTTTCGCCGCCGATCACCGCGCAGCCCGCCTGACGGCAGCCCTTGGCTATCCCTTCGAGGATCGGCTCCATCACGCTCATTTCGACCTTATGGCAGCCGATATAGTCGAGGAAGAAGAGCGGCCGTGCTCCGCAGGCTACCACATCGTCCGCGTTCATCGCGACCAGATCGATACCGACCGTGTCGTGCTTGTTCAGCATAAAGGCGAGTTTGAGCTTGGTCCCCACCCCATCGGCCCCGGACACCAGCAAGTGCTTGTTGTCTATGGCAAAGCAGCCGCCAAAAAAACCGATATCAGACGCCACGCCGGGGATAAAAGTGGAACGGGCGAGCTTTTTGACCCGCTTCACCACCTCATAACCGGCCTCTATGTCGACTCCCGCATCCTTGTAATCGGTCATCTCGCGCTCTCCGCCGACGCCGTTCCGTAATAAACGTCGCCGCCCCTTAATACCAGGAAGAACCGGCAATCCTTATTGGTGCAGGCCCACGCCTTGTATCTTATCGCGACCGCGTTGTTGCTGAAGTCGGACAACGGGACCAGGTCCCCTTTTCCGCACTTCTGGCACTTGGGAAAGCTTCTGCAACATTCATCTGACATTATTCTTCACCTCCTGAATAACTCATTTAAAGAACAGTTTAAGACTTTGCATCTTTTCCGGTATTTTCACCGGATAATCGTCGTTAAAACATGCCATGCAGAGCGACCTTTCGGGCAACGCGATCGATTTGATCAGGTTGCGCAGCGAAAGGTAGCCGAGCGATTCGGCGTCGATGTACTTGCAGATCCCCTCAAGGCTGAGGTTCGCGGCGATCAGCTCCGCGCGCGTGGCGGTATCTATGCCGTAGAAACACGGGTTCAAGATTTTCGGTGATGATACGCGCATGTGGACCTCACGCGCGCCCGCATCCTTGATCAGTTTCACGATCTGGCGCGATGTGGTGCCGCGGACGATCGAATCGTCGATTATCACTACTTTTTTACCGCGGACCGCGTCCTGTATCGGGTTGAGCTTGATCCGGACCCCCAGCGCGCGGATCTCCTGGCTCGGCTGGATGAAGGTGCGGCCGACGTAACGGTTCTTGATTAGCCCTTCACCGTACGGGATCTTGCTCTCCTGCGAATATCCGATCGCCGCTGGGACGCCCGATTCCGGCACCGGCATGACGATATCGGCCTCCACCGGATGTTCTTTGGCCAGGTATTTACCCATCGTAACGCGGGTATCGTACAGGGTACGGTTGCGGATAATGCTGTCGGGACGGGCGAAATAGATGAACTCGAAAATGCAGAGCGCTTCCCGCGCCCCGGTGGCCCAGGTTCGGCTCTTCATCCCCTCGGCATCAATGACCACGATCTCGCCGTTGCTGATCTCCCTCACGAACTGCGCTCCCAGAATGTCCAGCCCGCAGCTTTCCGACGATACGATATAGGAGTTATCCAGCTTGCCGATGCAGAGCGGGCGAATGCCGTTGGGATCTTTGAGCGCGATCAGCTTGTCGGTGGTCATGATCATGGTGGAGAACGATCCTTTTATACGATTGAGCGCGTCCAGCAGTGCGTCCATGAAGTCGTTCTTTTCGGATGTCGCGATCAGGTGCGCCAGCACTTCGGTATCGGTGGTGCCGGAAAATACCACCCCTTTTTCCTTAAGCTCTTCGCGCAGGTCCTCGGTGTTGATCAGGTTGCCGTTATGCGCCACCGCCACCGGACCGAATTTGCTTTCAACGATGATAGGTTGGGCGTTCTCGATAATGCTGCTGCCGGTGGTGGAATAGCGGACATGCCCCATCGCCAAATTGCCGTGGAGCGTGCTCAGGTTAGCTTCGTTGAATACCTGGTTACAGAGTCCCATCCCCTTGTGGCATTTGATCTCCTTGAGGTCGGAAACGGCGATCCCGGCCGATTCCTGGCCGCGATGCTGGAGGGCGTAAAGCCCGAAATATATGTCTTTAGCGAGGTTATCGCCCTTGTAAGAATAGATGCCGAAGATACCGCACTCTTCGTGCGGTTTGTCACATTCGATGCAATTACCGCACATGGGAGGAGAGCTCCTTGGCCGCGTCGGCCAGCGGCACCAGTTTGGTTTCCCCCGTCTTGCGGAACTTTACTTCAACCTTTCCTTCCTTTAACGATTTTCCTATGATTACCTTGACCGGGAACCCGATCAGGTCGGCGTCCTTCAATTTAACCCCGATCCTTTCGGGCCGGTCGTCGAGAATGACCTGGCCAGACGATGCGGACAGCTCGTTGTAAAGCTTATCCGCCGCATCCATTTGTTCCTTATCTTCGGTATTGGCGGGAACGATGTCTATCACGAACGGCGCGATCGCCGTCGGCCAGAGGATCCCGTCCTTGTCGTAGCACTGTTCGATCGCCGCCGCCGCCGTACGGCCGACCCCGATGCCGTAGCAGCCCATGATATATGGTTTTTCGGTATTTCCTTCGTCAAGGTAGACCGCTTTCATCTTGGCCGAATATTTGGTGCCGAGCTTGAAGATGTGACCGACTTCGATACCGCGGGTCACCTTCATCGCCCCTTTTTCACACTTTGGGCATACATCTTCGTGCATCGCGAAACGGATGTCCGCTATCAGGTCCGGTTTGTAGTCGCGCTCGAATATAACATGGATAAGGTGATGATCGGCCTTATTGGCCCCGGTGGCCCCATCGGTTATAAGCGCCACGGCATTGTCGGCCACGATCTTGATCCCTTTGAGCCCCACCGGACCGGCGAAACCGACCGGTGCTTTCGTCACCTTCTCGATCGCCTTTTCGTCCGCCAGTCGGATCTCTTCGGCACCCAAAACCTTTTTTAACTTCGCCTCGTTCACTTCGTGATCGCCGCGCACCAGTGCCGCCACCGGCCCTTTTTCGGTCTCGTAGATCAGTGTCTTTATCATCTGCTCCGGCTTCAGCTTCAGGGATTCGCTCACTTCGTCGATCGTCTTTTTACCAGGGGTCGCGACCTCCTGCATCTTGGCATCGATCTTCGCCGCGCCGCCTTCTATCTTGTATTTGCCCACGCCCGCCGATTCCCGGCTGGCCGCATATCCGCAATGTTCGCAGTAAAATATCTCCTCTTCCCCGGTATCGGCCAGGACCATGAACTCCTGGGAGAAGCCGCCGCCGATAGCGCCCGAATCGGCCTCCACCACCTTGTATTTGAGCCCCATCCGCTCGAATATGCGGCAGTAGGTGTCGAACATGTTCTTGTACTCTTTATCGAGCGATCCTTCGGAATCATGGAATGAATACGCGTCCTTCATCATGAACTCGCGCCCGCGCATCAGCCCGAACCGGGGCCTTACTTCGTCGCGGAACTTGGTCTGGATCTGGTAAAGATTGATCGGCAGCTGCCGGTATGATCGGAGATTGTTACGGACCAGGTCGGTGATGATCTCTTCGTGGGTGGGACCGAGGCAAAAATCGCGCTCGTGGCGGTCCTTGATGCGGAAAAGTTCCTTGCCGTAGATGTTCCAACGCCCGGTCTCCTGCCAGAGCTCGGCCGGTAATAAGGTCGGGAGGAACACTTCCTGCGCGCCGGCGCGGTCCATTTCTTCGCGGATTATATTGGCTACCTTATGGAGAACCCTTAAGCCGAGAGGTAAAAATGAATAGACTCCGGCTGCCAGCTTTCGTATCATCCCCGCCCGAAGCATCAATCTGTGAGAGGGAACCTCCGCCTCGCCAGGGTCCTCGCGCAATGTAGGCGCGAGAAGCCTCGACATCTTCATCGTGTATAATTATATCATTTTACTGGCTGATTGTCAATTTTACGGTCTGCTTGCGTGGCGCCTCGGCGAGCCGTTTTATTATCGAGAACGGGAAAAGCCCGTCCTCCAGCTTTGACCATTCGAAGGGGCTCTCCTTGTCGAGCGTGGGGATCGAAAAAGTGACGATCTTCCGGGTATCCCACTGGCTGATCCCGAAATAACTGGCCGCCGCGCCGATGATCTCGTAATCGAGCCCCGGCTGGTAATAATTGTCGTTGCTGACGGTTATGCGGCCATTGCTGGCGTATTGCCGCTCCCAGTTCTTGGAATATTTCTTCCGTACCATGAAGATGAACCTTTTCGGGTTGGGCGCGACCTCCACGGGAACGTCGATGTTGGGGGTCGGCACGATGGTGAACGAAACGCGGGTATCACCCCGGCGGTTAATCACATCGAGCTCGACCTCGTCCACCCGTATGTCAGGCGCTCCAGGCGCCTGGCACAGACAGCGGGTATAGAAAGACGGGATATCGTATATCATGGGAGCCACCGGCGCCTGGGGAATATTGAACGGCCCGAGCGTGGCGTAGCTTCTTCCCTTGACGCTGCCGGAAATGTCGTTCGTATCCCAAACCCTGACATACACGTCGCCGGTGTAATTTCCCAGAAAATAAGCGAAAGACGAAGGTTTCAGGGTCGGTATCGGGATCCCGCCGCCGATCTTGCCAGTCAGCAACAAGTCCCCGTTGGAGACGTGATTGTCCGAATCGTTCGGCGGCGCCGGCGAGGTCAGGAATTGCACCACGCAGCCGCGCTTAAGCTCCTTTTTGTTAAGGCGGTCCTTTATCTTATTTGACGGAAATATCTGGAAAGTGGCGCCGGAAGGTCCCGCTTCAAAAGTGGTGGAAAAGTCGCCCGCTTCGCGGTCCTTACGGTAATACCAGTAACCCGCCCCTGGCGGGAGGACAAAATCGTGGCTAAACGCGAAAAAGTCTTCTATCAGCTCCGCTTTATTTGCCGGACCGTAGCTATAAATCGCATCCTGCGGGTTGAGCGGCGTACCGGAAAAGGTCAATCCGAACAGGTCTTTGTTCAGTTCCTTGGTCTGCGGCGTTGAGTTACCCACCAGGTTCGCCCCGTCGAATATTACCGGCTTGTAATCTTCGTAGACCCGACCGAGGAAGGTCAACACCTGGCTATCGGAGGATGCACGGACGAAAAACCCCTGGCCGGCAAAGATCGAGAACGCGCGGGAAAGGTCCCAACCCTTGACGGAATAAGTGGCAGTGCGGTAATCTTTTTCCTTATTGTCGAAATAAACGACCTGGTCCCCTTCCTTCAGTTGGTCGGTAAAAATATCGGTGACGCGGTTGCCGGCCTGGGGAAGCAACGGAAGCGCGATCAGATTGAACCCCTGTTTTAACTTAAGATCAACTTTCCCCACTGTGCGGTCGTTGAGCGTGTCGTCAAATATCTGGTCTTTGGAGGTGCCGGCGGGAACGATGCGGTAATAGCAGTTCTGCCCGTCGCCGAACTTGAAAAGAGTTTCTTTGTAAGATGTGCCGGCGAGCCGGTTCACCAGGCTGAATCGGGAAGCGGTCCGGGCGAACTCGATGTTCTCGCCCGAAAGCACCCAGATATCGACCGATTCCACCGGATAGGCCGGATTATAGTCCCACGAAAGCTCGATGTCGCGTCCGACCCTGGCGATCTTTGTGTTCTGGATAATGGCCGCCTGTACGGGCAATATGAGGAGCAATACCGTTATTCCCGCGAATAAATTCGCGGTTAAATATTTTAATCGGGAATTTATTCGCAGTTGTTCATGCTTCATGATTGCAGTTTGGTGAAATCCGCAACCTTAAGGAAGGTCTTCTCGATCGAGCGCAGGAGCGCCAGACGGTTGGCCCGCAGCCGCTCGTCTTCGCACAGCACCAACACTTTCTTGAAGAACGCCTCGACCGGAACCGTCAACCTTGCCAGCTCCAGCAGAGCTTGCTTATAATTCCCCGCGTTGACCTTTTCCGATACTTCCCAGTTCACCGAAAGATAAAGTTTGTTGAGCTCGATCTCTTCCGGATCGGCCAGGTCGGCCTCGATCACCTGTTCCCGCTTCGCCCCCTTGGCGATGCGCGAGATCCGGCTGTGCGTGGCGGCGACCCCCGCGAACCATTCTTCCCTTCGGTCTGCGACCAGCGCCGCCGCCATTTCCCTTGCCTCCAGGATATCGTTGAACTCGGAGAGCACCGCTTCGGCGACGTCGGAAGGGATCTTCTCGTCCAGCAGAACGATCTTCACCCTTCCGCCGATAAATTCGAGCAGCTGTTTAATGACCCTGGCGGAGGCCACGCCTTCGCGGGCATATAAGTTAAGGGCGTGGTCGAACATCTCGTCCAGCATAAGATCGAGCTTTTTATCGAGCACGATCTTTACGATACCATAGGCCGCGCGCCGGAGCCCGTACGGGTCCTCCGAACCGGTTGGGATCTTGCCGATCGAAAAGCAGCCGGCCAGGGAATCGATCTTGTCCGCCAGCGAAAGCGCGATCCCGGCGGGAGTCTGCGGAAGACGGTCGTCAGCCGAGCGCGGAAGGTAATGCTCAAAGATCGCCGCCCCGACCTCTCTTGTCTCTCCCGATGCTATTGAATATTCCCTCCCCATTACGCCCTGCAGCTCCGGGAATTCGAATACCATATGGGTTATCAGGTCGGCCTTTGAAAGCTCGGCCGCTGCCGCTACGCTCCGGCATTGATCTTCATCGAGCTTGAGATGGCGCGCGAGGGTCACCGAAAGCTTCTTCAATCTTTCGGTCTTGTCGAACATATTACCCAGTTTTTCGAAATATTCCACGCGTTTGAGGTCCGGCACCCGCATCTTGAGCGGAAGCTTGCGGTCCTCGGTGAAGAAGAACATCGCGTCCGAAAGCCGGGCGGTTATCACTTTCTGGTTGCCATCGACGATATTTTTATTAGTACAATCGTTGGTCACCAGGACAAAGCGCGAGGTAAGTTTCCCTTTGGCGTCTAGAATGGGGAAATATTTCTGGTTCTTCTTCATGGAAGTTATCAGCACTTCGCTTGGAAGCGCCAGGAAATCCTCGTTGAACTTTCCCACGTACGCCTTAGGCTTTTCCAGGAGGAACGTCACTTCGTTAAGCAGGTCGTCCTCTATCAAAGCCTGTCCTCCCGCTTTTTTAGCCGCGGATGACACTTCTTTACGCACCATTTCTTTTCTCTCATTCTGGTCAGCTATCACATCGAGCCTTTTTAACACCTTTTTATAATCTTCAATGTTCGGATTTCGGATTTCGGTTTTCGGATTTCTAAAAAAACGGTGCCCGCGGGTGATATTTGATGACCGGATACCGGCCAGCTCGAACGGTACGATCTTTTCGCCAAAAAGGGCCGCGATCCAGTGGATGGGACGCACGAATTTGAATTCCCGGTCCCCCCAGCGCATCGCCAGCGGCAGGTACAAAGAAGATATTATCTGCGGGAAAAGCGTTCGCAGAAGCTTGTCGGTCGGTCCTCCTTTCTTTTTAAGCGTGGCGGAAACATAATTTCTTCCCCCCACATTTTTGATCTTCAAGCTGGTAACTGGGATCCCGTTCTTTTTAGCAAACCCGACCGCCGCCGCGGTCGGCTTGTTCTCTTTATCGAAGGCGATCTCGGCCGGCGGCCCCTGCAATTCCTCAACTGAATCTGGCTGTTTGCGGGATATATCTTCGATCACAACGGTCAGCCGTCTGGGCGTTCCGATCGTCCGGACGCGTGCGTAAGTGATGCGGTTCTCGGTCAGCTTTTCCTGCGTCTTATTCTTAAGCTCTTCGAGCAGGCCGTTCATGAAACGGGCCGGAATCTCCTCGCAGCCGACCTCCATCAGCGCGTCGACCGGTTTTAATGTCGTCATGCCTTTGGCGCCCCTTCCACATAGAGCCGGGCGCAGGCGCGCGCCATCTTCCGTATCCTCAATATATACGCCATCCGTTCCGTGACTGAGATCGCGCCCCGAGCGTCCAGGATGTTAAAAGTATGCGAGCATTTGAGGACGTAATCGTAAGCGGGAAGTACCAGATTGCGCTTGAGCGTATCATTGGCTTCCTTCTCGTAAAGCCCGAACATCGCGATTAAGGACTCGATGTTCGCCTCTTCGAAGTTATAACGCGAATGCTCACGCTCCTGCTGAAGATAAATGTCTCCGTACTTTACGGTGTCGTTCCATTTAAC
>DATJPS010000039.1:0-4384 GCA_035506255.1 Candidatus Omnitrophota bacterium | reverse complement strand
ATATTATATTACCAGCCCGATCATCGAAAAACTCCTCGAACTTAAAGCAAAGCCGGAGCGCATCGTGCTGACAGTGCAAAAAGAGGTCGCCGAACGGCTGGCGGCGTCCCCCGGAGACCGCGCGTTCGGATCGTTCACCGTTTTTGTGCAAAACCGGTCGGAAGCGTCGATCGATTCGCTGATCTCCCGGCGCTCGTTTTTCCCCCCGCCCGACGTCGATTCAGCGATCCTGGTGCTAAAACCTTATCCCGGACCCAAATATAATATTGACGAAAAGCTCGTTCGGGCGGCGTTCTCCCAGCGCCGGAAGATGATCCGTTCCTCTCTTTCTAAATTCAATATCGATCTCGATTCCCTGGGCATTGATTCGAAACGGAGACCGGAAACGCTTACGCTGGAAGAGTTCGAAAAGCTGTCCAGGGTCCCGACCTGATCATCTCCATGCAAGTTTTTAGCATGCCGCCCCGATATACTAGGTGGACGGCCAAACCGCCTGTTTTGGTTGGGCCAATCCAGACAGCCTGAGTCTGGATGCGAGCGTTAATAGTTTATCTCGAGTCCGTTTCAGGCCGAAGGTCCGCAAGGACCGGAGGTTACGAAGACGGACTTTTTTATTAGGAGATGAATGTAATGGTAGCAGGAATCGCGGGAGTCGGCGGAATATTCGGCAGCGGTTATAACCCGGCGGACGAGATCCCCGGCCAGGCCAAAGCGTCATACAATCTGGGACGCAGGCTTTATGACGGAGGTAATTACGACGAAGCGCTGAAGCAATATGCCGAGGCCCTGGCCAAAGCGCAGGAAAGCAATAAACCCAACAACAAAGCTCCCGCCATCATCTACATGTCGATGGCCGAATGCTACGCTCAAAAGGGCGAATACGAAAAGGCGATCCAAGCGTTAAAGAGCGCCAAGGCCGAGACCAAGGACGAAAAGCTGCTGGCGCAGATCGACGGCGGCATCGCCGATTATACCAAAGCGGCCGCGGACAAAAAGCCGGATGCCGCCGTCCCGACCAAGCCGGGCGTGATCGCTCCCGGCCCCAAGAAGCAGGATAAGGCGGTGGGGAGTCCCGAGGGGAGACCCGAGGGAGAACAGGCCTCCCCACCCAAACCTTTTGAAGTGAACAACGCTTACGAGGCGTTGCGGCTGCTTGGCATCAACATCGACGCTAAGGAAGTGGACGAGAACCACGACGGGACGGTCTCCGATGAAGAGCTCAATAAGTACCTGCGTGCTAAAGGGGTCAAGATCGACGTAACGGACGGCTTCCAGTGGGAAGAAGTGGACGCGCTGGCCAAAAAGTACGGCGTTACCATCACCAAAGCCTATTTTGACACCCTTAGCACCGGCGGCACCTCGGTAGATGGGGATAATACGGTTACCGTCGAAGATGCGGCCAAGTTCAATAAAAGAGTAATCCAGCGGCTTTCGCAGGGAACGGGAAAGCCGGAAGAGCTGATAAAAAAGTACATGGCGACCGAAAGCTTTAAAATGATGGACGCCGGCCAGGCGGTGTCCGAATTTTCCGGCCGGTTCGGCAAGGACACGGCCCTTTACGGCGCGGGCGGACAGGTGTCCGTGAGCACGCTGGTAAGCGCCTATGTACGGCCGGAATTGCAGGACGCGGCCTGCATCGTGCTGAGCAATATCCTTGGGAAACCGGTAAAGAAAGATGATATCGCCAAGAACGAGCTCAAACTTGCCCCGGACCAGCTGACCACATTTTTCCTTACCATGTATGTGCTGGGCAAGTCCGACAAGCCGGGCGAACTGCTGGTCCCGTCGGCGGCATCGCTCCCCAAGCTAGAGAAGGAATCGCCGCTCGGGTTCCTGGAGTGGCTCACCACCGGCACCAAGAACAAGGTAGATGCGCCCAAGGAAGAGAAGAAGGCGGGGGAGACAGGCAGAAGTAGTGATGATTCCAAGACCATCACACCGGAAGAGGCGCAAAAACTGCAGACGCTTCTGAAGAGCGGCAATACCGCTAAAACCATAGATTATCTTGAAGAACTGGAGAAGAAATATCCAGAGAACATTCTGATAAAGGAGATGCTGGCCGAACAATATTCAAAGAAAGGCGAAGCCCAGAAAGCGCTGGAAAAGATATCCTACGTTTATGAGAAAGATCCGACGCCGGACCGGAAGAAAACGCTGGCAAAATGCGCGATCGACTGGTATCAGCAGGTGAATGGGAAGACGCTGACTGCTGAACAAAAAGCGCTGGCCACCAAGACCTTGGGTACGCTTAAGGCAATGGCGGACGCGGAAACCGATAAGGCGCTTCAGGCGCAATTTAAACTATTAGTTTCTGCCTATTCCGAACTTAAGGAAGATCCACTGCCGGGACAGATCGATTTCCAGGCCGCGATCACTAAGGACGGAGCAAAGCTGTCGGATGTGAAAACCGCATATGATAAGTTTGCAGAGACGCTGGCTGCCGGGATAGTGGAAGAGCGCGCAAAAGCGTCGCCGGACAAAGCAAGGCTGGCAAAAATGTATGGCCGCCTGGCGTTGATAGAAATGAGCCGTCGGAACTACGCCAAAGCCCGGGAGTACGCGACCGAACTTGTAAAGCTATATCCTTCACTCGAAGGAGAGGCAAAGGATAAAGCGAAGGCGCAGATCAAGGATATCGTGGAGAAATTATGCCAGTATCGTCATGTTGACAGAGTAAAGGACGCGAGAGCGATCATTGAAGAAGCAGAAAAGCAGAAGGTCCTCGATGACCTGGCGATAACCATTACCGTGCAAGCAAAAGCAAAGAAAGGTTTGAGCACCTCTACCGAAGATAAAACGGTGAAAAGCGCGAGCGATTTGGATGATATGATCAAAGAATCATATCGGCCTGCCGCGGCAGATGAAGCGGCGATCTATATCCAGGGGTTGCCCGGCCTGTTCGCAAAGATGCCCAAGGGTGCGGGCCGGGTGGAAATGATGCTGCCGGTCATGTACACGCTTGGCGATAAAGGATGCCTGAAGGAGATCGACCTGTGGTCGAGCCAGTTTGCTAAGAGCAGGAATATTCCGGCGGGGAACCCGAAAAATCCGGCCGGTAAATTCAAGTCCATGCAGTCCGCAGAAAAGTATTTACAGTGGCTTATTGATAATGTGCCTTATGAGTCGCCTAAATCCGCCGCCGCTGCCGGCGGCGGGGATGCCTGATCCCAAGAGATGGATGCAAGTTTTTGGCCTGTAAATACGATATAATATATGTAAAGAGTCCTTGAAACTTTCGGATCGCCTGTTGCCGAAAGTTGATTTTTGGAGTATAAGCTCGCTGTAACAGGCGGGCTTTTCGTTTTAGAGGACCAAAGGAGCCAATGACATGGGAGAAGATTTCTGGGGGGCACCAAGCACACCGCCGCCGAAATCTCCGAAGAAAACCGGAGATTATTGGGGGGGAGGTGCGACCGATAAAGCGGCCGACGATAATATAAAATCCCCAGCCGCCTTAAGAGCTGAATCCGCTACCAACCAGGTCCAAAAATATTTAAAGAACAAGGATTTTGAAACCGCCAAAAAATTCATTGCCGGACAGGATTCGCTTCCCCCGGATTGGCGGAGTGGCGTTTTGGATTCGGTACGCAAGGCCGAGCAGGCGTCCATAATCGAAGACTCCACCATTTCCGAAGCCCGGACATATATAACCTCCCACCGTTCCGAACTAGGATCCCTTAATCCGCCGTATCTGCTGTTCACGCTGGATATCCAGGAATTATTGAGGGACGAAAAGTACGACGAAGCGGCAAAGAAACTGGTGGAGGCGATCACCGGCGGTACCGTTAAGGATGGCACCAACAATGCGACCATAAACGACAACGAGAAAAAAAACCTTTCCCTGATGCTGGTAAAGGTTCTTTCCATCAAGGCACAGGCAAAAGACGGGGATATCTCTAAGGCGATCGAGGTGGCGGACAAGGCGATCAAGGACGGATCGATCGAATTCGGCGGAAAGACGATAGATCTGAAGCAGGTTGATAAAGAGATCAAATCCTATAGGGAAGACTTGTTTATCAAATTGCTGCAGAACGGGGCGGCCGGAAAGTACGGCGCCGCTACCAAGGCGCTGGAGTACATGAAGAAGAACGAAGCATCGCTCAAGAAAACCTTTGGTGATGATAAATACGAAGAGATGAGACTTAAACTTACTATCGACCAGGAAGAAGGGATCAACGGGATCGAGAGCGCCTATAAGAAAGCGCAGGAGCTCAAGACCCAGCTGGTAAAAGTGATGGGAGATATCCCGGTGGCTCAATATCTCGAAGAGATGAAGGTCCGGATGGTCATTGCCCGCAAGCTGACCCTGCCGGGATATGGCACCGGCCCTGACGCCGCGCTTAAATATCTCAAGGCGTCCAAATCCGACCTGATCGATCCTAAA
>DATJPS010000038.1:0-4569 GCA_035506255.1 Candidatus Omnitrophota bacterium | reverse complement strand
CAGGCGCTATATATCGCATGGCTTTATCGGCTGGTGATGGAGCCGTGGCGGATAAAAAGGCAGGCCGCGTTGCCTAAATTCCTTTGGATTACCTTGATACAGCATGGTATAATGCGGGCGAAATGGTTGAAGAATCCGTTCTGACGATCGAGATCCCGGGCATGAAGAAGCCGAAAAGCGGGAAGGTCAGGGAAGTTTACGACCTCGGAAATAGCGTGCTGATCGTGGCCACCGACCGCATTTCCGCGTTCGATTCCATCATGCCCAACGGCATTCCCGACAAGGGAAAGATCCTCACGCAGATCTCTCTTTTCTGGTTCGATTTCACCAAGAACATAATAGAGAACCACCTCATTACCGCGGACGTGTCGAAATATCCTGCCAGCCTAAAAGCGCAGGCTGATGTGCTTTCTAAAAGATCGATGATCGGTAAAAAAGCGAACGTGATACCGGTCGAATGCGTCGTCCGGGGATACCTTTCCGGATCGGGCTGGGAGGAATTTAAAAAGAGCGGTTCGATCTGCGGGGTAAAATTACCGCCCGGCTTGATGGAATCCGATAAACTGCCGGAACCGATCTTTACCCCTACCACCAAAGCGGATTCCGGCCACGACCTGCCGATCACCGAAAAGCAGGTGGCGGACCTGGTGGGCGCTGAAACTGCGTCTTTTATCAAACAAAAAACGATCGCCGTTTACAAAGCTGCTGCCGAATACGCCGATAAGAAAGGGATCATCATTGCCGATACCAAGTTCGAGTTCGGCCATTACGACGGCCGGATCATATTGATCGATGAGGTCTTGACCCCCGATTCATCCCGCTTTTGGCCGAAAGACACCTACCGTACGGGCGGGCCGCAGATGAGCTTCGACAAGCAATTCGTCAGGGATTACCTGCTTTCCATCAAGTGGAACAAGGAGCCGCCGGCTCCTATATTACCTGAGGAGGTGGTGAAAAGGACGAAGGATAAATACATGGAAGCTTACCGGAAGTTGACCGGGAAGGACTCACTTTAGGAGGCAAATAATGGATATTGGAAAAGCGTTCGTTGATTCATGGAACGTATACATCAAGAACTTCATCATTATATTTCTGGCCGGGATCGTCGCGAGCATACTCGGTTTCCTGGTCGCTCCTTATATCGGGGCGATGACGATGTTCGTAAAGGCGAAAAAGGGCGGCTCGATCGGTTTTGGCGATGTCTTTGCGCCTTTCAGCAAGTTCATAAACCTGTTCTTCGGGGCGATCTGGATCGGCATCCTGCTCATGCTCTGCTGGCTGCCGGCGGTCGTCTGCTTCTATCTTAGCTGGAACGCCATCGGGATGATCCTTTCGCTGGCCGCGTTAATAGCGGATATTTACCTTGGCGTTTGCTGGATGTATTCCCTGTTGATGGTCTATGACAAGGGCATCTCGGTTAACGACAGCCTCAAGGCGAGCCGGGAACTGGTGACCAAGAATAATTTCTGGATGCACCTTTTACTCTTGATCCTGGCCGGTATCGTTGGCGGCATCGGCAGCATATTGTTCCAGGTCGGAGTGTTGCTGACCTTGCCTCTGGGAATGGGAGCGATCGCGTGTGCCTACGCTGAAGAAGCGAAATAAAACATTTAAGGTCCGAATAGGCAAGATTGAGATCGGCGACGGTAACCCCGTCGCCGTTCAATCTATGACCAAGACCGACACCGCCGACGTGGCGGCGACGGTGTCGCAAATAAAAGAACTGGAAGCGGCCGGCTGCCAGATCGTGCGCTGCGCCGTTCCCGACGAAAAGGCGGCTTACGCGCTGGGGGAGATCAAAAAGAAGATATCCGTCCCGCTGGTGGCCGATATCCATTTTAACCACAAGCTGGCGCTGATCGCGGCCGAGATGGGCGTGGACAAGCTCCGGATCAATCCCGGCAACATCGGCGACGAAGCGAAAGTTAAAGCGGTCGTTTCCGCGGCACGGGCGCGTGGCATTCCCATCAGGATCGGCGTGAATTCCGGATCGCTGGAAAAAGAGATCAAGCAGAAGTACAAGCATGTTACCGCCGAGGCGCTGGTCGAAAGCGCCATGAACAACGTCAAAACGCTCGAAAAGCTCGATTTTCGGGATATCGTCATCTCGATCAAGGCGACCTCGGTCGTGATGACGATCGAAGCTTACCGGATGATCGCCAAGAAAGTGAAGTACCCGCTCCATATCGGGATCACGGAATCCGGGATCCCGCGCATCGGAACGGTCCGCTCCTCTGTTGGGATCGGCATCCTATTAGCCGAAGGGATAGGGGACACGCTGCGCGTATCGCTTACCGGCGATCCGGTCGAAGAAGTACGGGTCGGCTACGAAATATTGAAATCGCTGGAGATGGCGGAACGCGGGGTCACGGTTATATCCTGTCCCACCTGCGGCCGCTGCGACATAAACGTGGAAAAGATCGCGAGCGAGGTGGTGGAGAACACCCGCCATATCCGCCAGCCGATGCGGGTGGCGATAATGGGCTGCGAGGTGAACGGCCCGGGCGAAGCGGCGGACGCTGACGTTGGGCTTGCGGGGGGCCGCGGTATCGGGTTAATATTCAGGGAAGGCAAAGTGGTCAAGCAGGTCCCCGAGGCCGAAATGGTGGAGGCGTTGCTCGACGAAATAGAATCGATGGTAATAAAATAAACCTCACCCACCATCCCTCGAAAACTGGGGATGGTCCCCCTCTCCATCATAGATAGAGAGGGTTGAAGCGGTGAAATATAACCTTCTCCATGAAATGGAGAAGGGGGACCGCGAGCATTGCGAGCGGTGGATGAGGAGAAAGGGAGAAAAAATGATAGACAGATATACGACCCCGAAAATGCGCGAGATCTGGTCGGAAGAGAACAAATTCAGCAAATGGCTGGAAGTGGAGATCGCCGCATGCGAAGCGTGGAACAAGCTGAAGAAGATCCCGCAAGCGTCGCTCAATAAAATAAAGAGCCGCGCCAAATTCGACGTAAAACGGATCAACGAGATCGAAAAGACGGTGGATCACGACGTGATCGCCTTCCTGACCGCGGTCGCAGAGAACGTAGGGCCGGATTCTCGTTTCATCCACATGGGGCTAACTTCGTCCGATGTGGTCGATACCGCGCTTTCGCTGCAGATGTGTGAGGCGGCGGACGTGCTGGTCTCCGGTATAAAGGACCTTATCAGGATATTGAGGAAATCGGCGGTAACGCACCGGGATACGGTTATGATGGGCCGGACGCACGGCGTTCACGCCGAACCGATGACTTTTGGCCTCAAGCTGGCGTTGTATATGAAGGAAATGGAACGCGACCTGTCCCGGATGGAGGAGGCGCGCAAGGTCATCTCGGTCGGAAAGCTTTCGGGCGCGGTCGGCACGTATTCGAATATCGATCCGCGCGTGGAAGAGATGGCATGTAAACGGCTGGGGCTTGAACCCGCTCCGATCTCTTCGCAGGTCATCCAGCGGGACCGCCACGCCCAGTATCTATCGTCGATCGCGGTGATCGGCGGAACACTGGAAAAGATCGCGCTGGAAATACGCGGATTGCAGAAAACCGAAATAGGGGAGGTAGAGGAGCCGTTCAAAAAAGGGCAGAAGGGATCTTCCGCGATGCCGCACAAGAAGAATCCCATCACCTGCGAGCGGATCTGCGGCATGGCGCGCATTCTGCGCGGCAACGCGCTGGCGGCGCTGGAGGATATCGCGCTCTGGCACGAGCGGGACATCAGCCATTCATCGGCCGAACGAGTGATAGTTCCCGATTCGACCACGCTTTTGGATTACATGCTCCAGGCGATGGCCCGGGTCATGGAGAACCTGGTCGTGAACAAGGACGCGATGAAGCACAATATCGCCCGCTCCGGCGGCATTATTTTTTCCCAGCGAATATTGCTCGCGCTGGTGGACAAGGGGCTGACGCGGGAAAGTTCTTATTCCCTGGTCCAGGCCGCCGCGATGAAAGCGCGCAATAACGCCAAAAATCTCAAGACCGTGATCCTGGAAGACCCGCAAATAATGAAAAAGCTGTCCGCCAAGGAAGTTGACGAGGCGTTCGATATAGGGTATTACCTGAGGAACGTCGATAAAATATACGACCGTTTGGGATTATAAGCGGAACGGTGCTATAATAATACCGATCTGAAATGAAAAAGCTTGCCGCCGCTTTACTTGCCGTATCTTTATCATATTGCTCCACTTTCGCCATGAAGGTCGAGAACTTGCCTTCCAAAAGCATGATCCCGCTCAATTCGGATTTCCATATCGGCGTGGTCAACGGTATCGGCAACGGGCTTAATATCGGCATCAACGCTCTGGTGCCGATGTGGAACTTTGGCGCCGGATTGGAGATCGAACAGATCATGTCCGACATCAATTATAGCGCCACCATCAACGCCACGCGCTACGGACTGGTCGGCGCGTGGACGCTTTCGGATTCGTTAAAGCTGAATTACCATATGGGCAATTTCAACGTCATACCTTCGACCGCCGTTAATTATACCGACGCCAACGGCGGCAGTTATGTGCTGGCGGAAGCGGTCAACTATAAGGGGCAGTATTGGGCACTGTCGGCCGATTACAAGGCGTT
>DATJPS010000037.1:0-11810 GCA_035506255.1 Candidatus Omnitrophota bacterium | reverse complement strand
CGACATACTCCAGATCGTCGCCGCCACCTATCTTTCGCCCGGAGAAGAAAGCGTCATTTCCCGGAACTCTTTTTCCCTTTATGAACTGGTGACCCGCGTCTTCGGCGGCAAGCCGGTCTTTGCCGAGCTTAGGGACAATGCCGTCGACCTCGATGCGGTTTCCTCCGCGGTCACGGACAGGACTAAATTGATCTTCCTGACCAATCCCAATAATCCCACCGGCACGATTTTCAGTTCCGGCCAGTTGGAAATATTCATGAAAAGGGTCCCCGACCGCGCGCTGGTGGTGATGGACGAGGCGTACATGGAATTCGCCGAAAACGGGGATTTCCCCGATTGCCTAAAATATGTCAGGGACGGCGCCAATCTGATGGTCGTCCGCACCTTCTCAAAGGTTTACGGGCTGGCCGGCCTGCGCGCCGGGTACGGGATCGCGCGCAAAGAGATCGTTTCTCCCATGTTCCTGTCCAAAATGCCGTTTAACGTCAGCCGCCTGGCGCAGGCGGGGGCGGCGGCCGCGCTCGGGGACCGCGAGTTCGTCGAAAGAACACTGCGGAACAACTCGGAAGGGAAAAGGACCCTTTACGCCGAGTTCGACCAGCTCGGATTATCATACAAACGGACCGAATCGAATTTTATTTTCGTCGATCTGGGCCGTCCGGCCGACGAAGTCTTCCTCAGAATGATGGCCGAAGGCGTCATCATTCGGCCTTTATCCTCGTTCGGATTCCCGCAGGCAATAAGGGTTTCCATCGGCTCGCCGGACCAGAACCGGAAGCTTTGCGAGGCATTGAAAAAGGTTTTGGCGTGACCCTAAAAAGAACCCCGCTCTACGAGGCGCATGTCGCGCTCGGCGCAAAGATGGTCCCTTTTGGCGGCTGGGAGATGCCGCTTTATTATAAAAATATCATCTCGGAGCACGAGGCGGTCCGTAACGGCTGCGGGATTTTTGATATCGGCCATATGGGAGTGGTGGACATCTCTGGCCCGGGCGCGTTGCCGTTCATTCAGTATGTTTCCACCAACGACGCGTCCGCCCTGTCTGAATTCGAATGCCAGTATTCCATATTGTGCAACGATTCCGGAGGGACAATAGACGATATCCTAGTCTACCGTTTAAAGTCGAGCCACCGGCTGGTCGTCAACGCCTCGAACACTGACGCCGTACTGGCGCATCTTTCGCCGATCGCCGGGAAGTTCCCGGGGTGCGAGATCGTCCACCGGACCGATCTTTCGATGCTTTCCGTGCAGGGTCCCGGCGCGACCAGGTTCTTCCCCTTCCTTTCGGGGCTGAAAAAAAATTTCTGCGGAGAACTTTCGGGAACGCTGGTCTCACGCACCGGCTACACCGGAGAAGATGGTTTTGAACTATTTACTTCAAAGGACGAGGCTCCGGCGGCTTGGCGGGATCTGCTCGGAAAGGGGGTCGTGCCCTGTGGATTGGGCGCGCGGGATACGCTCCGGATCGAGGCGGGGCTACCGCTATACGGGCATGAATATAATACGGCCACCAGCCCGCTTGAAGCCGGATATCCCTGGGCGGTGAAGTTCTCAAAGGGAGAATTTATCGGGAAAGCGGCGCTGCAAAATTCCCGCGATAAAGGAATAAGCAAAAAGCTGGTCGGCCTTAAGTTCGACGGCCGCAACATCGCGCGCGAAGGGTTCGCGGTCTTGCTAAACGGGACAAAGATCGGCGCGGTTACTTCCGGCTCGTTCTCGCCTACGCTCAAAGCCCCGGTCGCCCTCGCCTATCTTGATCCTCAATATGCCGGGCCGGGCAACAAGGTCGAGGTCGAGATCCGCGGGGCCCTGCATCCGGCGGTTGTATCCTCCAAAAAATTGATATAGAATGGTCTTGCTGGAGGGCATGCCTTGGGCCTGGACCTTAAAAAGATCTATTATTACATCATCGCTCTGGCGTCCGCACTGATCCTTTTCTGGGGCGTTATTGATCTGGCCTCTGCCTCGATCGGCCTGGCCACGGGGAAATTTTTTGCCGCCCCTTCCCTGCCGGATAAAAGTTCCGATTCCGGCCTGGACGAATATTACCAGCGCAAGGCGGCGGAAGATCGGCTGATCGACAGTCTTTCGCGCATCATCGTCTCCGGTATCGTCTTCGCTTATGTTCGGTCAAAGATCGAAAGATTGGAAAGGAGTTAATCATGGAATATCCGGAAGGCCTATATTATTCCAAGGAACACGAATGGGCGAAAGTCGACGGGGAAACGGCCGTGATCGGCATCTCCTGGCATGCCCAGGACGCGCTCGGGGACGTGGTTTACGTTGAACTGCCGGCGGTCGGGACGGAGCTCAAGGCGATGCAGGAATTCGGCGTGGTCGAATCGGTAAAGACGGTCTCTACCCTTTTTTCCCCGGTCTCGGGCAAAGTGATGGAGATCAATGCGGAACTGGCAAAGCATCCGGAAGCCGTCAACGAATCGCCATACGGCAATGGCTGGATGATAAAAGTTAAGATGTCCAACCCCGGCGACCTCAAAGGCTTGATGAATTCCAAGGATTATCAGGCCTCGTTTAAGGCATGACCGCAGACCTGTTCGGCGATATCCCGGCGGTCGTCCGCCTGAAAAAGGAGCTGGACCTCCCCGCGCCTGCGTCCGAGCCGGAACTTCTTTCTGAGTTATTGACCTTATCCCGTAAGAACCGCACTGGCGCAATGGATCTCGGCGCTGGCAGTTACGACCATTTTATTCCTTCTGCTGTCAAACATATCGTTGGCCGCAGCGAATTTTACACCGCCTACACCCCGTACCAGGCCGAGGCCAGCCAGGGGACGCTGCAAGCCATCTACGAATACCAGTCGTTGATCTGCGCCCTTACCGGAATGGATGTCGCGAACGCCAGCATGTACGACGGCGCGACCGCGCTGGCGGAAGCGGCGTTCCTCGCCTGCCGCGCCACCGGGAGAGACAAGCTCATTGTTTCATCGGCCGTCCACCCGGAACACCGCCGCGTGCTCCGCACTTATTGCCGCAGTGCGGGGATCAAGGTCTCAGAGCTCCCTTTTGATAATAAATCCGGCACTACTCCGGCCAATGATAAAGTGTTTTCCGGGTCGGCTTGTTATATCCTGCAGCAGCCTAATTTTTTCGGCTGCATCGAGCCGGTGGCGGGACTGGCGGATAAGATCCATAAAGAAGGCGCTCTGTTCATTGTCAGCGCCGACCCTGTTTCGCTCGGTATATTGACCCCTCCCGGTGAATACGGCGCGGATGTCGCGGTGGGCGAGGGACAATCGCTGGGGAACGCGATGAATTTCGGCGGGCCGGGGCTTGGTATCTTTGCGGTCAAAAAAGCGCTTCTAAGGCAGATCCCGGGAAGATTGGTCGGGCGGACCATCGATCTTGACGGAAAGGCCGGCTTTACGCTTACGCTGCAGGCCCGGGAGCAGCATATCAGGAGAGATCGCGCCGCCAGCAATATTTGCAGTAACGAAGCGCTTTGCGCCCTCGCCGCCTGCGCATATCTTTCGCTATTGGGCCGACAGGGCCTTCGCCGCGCGGCAGAGCTATGTCTCGTCCGGTCGTCAGAACTGAAGAAACGGCTGGGATCGGTTTTCTCCGCCCCCACTTTTAAGGAGTTCGCGACTTCCGCCGATGCGGGTATCCCGCTTTGGCGTTTTTATCCCGAGTTAAAGGGCTTTTCCCTGGTCTGTGCGACCGAAATGAGCGGGATTAAAGCTTGATGTCTTCTCTCGTGAGTGGTCGGTCTATTACATAGCCTTCGCCGCCCAGTACGACCGTTTCCTTCGCGCCCACTTTGATCCTGACCTTGTTGATGCCGGGGATCGCCGTGAATGTATATACGATCTGCGCCACCAGCCCCTGGACCTTGGCGCTGCCCCCGCCATAGTTCTCGAGTGCGGGATTGAACGTGACCTCTGCCTCATTCGCCATCTTTTCGACTTTCATGATCTTCGCTTCGCGCGGTATTTCCGAAAAAACCTCGTTCTTCCGCTCTTCGGCGTTCGGGCCGGCCATTAATTCCGCGGCGGCCAGCTCCAGCTCGTTCTTGTCCGGCCGAAGCGGACGTTTAACCTCGGTCAGTTTCTCCCCTTTTAAAAAATAAATTCTTATGGATGGGGGTTCGGTCGTCTTTATAAAATAAAAAGCGACCGCGCAGAGGACTATCGCCCCTATCAGGACCCACCACAAAGGGGCCGCTTTTTTTGACCTTTTCATTTTGGGCTGTGCTATTTTTTAGTGCTGATCTTTAAGAGCTGATAGATCGGGCAATAGCCGCTTAGTCCCGTGATGATCAATATCAACCCTAAAATAGCGACTATCCAGACCCAGGCGGGGGTGAGATAGTGATAAAGCGCGTACCAGATCAATCCGATCCCGAGGATCGCCCTTATTGCTCGATCGATCATTCCAACGTTGTTTGGCATTATTTTCCCTCCCATGGGGTCATTTTACTCCCTGTTCGTCGCTTGTCAACTCCTCGGCTTTAGAAACGACTTGCGCCAGGTCGACGATATAATCGCCTTCGTCCACGCGTTGGATCCTGACCCCTTTCGCGTACCGCCCCTGGGTCGATATCCCGTCCGCGCTCTGTCGGCTCATGGTTCCCTTTGCCGTCACGAACAGCAGCTCGTCGTCCTTTTCAACGATCTTCATCTGCGCGACCTTATCCTTGTCGCGAAGTTTGATCGCGATATGGCCCTTGCCTCCCCTGCTCTGCGCGCCGAACTCCGCCACCTTCATCTTTTTCCCGAACCCGCCCTGTGAAACCACCAATAGGTCGCCTTTGGGCGTAATGATGTCCATTGAAACCACCGCATCTCCCTTGCCGAGGCGGATGCCCCGCACGCCGGAAGCGGCGCGGCCCATCGGCCGCACGTCCTTTTCGTTGAATCTGATCATCAACCCGCTCTCGGCGCCCAGGATAACTTCCTGCTTCCCTTCTGTCTCGCGGACCCATCCCAGCCCGTCATTGTCCTTAAGCTTGATGGCGATGATCCCCGACCGGCGGATATTGGCAAAATCCTTCACCGGGACCTTCTTCACCAATCCGTTACGCGTCGCCATCATCAGGAAGGTCTTCTTTTCGAAATCATCGACCTTCACCGCTGCCGTTACCAGCTCTCCCTCTCCAACCTGTAAAAAGTTCGCGATACTGGAACCTTTGGCGGCACGGCTTGCTTCCGGCAGTTCGAACACTTTTACTTTATAGACCTTCCCCTTGTTCGTGAAGAACAATATAAAGCTGTGAGTGGATGAAACGAATATTTTGTCGATCTGGTCCTCTTCCCGGGTCGCCATGCCGGTAACCCCTCGCCCTCCCCGCAACTGCGAGCGGAACGCCGCCACCGGCATCCGCTTTACGTACCCGTCGCGGGTGATGAGGATCGCCACTTCCATTTCCGGGATCAGTTCTTCTACGGAGATCTCCTCCGCCGCGCCCACCAATGAGGTGCGCCGCGCGTCCCCGAAGTTATCCTTTAGCTCCAGCAGCTCTTTCTTTATGATTTTGAATATTTCTTTTTTACTCGACAGTATCTTCTTCAGCTCCTCGATCAACTTCATCAGCGCCTTGTGTTCTTCTTCGATCTTCAATCTTTCGAGCTGCGTCAGTTTTTGCAATCTCAGGTCCAGTATCGCCTGCGCCTGTATCTGCGAAAGCTTGAACTTTTCCATCAACCCGGTCCGCGCCTCGTCTACGTTCTTGCTGTTGCGTATCAGTTTGATCACCGCGTCGAGGTTGGCCAGGCAGATCAACAACCCTTCGAGGATGTGGGCTTGCTCCTCCGCTTTTTTAAGGTCATATTGGGTCCGACGGGTCACAACATTGTCGCGGTGCTTCAGGTATTCCTCGATCACTTGTTTAAGCGTCAGCGTGCGCGGCTCGTTGTTCACCAGCGCCACCATGTTAACGCCGAAGGTGGTCTGCATCGAAGTCCGTTTGTAAAGCTGGTTCAGCACCACGTCGGGAACGACGTCCCGTTTCAATTCGATATAGATACGCATGCCGTCGCGGTCCGATTCGTCGCGCAGGTCGGAGATGCCGACGATCTTTTTATCTTTCACCAGCTCGGCGATGTTCTCTATCAGTTCCGCCTTGTTTACCTGGTATGGGATCTCTTTCACGATGATCGCCATTTTATCCCCGCGGACCTCTTCTTCCTCCACCCTCGCCCTTACCGTCAGCAGCCCGCGCCCGGTCAGGTAAGCGTCCTTGATTCCCTGCTTGCCGCAGATCAATCCGCCGGTCGGGAAATCGGGGCCTTTAACGATCTTGATCAATTCTTCCGGTTCGATCTCCGGATCGTCGATCACTGCGATCGCACCGTCCACCACCTCTGCCAAATTATGCGGTGGGATGTTCGTTGCCATGCCGACGGCGATGCCGGCCGATCCGTTCACCAGCAGGTTCGGCAGCTTTGCCGGGAGCACCAGCGGCTCCTGCAGCGATTCGTCGAAGTTGGGCCCGAAGTCGACCGTCTCTTTTTCAATATCACCCAGCATTTCGGTGGCGATCTTGTGCAGGCGGACCTCGGTGTACCTCATTGCCGCGGCCGAGTCGCCGTCGACCGAACCGAAGTTCCCCTGCCCGTCCACCAGCAAGTAGCGGAGGGAGAAATCCTGCGCCATGCGGACCATCGATTCGTAGACCGCGGAATCGCCGTGCGGATGGTATTTTCCGAGAACTTCACCGACCACCCTGGCGGACTTCTTATATGCCTTGCCGGGCTGCATCCCCAGTTCGTCCATGGCGAAGAGGATCCGGCGATGGACCGGCTTAAAGCCGTCACGGACATCGGGAAGCGCGCGCCCCACGATCACGCTCATCGCATAATCGATGTAAGACGACTTCATCTCTTTTTCGATCGTGGCCGGCAGGATCTTGGCCGTAAGGTTCTGATCTTCTGCCTGTTCTTTGTCCGCTTTTTTTGCTCTTGCCATTATATGTCCAACCTCTTAACTTCCTTCGCGTGCTTCTCGATGAAATCCCTTCTTGGTTCGACCTCCGAGCCCATCAGCACGGTGAATATTTCGTCCGCCACTTCGGCGTCCTCCAGCGTCACTTGCAGCATTGTCCGAGAGTTCGGGTTCATGGTCGTTTCCCACAATTGCTCCGGGTTCATTTCTCCCAGACCTTTGTAGCGCTGCACCAGCACTCCGTCCTTCCCGAACTCTTTGACCACCGACGACATCTCGTCATCGCTGTACGCGTACTTTTGTTGTTTCGCCTTTTTTACCAGATAAAGCGGCGGCTGGGCGATATAAATATTGCCATTGTCCACCAGTTCCCGCGCATAGCGGTAAAAGAACGTCAGCAACAGCGTGCGTATGTGGCTTCCGTCCACATCGGCGTCGCACATCAGGATTATTTTGTGGTAGCGTAATTCTTTAAGCAATTTTTCCGCTGTTAGTTCGCTCTCTTTGTCCCCTTCTTTCTCCGCCTCCCCGCCTCCGTTGCCGTTGCCCTTCAATCCGGTCACCACCCCCGGCCCGATCGCGGTGATGATGGTGCGTATCTCGTTGTTGGTAAGTATCTTGT
Source organism: Candidatus Omnitrophota bacterium (assembly GCA_035506255.1). Classification (GTDB taxonomy): domain Bacteria; phylum Margulisbacteria; class WOR-1; order XYC2-FULL-46-14; family WPAF01; genus CAIYXV01. Next base: position 4,289 of record DATJPS010000037.1, on the reverse strand, counting down.
CCAACCGCGCCTTTTCCACGTTGAGGATCTTTCCGCGGAGAGGAAGGATCGCCTGGAACCGGCGGTCGCGCCCCTGCTTCGCGCTGCCGCCCGCGCTGTCCCCCTCGACGATGAACAGTTCGCATTTTGCGGCATTGCTCTCCGAGCAATCGGCCAATTTCCCGGGAAGCATCGCTGTATCAAGCGCCGACTTCTTCCGTTCCAGTTCCTGAGCTTTGCGGGCGGCCGCGCGCACGCGGTACGCCAGCACCGATTTTTCGATTATCGCGCGGGCGGCGGAAGGGTTCTTGTCCAGGTAGGTCGACAGGCCGTCCACCACGACCGAGTCCACGATCCCTTTAACTTCGCCGTTGCCCAGCTTGGTCTTTGTCTGCCCTTCGAATTGCGGGTTCGGCACGCGGGTATTGATAACGCATGTCAGCCCTTCGCGCACATCCTCGCCCTGCAGTGTTTCGTTCTCTTTCAATATATTGTTCTTGTGGCCGTAGTTGTTTATCACCCTGGTCAGCGCCGACTTTAGCCCTACCAGATGGGTGCCGCCCTCTTTTGTGCGGATACAATTTACATAAGAGAAGATGTTCTCGTCGTAATAATCCTTAACATGTTGCATCCCGACCTCGACGTAGATATTATCCTTTTCAGCCGAAAAATCGACCGGAGGTTTATATAGCGCTTCTTTCCCTTTGTTCAGGTGTTCAATGAACTCCGTGACCCCGCCTTCATACTCGAACGTCTCCCCCTTGATTTCCTTTTCACGCTCGTCGATCAGGACGATCTTGAGCCCTTTGTTCAGGAAGGCCAGCTCCTGCAAGCGATGCTTCACCGTATCATATTCGAATATCAGTTCCGTAAATATTTCTTTGTCCGGTTTGAAGCTTATGGTGGTGCCCCTCTTTTCCTTGTCCTTGGTCGTGGTGATTTTTTCTTTTTCCGGCTCCCCCCGGTCGAACTTTTGATGGTATTCTTTTCCTCCCTGCCAGATGTCCGCCACCATCCATTCCGATAGTGCGTTCACGCAGGAAACGCCGACGCCGTGCAGTCCGCCCGACACCTTATAGGCCGAATCGCCAAATTTGCCGCCCGCATGCAGTGTGGTCAGCACTACTTCTGCCGCCGGGCGTTTCGTTTCCGGATGAATATCGAACGGGATGCCGCGTCCGTTGTCTTCCACTGTTACCGAGTTATCCTTGTGGATGGTAACTCCGATCGTGTCGCAGTATCCCGCCAGCGCCTCGTCCACACTGTTGTCCACTACTTCATATATAAGGTGGTGCAGCCCCGCCTTTCCGGTAGAGCCGATGTACATCGCCGGCCGCTTCCTGACCGCCTCGATCCCGCCAAGGATCTTGATCGATGACGCGTCATATTGGCCGCCTGTTTTCTTTTTTGAATCTTCCGCCATTTGGATTTACCCTCCTGCCTTAAATCGGATGTCCCTTATCGCCTCGTAACCGGCGACATCGTTGATTTTATCCATCAATTCTTTTTTTATAAAATTAAGTTCCTGCGCCCAGACCGGGGATTTTGTTTCCACTACCAGTATACGGTTGGATACTTTTACGGCTTCGGTTTGTCGTGAAATGTTTTCCGGAACGCATCGTTTCCACAACAACACGATCCGGCTGCCCTCGATGATCTTTGGGGCCCCTTTTTTGTTGAATATTTCTGCCAGAAGCTCGGTCAAGCGGCGACCTCCTGGGTGCGTATCGGCATCACGATATAGGTAAAGTCCTCTCCATCTTTTGGCTTGATCATTCCGGGGCTTAGCGGCGCGCCCAATTCAAGCTGTATCTTTTCCGTCCCGATCGCCTTTAACGCATCGGTAAGCAGCCTTACGTTGAACGCCACGCTCGCCTTTTCCTTTCCTTTAACATCCACTTCTATCACTTCTTCCACCGACCCCACATCTGGTGCCTGAGCTAATAGTACAAGTTGGCCAGCTTTTACTTCCATTTTAATGATATTCGCGCTTTGCGAGGCGATCACAGCCGCCCTTTCGGCCGATTGCAGTAATCCTTTTGTCTCTACCGTTATCTTTATATCCGATGTTTTGGGAACAACCTGTTTATAGTCCGGGAACTGTCCCTGTATCAGCCGGGATACCAGATATGCGTCATTGTACTTGAACGCGATCTGATCGCCAGAGAGGCTTATTTTCAGGCTGCCGTTCTTTCCTCCCTTGATAATCTTATAGATCTCGTTCAATGCCTTGGCTGGGATTATCGCGCTGGTGGTGATGTCGATCCCCTGCACTTTCTCCCCTCTTTTCGCCAGCCGGTAGCCATCGGTAGCAATTAACCTTAAGTTTGATGTTTCTCCTTCCGCTTTTCCCGCTTCCATCAATACTCCGTTAAGAACGAATTTTTCTTCGGATGTTGATGCGGCAAATACCGTTTGTTCTATCATTTCCGCGAATTTTTCCGCATCGATCGTAAGATTTTTTGCTTCTTTGACTTTTGGCAACTGCGGGAACTCATCCGGTGGCAATCCGTGGATATTGAATATCGATTTTTTATAACTTAGATTAATCAATCCTTTTTCTTTTAATTTGAAGCTGATATCGCCTTCGGGAAGCTTTGAGACAATTCCCGATATCGTCTTTGCCGGGATAAGTATCGAACCTTCCTTCGTCACTTTTGCCGGAATGTTCAATTCCATTCCCATTTCCAGGTTGTTCGCCGAAATCTTTACCCCATTTTTATTCGCTTCGATCAGAATATTCCCGATTATCGGCAGTGTGCTTCGGGTCGAAACGATCCTCTCAACCGTAGATACACCCGACTGGAGCGCGTCCTTTTCAAAAATGAATTCCATTTTTGTTTTCCTCCCTGGTATATATTATTAATTATAATACATTTTAATAGTAATAGGAAGCGTGGATATGTGGGTAAAAAAGTATAAATCCCGGAATGGCGCAAAAAAACCGGATCGGATTATTAACAATGAAAAACAGTTGTTAGAAAAGCGGCAAAACGATCAACAAGAACCAACAGGTTATCAAGCGGATATCAACATCAGGGTGTGTATTTCTTTAGGCCGTTAAGAATAGTCTTTAGTGCTTCATCGACCTCGCGGTCCTCTTTGATCGCGTTCTTGATCTTTTCATAGGCGTGCAGCACGGTGGTGTGGTCCCGACCCCCGAACTCCTCCCCTATTTTGGGAAGAGAACTGGAGGTCAGTTCGCGCGAAAGGTACATCGCCACCTGGCGGGCATTAGCTATTTCCTTGGTGCGGATCTTGGCCGACATATCGTCTATGCGAACGGTATAATAATCGGCCACCGCCTTCTTAATGATGTCGATCGTAAGCATAGAACGGCCTTTTAAAGGATTGACCAGGTCTTTTAAAACCTGTTCGACCAATGATACGGAAATATCCTTTGAAGAAAGGGAAGCAAACGCGACCACGCGGATCAGGGCCCCTTCCAGCTCACGGATATTGGAAGATACCTTGGAGGCGATAAAATGGGTAACTTCGTCAGGGACCGAAACATCTACTACGTCCGCCTTCTTTTTCAATATCGCGACGCGGGTCTCAAAATCAGGCGGCTGGATATCGGCCGTCAAGCCCCACTCAAAACGGGAGCGAAGCCTGTCCTCTAGTGTCGGGATCTCCTTCGGCGGCCGGTCTGAGCTGACGATGATCTGCTTGCCAGCCTCGTGCAGGGCGTTAAAGGTATGGAAAAATTCTTCCTGTGTCCTCTCCTTCCCTGCCAGGAATTGGACATCATCCACCATTAACAGATCGATATTTCGATATTTATTGCGAAATTCCTGCATCTTTCCGGTCTGGATGGAATCGATCAGGTCATTCGTGAAAGTTTCACAGGTTATATATAATACCTGGTGCTTGGGGAAATTTTTTAGTACAACATATCCGACCGATTGCATAAGATGGGTTTTGCCCAGCCCTACCCCCCCGTAAATAAATAAGGGGTTATAGACATTTGCCGGTGAGTCGGCCACGGCCAAAGCGGCGGCGTGGGCAAAACGATTGCCATTGCCGACCACAAATGTATCGAAAGTATAGCGCGGATTTAAACTGGTCACCTGAAGGCTACGGATAATGTTTTCCTGAAAATCGGAAAGATTCGCCTCTTCGATATTTGGAGTCTGGAACATGTCCTTAGGTCCGACCACAAAGATGATTTTATTTATAGAGGGATTAATGAATCTTATCTCACCCTCTAAAAGCGTTAGCGCATGCTTGGAAAGCCATTCTTTAATGACCTCGTGCGGGACCGCGACTTCTAGAACATTGTCCTTCAGCGCTAAAGGCTTGGCCGAAGA
>DATJPS010000036.1:0-7246 GCA_035506255.1 Candidatus Omnitrophota bacterium | reverse complement strand
GCGCCGCATCTTTCGCTAATTTCCGTTCTGCTCGACCTTTGCAACGGACGCGCCATGAGCGAAGCTCCGCTAAGGGTCACTTTTCCGGAAGGGACGTCGATCTATAAAATGGGATCGGTGCTCTCGAGCGCCGGGGCCGCTTGCGCCGACGACTTCCGCTCCCTGGTCGATTCTTCAGCGGTCGGATCCCTGGGGCCGGAATTCCCGTTCCTGCTGGCGGTCAAGAACCGCTCGATGGAAGGGTACCTTTTCCCCGATACCTATGTTTTTAACCGTGACATCTCCGCCGAAGCGCTGGCACGATTGATGCTCCGCCGGTTTTCCGAAGTGGTGCTCCCTTACTGGAACGAGAACAAGTTCGCCACACAGTACGATCTGCACCAGATCCTGACTTTGGCCTCGATCATCGAAAAAGAAGCGAAAAAACCGGATGAACGCCCGATCATATCTTCGGTCTTCCATAATCGGCTCGATATAAACATGCCCCTGGCCGCCGATCCCACCGTGAAATATGCGCTCGAACGCCCGAGTAAGACCGTATATTTCGATCAGCTCAAAGTTCGGTCGCCCTATAATACATATAAGAACCGGGGATTGCCTCCGGGGCCGATATCAAATCCGGGGTTGGATTCCATAAAAGCGGCGATCTATCCGGCCAAGACCGAATTTTTGTTTTTTGTGGCAAAGCTGGACGGATCACACATATTTTCCGCGTCCTGGACCCAGCACGAAAAGGCGCGGGTGAACGCCAGGATAATTAAGAGAACCAGCCGCTGACCGTGTCCCAGACGTCCCCGGCCGCGTCCGCTACTTCGTTCGCGACCTCTTCCGCGGTATAGAACGCGTCTTCCAGGCCGTCGATGATGCTCAAATAGGTCTTGAACGTATCCGAAGTCCGGTCTGACGGAAGATAAGCTTTAAGCAGCGATTCGCTGAAAGATCCTTTTGGCGCCATCGCCATGATATAACGGTGTCCGGTCGGCACCAGGTTGTTGTCCCAGAACTTGCTTTCAAAGTCGGAAACGGTCCAGCACTGGGTGGTCGAATAGTTCGGGTTGTTGAAATAGATGTTTGTTACGTTCCCGGCGTCATCCTTCTTATATCCGGTCACCACCATCCAGTGCCCGCGGCTGGCGTTGCTGATGTAATCCGCGATCGTGGAATTACTGCCGCCGCCGTTGATGCCCAGTACCATTGCCGGGATCCCTTTGTCGATCAACGCCACCAGGTCGTTGACCGTGCCGTTATTGATCTGGCGCACCGTAAGGTTCTTGGCTTCGGCCTTTTCCTCAAGCGCGATCGGCCCGTGCCCCACGGTGCTCGATTCGAACATGGTATGCTGGTCCTGGTAAATGCCGTAATACCTTTCGACCATCGACAGGGAAGTGGGGCCGCATTCATTATGGCCCTGGATCAGGTTGGGCACCGATATTTTTTTATCAACGGCAAGAGAGATCGGTGTTATATTGGGAAGCGATCCGGAGATGATCGGCACGGTTACCGGTTGTAATTGCTTCTGCGCGATCGCTGCCAGAGACGATAGAAATGACGTCCCGGTATAGGTCGGGTTAACAGTTGCGGTCTTTACGGCAGTATCTACCTTAGAGATTGCGGTCGAGGCGATGCTATTAAGATTCTTTAAGAATTCCATATATTTTCTCCTTCCTCTAGGGAATGCTTTCAGCTATATTATCGGAATTTGGCACGGAAAACTTGTGTATTGATTATTAGATTGATAGACCATGAAAACACGAACAACCCATGGGCCTAGATACTTAAAGCTATTCCCATTCGATCGTGGCCGGAGGCTTGCTCGAAATGTCGTACACCACGCGGTTAACCTCGGGGGTCTCGTTGATTATACGGTTGCTGATCTTTTCCAGCAGGTCGTAGGGGAGGCGGGCCCAATCGGCGGTCATGGCGTCGGTAGACTGGACGACCCGGAGGGCGACCGTGTTCAGGTAGGTCCGCTTGTCTCCCATCACGCCGACCGTCCGGATGGGGAGCAGGACGGCGAACGATTGCCAGACCTTCTTGTACAAATCGGCCGCTTTGATCTCGGAGACGACGATATCGTCGACCTCCTGCAGTATCTTGACCCTTTCTTTCGTTACTTCGCCGATGATCCTTATCGCCAGGCCGGGGCCGGGGAACGGCTGGCGGGTAACGATCTCTTCCGGTACTCCGAGCTCGCGTCCCAGCGCGCGCACTTCGTCCTTGAACAGCTTTTTCAGCGGTTCCACCAACTTGAACTTAATATCCTTTGGCAGACCGCCTACATTATGATGGGTCTTGATCCTTACGGCGGTAGTGGCCGACAGTCCCGGGACCGCCGATTCAATGACGTCGGGATAGAGCGTTCCCTGGGCCAGATAGGGGATAGCGCCCAGTTTCTTGGCTTCTTCCTCGAAAACGCGGATAAATTCATTCCCGATGCGATGACGCTTTTCTTCGGGATCGGTCACTCCCTTGAGTTTCTCGTAGAACCTCTCGGAAGCGTTGACATGGATGAAGTTAATGCCGAAGAAATCTTTGAATATCCGTTCGATCTTTGAAGGCTCGTTCTTCCGCATAAAACCCTGATCGATGAACATGCAGGTCAATTGTTTGCCGACCGCTTTGTGCACCAGGACCGAAACGACGGTCGAATCGACCCCGCCGGAAAGCGCGCATAATATTTTATCTGACCCGAGCGTTTGTTTTATTTCCTGGGTCGCGATCTCAAGGAAATTCTTGGTGGTCCAGGTCGGCTTGACGTCGCAGATGATATAAAGAAAATTCTTTATGATGTCCAACCCTTTTGGCGTGTGGACCACTTCGGGATGGAATTGCACGCCATAGATCTTTTTGTCGGCGTTGCCGAAGGCGGCATTGGGAGTGTTTTCCGTATGCGCCAGCGACTTGAACCCTTGCGGCAGGCGGGCGACCGAATCGCCATGGCTCATCCAGCACTGGATCTCGCTGTCCAAGCCCGCGAAAAGATTGGTCTGATCGTCGATCTTAAGGATCGCCTTGCCGTATTCCTTCTTTGTTCCCGGTTTCACGTCGCCTCCGAGCTCGAGCCCGATCAACTGCAGCCCGTAGCATATTCCCAGGATCGGCACGTCCATCTGCCAGATGCTGGGGTCGGCTTTTGGGGCTCCTTTGTCGTAAACGGAAGAGGGGCCGCCGGAAAGGATGATCCCTTTGACGCCGCGCTTTTTCAGCTCCGTTGCCGTGATGTAGTAAGGGAGGATCTCGCAATAGACATTGCACTCCCTGACGCGGCGCGCGATCAGCATCGAATACTGCGCGCCGAAATCGAGGACCGCGATCAGGTCGTGCTTTTCCATTATTTATACATTCCAAGCGACTGCGCCTTCTGGTAAACTTTCCCTTCGGTCAGGAGCGACGGCGCGATCACCACTTCCACGTGCTGCATTTCCTTTTTGGTCGAAGCGCCCAGCGTTCCCTTGCTGGTCTTTAGCGCGCCCACCAGGTTCATAGACCCGTCGTCGTATTTGGCCGGGCCGAGCAGTATCTCTTTGAGCGTCCCGATGCTTCCCACGCGCACCCGGGAGCCGCGGGGAAGGGCGGCATTGGGCGTTGCCATCCCCCAGTGGAAACCTCTGCCCGGCGCTTCCGCCGAACGGGCGATCGGGGAGCCGATCATGACCGCGTCCGCGCCGCAGGCGATCGCCTTGCAGATATCGCCGCCAGTAACCATCCCACCATCGGCGATAATAGGAACATAAACGCCATTTTCCTTATAATAAGCTTCACGGGCGGCCGCGCAATCGGCAATGGAGGTCGCCATTGGTACGCCTACGCCCAGAACGCCGCGGGAAGTACAGGCCGCGCCGGGGCCGATCCCCACCAGCACGCCGGCCACGCCGGTCCCCATCAGGGTCAGCGCCACTTCATAGGTAACGCAATTGCCGACCAGCACCGGTATTCCCATCATCTTGCAGAATTCCTTAAGGTCCAGCGGTTTGCTCGATTTGGATTTATGCTTGGTCGAGATCACGGTAGACTGGATCACGAAAATGTCGGCGCCGGCTTTTTTGGCGATCGGTCCCAGCTGGGCTGCTTCCTGGGGAATGGAGGAGACCGCGGTGACCGCGCCGGCCGCCTTGATCTCTCTTATCCTTTTTTCCACCAGTTCCGGTTTGGAAGGCTCGGTGTACATCTTCTGCATCAGAGGAACATATTCCTCCTTGCTCACTTCCGATATTTTTTTGAGCATATCGTCAGCGTTCTCGTATTTGGTCCAGAGCCCTTGCAGATTAAGCACTCCCAGGCCGCCGTACTGGCTCATTAATATTGCGGTCCGGGGGGATACTACGCCGTCCATGGCGGAGGCGATGATCGGTATGTTGAAGCTCAACCCCCCGATCTTGGTAGAAACGTCCGCGTCATCAGGGTTGATGGTGACGATGCTGGGGCAAAGCGCGATCTCGTCGAAACCATAAGATCTCCTTACCGCTCTTCCTCTGCCGAGTTCAAATTCCGCCATTTTTTTCTCCTTTCTTCCTCATCCACCACTCGCTAAATGCTCGTGGTCCCCCTTCTCCACTTTGTGGAAAAGGTTGTTATATTTTACCATTCTGCTGAGCCCTCATCTTTTCTTCCCTCTCCATCAAAGATGGAGAGGGGGGACCAAAGCAAAGCTTTGGTGGGTGAGGTTATTTCTGCGACGGTCTTTCTTCCAGCAGGCCGGACAGTGAATAATTCTTTCCGCCGCGATACACTACCATTTTGATCGCTTCACCCGGCCTCATTTTCTGGATGATCTTCAGCGCTTCGTCGCTTTTTTTCACCGCTACGCTGTTTATCTCTTTAATGATATCATATTTCTGGACGCCCATTTTCTGTGCCGGGCTTTCGTCCACAATATCTATGACCACGATCCCTTCGGCGAAGGGGAGGCTAAGATAGGCGGCGATCTTATCGTCCACGTCCCGCATGTAAATGCCCAGCCAGGGCCTTACCACTTTTCCTTTGGTGATCAAGTCGTCCTTGATGTCTTTTGCTTCGTTGATCGGGATCGCGAACCCGATCCCCTGGGCCTGCGCCACGATCGCCACGTTGATCCCGATCACCTCGCCGTTGATGTTTATCAATGGGCCGCCGGAATTCCCCGGATTGATGGCGGCGTCGGTCTGGATCAGGTCCCTTTTGCCTAATTCCCCCAGAGTTCTGCCAGTGGCAGAGATGATGCCGGCAGTAACGGTGTTGCTGAAACCGTAAGGGTTGCCGATGGCGATGGCGATCTCTCCCGGCCGGGTCTTGCTCGAATCACCTAATTGTACGGTGGGCAGATCGTGGGCATTGATCTTGATGATCGACAGGTCGACCGTATTATCGGAGCCGATCACCTTGCCGTCGAAAGACCTCCCGTCCTTCAGCGTCACTTTTATCTTGTCGGCGCCGCGTACCACATGCTCGTTGGTGAAGATATAGCCGTCCTGATCAATGATGAAGCCGGAGCCCGCGCCTTTGATCGGCACGCCCCGGTCCTCGAAAAAGTTGCGAAAATCGGGATCAAGATCAAAACCGAAACTGAAGTCCTTGAAGGGGTTGAAAACGCGGGTCTGTTCCACTTTTATCACGTCGATGTTCACCACCGCCGGGCCGACCTTTTCGGCGATGTCGGCGATCAGGTTGGGGTTGCCGGAGGTCAGAGCAGGAACAAAGCCGAAGGCAAGGGAGGACAAGGCCGCCAGCAAGGACAGCATTAATAGATATAACGAACGTTTTTTGATAAAACTCTTCATATATATTACTTGCCTCCTTTGGTATTGGGATGTGGTGGAAATTTGACGAATTATAGCAAAGCCGGAAGGGGATGTCAAAGCGGTGAAAAAATATTTTACCGGCGCCGGAGGTGAATAGCGGTTTTATTTTTTCCCGGTCCGTTTCTTAGAGGCGATCTTTTTACCCGCGGCGGCAGGTTTTACCGGTCGGTTTTGCTCGGCGGAATGTTTTTTCGCGGTATCCATCATTTTTTCGAACTCCTTGATCACCGGTTCCGGCACCCAGACCTCTCCGCACTGCTGGCATACGTAGGCCATGACGTTCTCCATCAGGTAAAGCTTGCCATTTTCGAATTCTTCGAGGTTGACCTTGTCCGCCGTCAGTTCTCCGCCGCACGCTTCGCAAGCTTCCGGGGTCGCTTCGAACTCGTCCTCGGGGCTGTTTTCGGGGCCGCTTTTTTTATTTATATTACCGTCCAAGATTCGCTATTATATCCCTCCAAAAAAGTCTTGACAAGCGCATACTTGATGATAAACTATCCATAGTCCAGGAGGTGTATTAATGAGGAAAATATTATCACTGCTACTTTTAACCGCGTTCGTCTTCTCCCTTGCCGCCCCGTCGTTGGCCGCGCCCGATAACAGAGCGCAGATAGCCAAACTGCAGAACGAGATCTCCCGGCTCGAGGCTACGCTCGCCAAGACCAAGAGCAATGTACAGAAAGCAAGGATCCAGAGCACGATCGTTGGTCATAAAAAAGTGATCGCCGAGCTCGAGAAGCAGGTCGTTGTGGAAAAGACGGTAACGACCACCCGCGTGATCGAAAAACCGGCTCCGGCGCAAATGGCCCCGGTCGCGAGCGCCCCGTCACTCCCTAAAATGTTCGCTTTTAAAGGCGGACTGGCTGGCGGTGCGGGTTTGATCGCGGCTGATTATATGATGCCGATCGGTCCCATTTATCTCGGCGGCGAGGCCGGATACGCGATCGGCAACAATTTCGGCATCGTCGATGCCGGGATCAAAGGTGTCATGGATTTCGGCGGTCCGTTCGTGGGGCTTGAGGTCAGCTACGGAGGGTACAGCAAGAAGGTCCAGGATGTTCCCGGACTTTCCGGCGTGATCGACAGCGGCGTCGGCGTTGGGCTTTTGGCCGGAACCGCCTTGGGACCGCTCGCGGTCTCGGTCGGCTACGATACCAAGCTCGGCGCAAGGGCAGATGCCGGCTATCGGATACTGCTTTAAGGAGGAGGTAAAATGAGTAAGAAATTATTAGTTTTCGTACTGGCGGTCGCCGTAGGATTCACGTTCTTCGGCTGCGCTAAGGTTGCGGAAACAACGCAATCGGGCGGCGGTGGCGGGAATCCGACCACGCTTCCGGCGGGAACCACAGCGGTTAGACTGGCGGCGTCTAACATACAGTGCTCCGGCAATAACATGACATTGAGCATGTCAGCGCTTAACCAGAACAACAATGTGGTCTCTGGCCTGACCACCGGCAACTTCACCGGTG
>DATJPS010000035.1:0-17880 GCA_035506255.1 Candidatus Omnitrophota bacterium | reverse complement strand
GACCAGGTCGGCCTCGATCACGAAATCAGTGCCGGGGATCTCCTTTAGCGCGGCATCGACCTGGACGCAATTCAATTTTTTTACTTTTCCGTCCGCACCGGCGAACGACTTGGTGGAAACGGACCATTTTCTATCCCCGCCCTCTTCCTGGCTGGTGGAGGTCTTAAGGATCACCGGATATTTGGGCCAGGGCTGGCCGTCGGGACGCCGTTCCGGCGGCTTTGGCAGCAGTTCGATCTGCACCACTTCCGAAGCCCCCTGCCGGTGTGCGGTCCCCATGCAGTCGGACCCGGTATCGCCGCCGCCGATCACCACTACCTTCTTCCCCTTGGCGTCGATCGTATCCGCCGCCGCGATGGCATCACCGGCCACTCTGCGGTTGGATTGTTTTAAATAATCGAGCGCGAAATAGATCCCCTTCAATTCCCTTCCCGGAACGTTAAGGTTGCGCGGAACGCGTGATCCGCCGGCCAGCACCACCGCATCGTATTCCTTTACCAGTTTGTCCGCCGGGATATCTATTCCCGCGTTGACGCCGGTCTTGAACCCGATCCCCTCTTCCTTCCAGAGCTTGATCCGGCGCTCCAGCACCTGCTTTTCCAGCTTGAAGTCCGGTATGCCGTAGCGCATCAGCCCGCCGATCCGGTCATCGCGCTCGAACACGGTAACGGTATGCCCGGCCTGGTTAAGCTGCGCCGCGCAGGCCAGCCCCGCCGGTCCGGACCCGATCACGGCGACCTTCTTACCCGTACGCGTCTTCGGCGGGCGGGCCTTGACGCTTCCATGCTGGAATGCGTGTTCGATCACCGAAAGTTCATTCTCCCTGATTGTCACCGGATCGTCGTTCACTCCGAGCACGCAGGCGAACTCGCACGGGGCGGGACAGACCCTGCCGGTGATCTCCGGCAGGTTATTGGTCGCTTCCAGCAGCTCCAACGCTTTCTCCCATTTACCGGCGAATACCAGATCGTTCCATTCGGGGATATAGTTGCCGACCGGGCATCCCCAGTGGCAGAACGGCGTGCCGCAATCCATGCAGCGGCTCGCCTGCTCCAGCGAACGGTAATCGGGCCGTAAAACAAAAACCGGATCGTAATCCTTGACCCTTTCGCAGATCGTCCGGTATTCCGATTTTTCGCGGCGGGTCTTGATGAATCCCTTTATGTCACCCATCCGCCACCTCCGTCAGGTCGAGCTTCTTCTCAAGTTCTTCCTGCTTCAGTATCCGCTTGTATTCGAGCGGCAGTACTTTCGTGAAATTCTTGATCTCCCGGTCCAGGTCCTTCAGGATCCTTGCGGCCAACGGGCTGCCCGTATATTGCACATGTTTGGTCAGCAGGCCTTCGATAACCTCCCGGTCCCGGTCTCCGAGATAGTCGAACTCGATCATCTCGAAGTTGCAGCGGTCCTTGAACTTGCCGTCCTCGTTATATACGTAGACGATCCCGCCCGACATCCCGGCGCCAAAGTTGCGGCCGGTGCGGCCCAGGATCACGATCCGTCCGCCGGTCATGTATTCGCAGCCGTGGTCCCCCACCCCTTCCACCACGCCGTTGAGACCGGAGTTGCGAATGCAGAACCGCTCGCCCGCCATGCCGCGAATGTACGCCTCGCCGGAGATCGCGCCGTAGAAAGTGGTGTTACCGATCAGGATATTTTCGCCCGAATCATAGGTGGACTTTTTGTCCGGATACACGATGAGCTTCCCGCCGGAGATCCCTTTGCCGATATAATCGTTGCAAAGACCTTCCAGTTCGAAGGTCACTCCCTTTGCGAGGAACGCGCCGAAACTCTGCCCCGACTCGCCCTTGAATTTAAAATGAATAGTATCATCCGGCAATCCGGCCTCGCCGTATTTTTTAACCACCTCGCCGCTCAGCATCGCGCCGCAGGTCCGGTTGTCGTTCTTTATCTTTAGCTCGCCCTTTACCGGTTGGCCGGATGAAATGGCGGCGCCGGCCAGGCGGATCAGTTCGCGGTCGAGCACTTTATCGATATTGTGGTCCTGCGCCATGGTGCAATGGGTGCCGACCGTTTTCGGCACCTCGGGACGGTATAATATCTTCGAAAAATCCAGGCCTTCCGCTTTCCACGGGATCATTTCCTTGTTCACTTCCAGCAGATCGCAGCGCCCGATCATCTCTTCCATTTTCCGTATGCCGAGCCGGGCCATGATCTCACGCAGTTCCCGCGCCACGAAATGGAAATAGTTGATGATGTATTCCGGCCGACCGGAAAAACGCTTTTCCAGCATCGCGTCTTGCGTGGCGACCCCGACCGAGCAGTTGTTGAGATGGCAATGGCGGAGCATGACGCATCCCATGATCACCAGCGCGACGGTGCAGAAACCGTATTCCTCCGCTCCCAGTAGCGCGGCGATCGCTACGTCGCGGCCGGTACGCATCTGGCCGTCGGTCTGCAGCCGCACGCGGCTGCGCAGGTCGTTAAGCACCAGCGTCTGGTGGGTCTCGGAAAGCCCGAGTTCCCAGGGAAGCCCGGCATGCTTGATCGAGCTTAACGGCGAAGCGCCGGTGCCGCCGTCCCCGCCGGAGATCAATATCATGTCGGCATGGCCCTTGGCCACCCCCGCCGCGACCGTTCCCACCCCCACTTCCGATACCAGCTTCACCGAAATGCGCGCCCGCGGATTGGCGTTCTTAAGGTCGAATATCAGCTGCGCCAGGTCCTCGATCGAATAGATATCGTGGTGCGGCGGCGGGGAAATGAGCGTGACGCCCGGAGTGGTGTAACGCGTCTTGGCTATGATCTCGCTCACTTTGTGGCCGGGCAGCTGCCCGCCCTCGCCCGGTTTGGCTCCCTGCGCGATCTTGATCTGGATCTCGTCCGCGTTGGTCAAATAATTGATGGTGACGCCGAAGCGGCCGGAAGCGACCTGCTTGATGGCGCTCCGCTTGGAATCGCCGTTGGGGAGCGGCGCGAACCGCGTCGGGTCTTCTCCCCCCTCGCCGGTATTGCTCCGCCCGCCGATCCGGTTCATGGCGATCGCCAGCGTTTCGTGCGCGCCGCGGCTAATGGAGCCGAAGCTCATCGCCCCGGTGGCAAAGCGTTTGAATATCTGTTCCGCCGGCTCGACCTCTTCGATCGGCACCGGCGTCGTTTTCTTGAACTTCAACAATCCCCGGAGCGTGGTCGGATTAGCCGATTGTTCGTTGATCAGCTTCGCGAATTCCTGGTATTTCGAATAATCCTCTTTGCGGGTGGCGTCCTGGATGGCGGCGATGCTATCGGGGTTCAAAAGATGGAACTCGCCGTCCCGCTTCCATTGATAAACGCCCCCGGCGCGCAGTACCGGCGCGGCTTCCCCGTGATCCGGGAATGCCTCTTTGTGGCGCATGATCGTTTCTTTGGCCAGGAGCCGGAAATTCAATCCGCCGATGCGCGACGGAGTACCGGCAAAACAACGATCGACGATCTCCGGGCCGAGACCCAGCGCTTCGAATATCTGCGCTCCGCGGTAACTTTGCAGTGTCGAGATCCCCATTTTCGAAAGGATCTTGAAGATCCCCTTCTCCACCGCCTTGCGATAGTTCTTGATCGCGGTCTTTTCGTCCAACTTAAGCTCGCCCCCCGCGACCATGTACTTTACCGCCTCATAAGCGAGATAAGGATTGATACAATCGGCGCCATATCCGAAAAGCACTCCGAAATGATGGACCTCGCGCGGCTCCGCGCTCTCCACCACGATCCCGATCTGCGTCCTCAGCGCCTTGCGGACCAGGTGGTGATGGACCGCTCCGCAGGCCAGTAGCGCCGGTAGTGCCGCTTTTTCCCGGTTGACGCCGCGATCGCTCAATATAATGAACGAATATCCGTCCCTGATCGCTTTTTCCGCTTCCGCGCAAACGTTGTCCAGCGCCGTAATGAAGTTGTTCTCGTCCTTTATCTCGAACAGCGTCGGGATAACTTTTGTCTTGAAACCTTTTTCGCCGATGTTCTTTATCTTTTCCAGGTCCTCATCGGTCAGCACCGGCTCTTGCACCTTGATCTTGTGGCAATGGAGCGGGGATTCATCGAGAATGTTCTTTTGCGAGCCGACGAAGCTGACCAGGCTCATCACCAGCTCCTCGCGGATCGGATCGATCGCCGGATTGGTTACTTGGGCGAAAAGCTGTTTGAAGTAATAATAAAGCGGCTGCGGGGTCCTTGACATTACCGCCAGCGGGGTATCGTTACCCATCGAACCGACCGGCTCCTTGCCGGTCTCGGCCATCGGGCCGATTATCACTTTCAGGTCTTCCCTTGAATAGCCGAACGCTTTCATGCTGGTGAAAACATCGAGCGCCGCTTTTCCGGGAGCTTTGTTCCCCGCGGGAACGTCGCCCAGATCGAGCAGGTTATCCTTGAGCCAGGCGCCGTAAGGTTTGTGTCCCGAGATCGAAGCTTTTATTTCCTCATCGTTGATGATCCGTCCCTTTTTGGTATCGATGAAGAACATTTTCCCCGGTTCCAGCCGGCCCGAAATCGCGATCTTTTCCGGGGCGATGTCCAGCACCCCCACTTCAGAAGCCATCACCACCATGTCATCCCGGGTAACGATGTAGCGCGCGGGCCGCAGGCCGTTCCGGTCGAGCACCGCGCCGATGCTCTCGCCGTCGGTAAACGCGATCGCCGCCGGGCCGTCCCACGGCTCCATGAAGCAGGCATGATATTGGTAAAAGTCCTTAAGCTTTGCTTCCATCAGCTTGTCCTGCTCCCAGGCGTTGGGGATCAGCATCATCATCGCGTGCGGGAGCGAACGGCCGGAAAGCAGTAAAAGTTCGAACGCGTTGTCGATGGCGGCGGAATCGCTGCCGCCGGGAACGATCACCGGCTTCAGGTCCTCGATCGCGTCGCCGAATACCGCGCTCGCCAGCTGGCCCTGCTTGGCCGCCATCCAGTTGATGTTGCCGCGCAGGGTGTTGATCTCGCCGTTGTGCGCCAGAAAACGGAAAGGCTGAGCCAGGTCCCAGGTGGGGAAAGTGTTGGTGCTGTAACGTGAATGGACCAACGCGATCGCGCTTTTCATTTTCGGGTCCTTCAGGTCGGGGAAGAATTGCGCCACCTGGTGTGTCATCAGCAATCCCTTGTAATTTATCGTGCGGGACGAAAGGTTGGTGATGTAAAAACAGCTTTTTTGTTCGATCTGCGACGCGCGGACCATGTTCTCGGCCCGCTTGCGGATGACATACAGTTTGCGCTCGAGTTCCAGCTGGGTCCCGGCCCCCTTGCCCTTCCCGATGAACACCTGCTCGATCTCCGGTTCGGTCTCGCGCGCGGTAACGCCGATGCCGGAATTATCTACCGGGACCTCTCTCCATCCAAGTAAAACTTGTCCCTCTTCGGCGATCGCGCGTTCGATCGCGTCTTTGCAAGCCTTCCGCTCGGCCGGATCGGGCGGCAGGAATACCAGGCCCGCGCCATACTCGCCCGGTTTTGGCAGTTTGAACGAACAGGCGGAGGCGAAGAATTCATGGGGCAATTGTATCAGTATGCCGGCGCCGTCTCCGGTATTGGGGTCGGCCCCCACTGCACCGCGATGAGCAAGCCGCTTTAAAACTTCCAGGCCCTTGGATACTATGTCATGCGAGGTTTTACCCTTAATATCACAAACAAAGCCGACCCCGCACGAGTCATGTTCTAGTGCGGGATCGTACAGGCCTTGCCCGGCAGGCAGGCCGGAGGTATTACGTATATTCGCATCTTCCATCTTCGACACCTTATGTAAGGGGCGGGATACAAAGGTGTCTCAAAGATCCCGCCCCAAAACACAAACTATTCTATTATTCTATCACAGAATCGGGAGATATTTATTTATTTCGTACTCCGTGACCTGGATGCGGAACTCATCCCATTCCTTTTTCTTGACCTCGATGAAGCGCTCAAAGCTGTGCGGGCCGAGAACTTCTTTCACCAGATCGGATTTTTCGGTGATCGCGATCGCTTCGCCCAGGCTGGCCGGGAGCGACTTGATCCCTCTCTCTTTCCGCTCGTCATCGGTCAGGTGATAGAGGTTAAGCTCCATCGGTTCGGGGAGCTTATATCCTTCTTCGATCCCCTTAAGACCGGCTTGCAGCATGACCGCGAACTGGAGGTACGGGTTGCCGGACGGGTCCGGGCAGCGCAGTTCCATGCGGGTCGCGATCTCCTTGCCCGGCTGGTACATCGGCACGCGGATCAGGGCCGAACGGTTCCTCCTGGACCAGGCGATGTAGACCGGCGCTTCGTAACCCGGGACTAACCGCTTGTATGAGTTCACCCATGGCGCCAGGATCGAGATCATTTCCGGCGCGTGCTTTAAAATACCGGCAATATAGGATTTTGCGGTATCGGAAAGATTGTATTTGTCCTTCGCATCATAGAACGCGTTGGTCTTTCCTTTGAACAGCGACTGGTGGCAGTGCATGCCGGAACCGTTCTGCCCGAAGATCGGCTTGGGCATAAATGTGGCATAGACGCCGTTCTTGGAAGCGATCTCTTTCACCGTCAGTTTATAGGTGACCACATTGTCCGCCATGGTAAGACCGTCATCGAACCGCATGTCGATCTCATGCTGTGACGGCGCCACTTCGTGGTGGCTGTATTCCACGTTGATCCCGAGCTGCTTGAGCGCCAGCACGGTCTCGCGGCGGAGATTGGAGGCCATATCCAGCGGGGTGAGGTCAAAATATCCCCCCTCGTCGAGGATCTCGGTCCCTTTGGAATCCTTGAAATAGAAATATTCCAGCTCAGGACCGACATAGTAATGGTCGAATCCCATCTTCTTCATTTTTTCCAGCGCCCGCTTAAGGATATAGCGCGGATCGCCTTCGTAGGGCTTGCCGCCCGGTTGGAGCACATCGCAGATCATTCTGGCCACCGCTTTTTCCTGCGGCCTCCAGGGAAGGATCTGGAACGTATTCGGGTCGGGCATCGCGATCATATCGGATTCTTCGATATCCTGGAACCCGGTGATCGAAGATCCATCAAAGCCCATTCCCTGGGTCAGCGCGCCGTCAAGTTCGTCCTTGCCGATCGCAAAACTCTTCAGTATCCCGTTGATGTCCGTGAACCACAACCTAATGAACTCGATATCGTTATCTTTTACCAGCTTCAGTATTTCCTCTTTTGTTGGCATATTAGCCCCCCCCATTGCAATTCATTAATTTAGCAATCGACGCGCCACCCCCTACTAACGCAATATTTATAATTAATATAATAAATACTAAACGAATAATCACTTATTTACATTACATTAATGTATAAAATCGGTTATTTGTTTACAATATTGTACCGGTTCGGTCTAGCTTTACCCGCATAGTACCGCAACCTGGTTCGATCTAACTTTCAGCAGACCTCCCGGGACTTCGATCGCTACGCTTCGATCCTCGGGGGTCTTTATTCTTATCGTCCCCGCTTTAAGCATGGTCATGATCGGGGCATGGCCGGTCAATACGGTCAGCTCTCCGTCCAGCGCCTCCGCGGTCATCGCTTCGGCTTTTCCATAAAATAATTCCTTTTCATGATCAAGGATGCAAAGATCGTAGCTCACGCCGTCCCCTTTGCCTGCGCCACTGCTTCATCGATCGTCCCCACCATGAAGAACGCCTGCTCCGGAAGTTCGTCGTGCTTCCCCTCCACGATCTCACTGAAGCCGTTGATCGCGTCTTCCAGTTTAACGTACTTGCCCGGTATCTGGGTAAAGTTCTCGGCCACGAACATCGGCTGGGAGAGAAAACGCTGGATCTTGCGTGCGCGGTTCACGATCAATTTGTCCTCGTCCGGAAGCTCCGCCACGCCCAGGATGGCGATAACGTCCTGCAGTTCCTTGTAGCGCTGCAAGATCTTCTGCACTTCGCGGGCGGTATTGTAATGCTTTTCGCCCAGAATGTTCGGGTCCATGATCCGCGAAGTGGAGGCCAGCGGATCGACCGCCGGATATATGCCAAGTTCGGCGATGGAGCGGGAGAGCACCGTCGTTGCGTCCAGGTGCGCGAAAGTGGCGGCGGCGGCCGGATCGGTGATATCGTCGGCCGGCACGTAAACCGCCTGGACGGAGGTGATCGAACCTTTTTTGGTGGAAACGATCCTTTCTTCAAGCCTGCCGACCTCCGCCTGGAGCGTCGGCTGGTATCCTACCGCTGAAGGCATCCTTCCCAATAAAGTGGAAACCTCGGATCCAGCCTGGACGAAACGGAAAATATTATCGATGAAGAAGAGCACATCCTTCCCTTCGATGTCACGGAAATATTCGGCCATGGTGAGCGCGGTGTTGCCTGCGATCAACCTCGATCCGGGGAGTTCCGCCATCTGGCCGAAGCAGAGCACGGTATTATTGATGACACCGGTCTCTTTCATTTCCAGCCAGAGATCGTTCCCTTCGCGGGTACGCTCGCCTACCCCGCCGAAAACGGAGATCCCTCCGTGCTGCTTGGCGATGTTGTGGATAAGTTCCTGGATCAGGACGGTCTTTCCGACCCCCGCCCCGCCGAACAGTCCGGTCTTCCCGCCTTTAACGTACGGGGCCAGCAGATCGATAACTTTGATGCCGGTCTCGAATACTTCTACCCGGGATACTATGTCTTCGAACGAAGGCGGGTCGCGGCGGATCGGCCACTTGTCGCAGCCAACTTGTGGTCCGCCGTCGATCGGCTCGCCCAATACGTTGAACATGCGGCCGAGCGTGTCGGGCCCCACCGGGACGCTGAGCGGCGCTCCGGTATCCGTCACTTCGGTCCCGCGGGCCAGCCCGTCGGTTGGAAGCAGCGAGACCGCCCTTACGATCCCGTCGTCGTGCTGAGCGGCGACCTCGGCAATGATCTTCGGGCTTTCGATCTTCAGGGCGTTGCGGATGCGCGGAATGGAATCGATCGGGAACTGGATATCGATCACCGCCCCGATCACCTGTACGACCTTCCCTTTGGCGCTCATTTATTTTTCTCCCTTCATCGCTTCGGACGCTTCGACGATCTCCAGTATCTCCTGGGTTATCATCTGCTGGCGGGCCTTGTTCCTTTGTATGGTAAGGCCGTCGATCAGGTCGCTCGAGTTGTCGATCGCCGACTTGAGCGTGACCATACGGGATGAAAATTCTCCAAGCTGCGATTCCCTGACGGCGGAGGAGATCATCGCCCGGATATAGAGCAGCGTCAATTTTTCGGCCAGCGTCTTCCGGTCGGGCTCTATGATCATGTCGTCCCGCGCCGGCGCTTTCTCCGCCAGATCGAAAGGCAGCAACCGGTTCGCCGTCGCCTTCCGGCTGAAAGCGGAAACGAAATGGTTGTAGATCACATAGACCTCGGAAAACCCGCCGGACCTGAAACCGTCCCTAAGTTTTTCGGCCAGCTTTCCAACTTCATCCGAATCGAGCGCGTCCGATGGATAATATTCGGTCACTTCCCGCTTCTTGCCGATCAGGAAATCGTATCCTTTACGGCCGAAAACGAACAGTTTTACTTCTTTCCCGGCATGCTCCGCTAAAAACGACTGAATGCGGAAGAACAGGTCCTGATTGAACGTGCCGCAGAGACCGCGGCTCGCGGAAACGATCACTGCCGCCACCGCCCCCTCGCCGGTCTTTTTTTCCCCCTTATCCAAGTATGAAGCCGCTTCCTCGGCTTCGCTCCGGAAACGCGCGGCCGCTTTTTGCGCCGCTTTGATCCTTGAAAGGCGAGCTACCGTGATCACCTGCATCGCCGAAAAGATCGAGTTCAGGCTTTTCAACGTCGCGATCCGGGATTTTATCTTGGCGTCGTTCGCCATCAGAACGACTCCTTGAACTGTACGATCAACTCTTTAAGTTTTTCCTCCGTCGGTTTGGGAAGGAGCTTCAGGTCGGCCAAGAGCTCCGGCGCGGAACATTTGACATAATTGATCAGTTTCCGTTCGAATTCCTTCACCTCGCCGATGGCAATGCTGTCCAGGTAGCCGTTGACCGCGGCATAGATGATGATGACTTGCTCCTCCGCCGGCAGGGGGGCGTTCTTGTCCTGCTTGAGCACTTCGGAAACCACCGCGCCGCGCTGCAGCTGCTTGAGCGTCTCCTTGTCCACTTCCCCCGCGAAGAGCGCGAACGCCTGCTTTTCGCGGTACTGTGCCAGGTCAAGCCTCAATCTTCCCGCGATCCTCCGGATCGCCGGGATCTGCGCCTTCCCTCCCACGCGCGATACGGATATACCGACATCGACCGCGGGCCGGAAGCCGGAGTTGAAAAGATCGGTCACCAGAAAGATCTGGCCGTCGGTGATGGAGATCACGTTGGTCGGTATGTACGAAGTGACGTCGCCCAGTTGGGTCTCGATCAGCGGAAGCGCGGTAAGCGAGCCTCCGCCCTTTTCCTGCGCCAGTTTGGCCGATCTTTCCAGCAGGCGGGAATGGAGATAAAAAACATCGCCCGGGTACGCTTCGCGCCCTGGAGGACGGCGCAACAGAAGTGAGATCATGCGATAAGCCTGGGCGTGCTTGGTCAGGTCGTCGTAGACGATCAGGGCGTCGCGGCCGGAGTACATATAATGCTCCGCCATCGCGCAGCCGGCGAACGGCGCGATGTACTGCATCGCCGCCGGATCGGAAGCAGAGGCGACCACCATGGTGGTGTAATCCATCGCGCCCGTTTCCTTGAGCTTTTGTACGATCTGCACCAGATTGGCCTCTTTCTGTCCGATCGCTACGTACACGCACTTCACGTTCTGGCCTTTCTGGTTGATGATGGCATCGATCGCCAAGGTAGATTTACCGGTGGAACGGTCGCCGATGATCAGTTCGCGCTGCCCCCGCCCGATCGGGATCAGGGCGTCGATCAGCTTATAGCCGGTCTGCAGCGGAACCACCACCGGCGTTCGGTCCACCACCTCGGGCGCCATTCTTTCGATCGGATGGAAGGTCTGCGTGTTGATCGGCCCCAGCCCGTCGATCGGAGCGCCGAGCGCGTTGACCACCCTCCCCACCATCGCGTCGCCAACGGGGACCTGCATCACCCGGCCGGTCAGCTTGGCCCAGTCGCCCTCTTTCACATCGGTGTGAGGGCCGAGCACGATCGCTACGATATCATCGGACTCGAGATTGAAAACGATCCCAAAGGTCTGGTTCGGGAATTCTAACATTTCCAGCGCCATCGCCGAGGGCAGTCCTTTGATGCGGACGATCCCGTCGCCGGACTCGATCACCTCTCCCATTTCTTCCATCTTGGGGCCCGGTTTGTACTCTTGGATCCGCTTTTTTATTATCGAATTTATGTCTTCCATTAAGCCGAGATCTCCTCTCTCATCTGCGATAATCTACCTTTAATGCTTGCGTCCATCACTTTGCCGTCCATCGTCTTCCAGATGAACCCTCCGGCGATCGAAGAATCGATCTGGACCCGGAATTTTATCTTGTCCCCGCCGATCTTATAGAATTTGCCGAGGATCTCAGGTCCCGGTTTTTCCGAGAATATTAGCTCGTCGTAACGGATGTTGTTCTTCTGCGCCACCAGGAGCGTGAACCGGCGCGAAACCTCGTCCAGCTCCCCCAGCAACCCCTGGTCTACCAGTAACGCGATCGTATCAGTGAAAATTTTCGATGCGCCCGGGGTCAGGTCGGCGATCAGTTTTTTCTTGAATTCCCCGGACGACCGGATATCGGAAAGCGCGCTCAATAGATCATAATTCTTTTTTATCAGGTAAGCGATGCCGTACATTTCGTCCGAAAGGCGCTCGGCCTGGCCAGCGGCGATCTCATATAAACGGTCAAGATCGATGTTCTTCATCGCAGTGATTCCTCGATAATACGCGAATTGTCGTCTTTATTGATGACCCTGCCGATTACCCGCCCGGCGGCCATCGCCACCAGGTCGGCGATCTCTTTTTTCGCTTCGTTCACGATGCGGGCCTTTTCCGCCTGCATGTCCTGTTCCGCCTTTTCGGCGATCAGCCCCGCTTGCTTTTCCGCTTTTTCCAGTATTTCCTTTTTCATCCGCTCGCCGTCGGACTTCGCCAGCTCAACCATGCTCTTGGCGGTTCGGTCAGCTTCCGCCAGCTTCTTTTTGTTCTCGGCCAGCGCCGCTTCCGACCGCTTCCGGCTATCTTCCGCCGCCGCGATCGAATCGCCGATCGCTTTTTGCCGGTCCTTAAGCACGCCGACGATCGGCGGGATGACCCATTTGTACATAAGGAACACCAGTATCGCGAACGATACCGTGTTCCAGAAGATCAATCCCGTCTCAAGTTCGAACATATCAGATCTCTTGCCGCCTTTTGTCTCTTATTTGGTCACCAGGATCAGCGATACGACCAGCGCGTAAAGACAGATCGCCTCAACGAACGCGATCGCGATGATCATCGAGGTCCGGATGTTCCCGGTCGCTTCCGGCTGCCGCGCGATCCCTTCCATCGCCTTTGCCGCCAAAAGCCCGATGCCGACCCCTGTTCCCAATGCCGCCAATCCGATGCTGAAACCGGCCCCTAAAAACGCTCCCAATTTATCCATTAAAGCACCTCCTAATGCTCCGCACTCACCGCTCCTATTATATAAGAAGCGGACAAGAACGCAAAGATGAACGCCTGGATGAAGCTTACGAACAGCTCGAACGCCAGGATCGCCACGTTCCCGACCACCGGGAACGGGATCACTAGATAACTGCGGAAGATGAAGATCAGCCCGATAAGGGTGAGAATGATGGCGTGCCCGGCGAACATGTTGGCGAACAACCTGACCGCCAGCGAGAACGGACGCGCGATCTGCCCCACCAGCTCGATCGGGAATATGAACGGAGCGAGAAATACCGGAATGCCCGGCGGGATCAGCGACCCGAGGTAGCCGAGCGGCCCCTTCTTGACGACGCCGGTGATCTGGACGGTAAAGAAGACGATCACCGCCAATGTGCCGGTAAAATTGACATTGCTGGTCGGCGGGACGACCCCCGGGATCAATCCCAGAAGATTGCAGAATAGAACATAGCAGAAGATCGCAGTGATAAAAGGAAGCCAGCGCCCGGCGTCCTTGCCAAGAGGGGCCAGCATTTCGTCATTGATGAACTGGACCAGGAATTCGGCGGTGGTCTGTAAAAGCGACGGCTTTAGCTGCGCGCGCCTCCCGGCGAAATAGAAAAAGATCAAGACCAGCGCCGCGGCGATGAAAGCGACGAGTACCCCGTTCGTGATCGAGATGTCAAACCCGAATAATGTGAGTGTTACCAGTTTTACCTGTTTAAGATGCTCGAATAAATTCATTTAATTTTAAGCCCGATCCTTATCCCGTTCCATAATCCGGCGACCGCCCCTGCCACCACCCCGACCGCCAGACCGACCGGCGCGGACCTCAACCGGAGATCGGCCTCGTAGCCGATGAACGCGCCGAGGAATGTCGCCACCGCGATCTCAAAACCGATCGGCAACGCTTTCATGACATCTCCGCCGACGATCCGTCTCGCTTCCCTTATTTTATCCGAATCCGGCCCGGTTTTCAACGAATCCCGTATCTCCTCCGCCAGTTCGTCGACCGCATCCGCCACCGCCGGGGAGACCGGATCGCCGAACTTGAGCGTCGCGGGCTGAATGGCGATGATCTCCACTTCGCAGGTGATATCGTGCCGGATGAAATCGATCATCACTTTCAGCGGCAGGGCGTGCGTACTGAAAGTGTACCCCCCCACCTCTTCCGGGGTTATCAGGCGGACGGTGCCGGGCGGCTCGTTCATTTCCGCGCTATCGGCGATCACCAGCAGGTCGGGTTTGGCTTTTTTTATCTCGCCGGTGAAGTTCTCGGGCGCGGTGCCGCCGTAAATCACCTTCACGTAGGGGCAGGCCTCCTCGATCTTCTGGGCGAGCAGCATCCCGGCGGCATCGTCGCCCCGGAGGTCGGAGCCCACCCCCAGGAAGGTTATATTGCGGGCGTTATTGAGCCTTTGGCTCAGTCGTTGGTTCAGGCGCATGAAATACGATCTTTAGTTTATCGCGGTCGATCTGGGCCAGCTCGAACTCGGGGGTGATCTCCAGCGCCTTGCGGGGGCACGAATCGACACACTGCCCGCAATAAACGCATTTGCCGAGATCTATGTCGCATTCGAACCGTTTTTCCCCGACCTTCTTGATCTGGATCGCTTTAGCCGGGCAGTCCTTCACGCACATCATGCAACCAATGCACTTATCGGCCATGAAGTTGAGCTTGCCGCGGAAATGCTCCGGCATCTTCATCTTCTCAAAAGGATAGTTGACGGTCGCCGGTTTTTTGAACAGCGACTGCAGGACGAACTCGATCATTTTCCCCGGGTGGACGAACGGTTTTTTCATCTTATCACGAACACCTTCAAGACCAGATTTATCAATATCTGCAGGAACGCGATCGGCGCCACCCACTTCCAGCAGAACTCCACCATCTGGTCGATTCGGAGGCGGGCGAAAACGGTCCGGAACAGCGCCAGCACGGCGATGATCGCGAAAACTTTGACGAGGTAAAGAACGAACCCGATGACCGGCGGCAGCCCCAGCCCGAACGGCAGGAAGACCGCGGCCAGAAGCGATGCGCCGACCACCGCTTCGATATCGATCGCCATCCGGAAATACGCGAGCAGGCGCCCGCTGTACTCCGTGAAGCTGCCAGCGACGATCTCGGTCTCCGCTTCGGGGATGTCGAACGGCACTCTTTCAAGTTTGCCGAGCAACGATACCAGTCCTACGCCGAATGCGATCAGGTTGATAAGCCAGTAATAAGGATGCGCGTGGTAGAAAACGGCCATCTCCGACAGCGACCAGGTGTTGGCCAGCATCGCCGGGGCCAATATGGCGACGAAGAGCGGTATCTCGTAAGCGAACAGCTGGGTAATGGAGCGGACCGCGCCGATGGTGGAGAACAGCGAACGCGAATACCAGCCGCCCAGGAAAAAGGTGAGCGTCGGGATGGTCAGAAGATAAAGGACCACGATCAGATCGCCGCTGAAAGAATATATGGCATGCGTGCCCCACATCGGGATGTACAGGAAAGCGACCACCACCGCCGTTAGCGCGAATACCGGGGCCAGATCGAACATCCGGCGATCGGCCTCTTCCGGCACCACGTCTTCTTTGCCCAGCAGTTTGATGAAGTCGGCCAGCGGCTGGAACCAGGGCGGCCCGACGCGGTTCTGCAGACGGGCGTAAAGCTTGCGGTCAAAGAATTCCGCGAACAGGCTGACCGCGCTCAAAAAGAGCAGTCCCGGGAAAACCAGCATCTTGAACAAAGCCATCAATTAAAACGAGCTCCTTTTCATTTTGGAGAAGTCGACTCCTTGCTTTTTGTACCAGTCGACGCTGTAATCACGCAATTGTTTCCAGGTCATCGTCTTCCGTTCTTCGTTATCCAGGCTGACCACCGAGATCGAGCGGTCGGTACAGGAGAAACACGGGTCGATCGCCGCCACCACGATCGGGAGATCGGCCAGGTAGCGGTCCTCCAGCATCTTGGAAACTGCCTGGGTGTTGGCCAAGGTCGGCGCGCGGACCTTCACCCGTTCCGGGTTCTCGGTCCCGTTGGAACGGACATAATGCACATCCTCGCCGCGCGGCGCCTCATACCGGCTGATCGCTTCGCCCGCCGGGATCTTGCGCGGAGCGCGGACGGAGATCGGGCCGTCGGGGAGGTTGTTAAGCGCGAATCTTATCATGCCGTAAGCTTCCATCAGCTCGAGCATGCGGACGATGGTCCGGCCGTAAACATCGTTGTGGTTATCGGTTATCACCTTGAACGGTATCTCGCCGTAAGCGGCGTAAGGGTCGTCGCGCCGAACATCGCGCGGGACGGACGAGGCGCGAGCGGTGGGTCCGACCGCTCCCAGCCGGAGCACATCATCGGTGGTCAGCGTACCGACGCCGGAGAGTCGCTGGATCAGCGTCACTTCCTCGAGCGCCAGCTGTATATAATATTTGGTCTGCTCCTCGAGTTTATCGATCACTTTCAAGGTCTGGTCGATCTCTTCCTTTGTGATGTCGCGGCGTACCCCGCCGATCAGGTTCATGCCGTAATTGACCCGGTTGCCGGTGATGAGCGCCAGGATATCCATCACGCTTTCGCGGTCGCGCCACGAATACATGAGCAGGGTATCGAAACCGATCTCATGACCCGCCACCCCCAGCCACAGCAGATGGCTGTGCACCCGCTCCAGCTCCCCGATGATCGTGCGGATGTATTGCGCCCGCTTTGGCACTGCCAACCCGGCGATCTCCTCCACCGCCTGCACATATGCGGTAGAATGCGAATGTGAGCAGATCCCGCAGATCCGCTCGATCAAGTAAACGTCCTGGATGTAGGAGCGCTGTTCGGCCCCCTTCTCGATCCCGCGGTGGTTGTAACCGAGGCGGAGTTGGATGGCGGCGATCTTTTCGCCCCTCAGCGCAACCGAAAAGCTTTCCGGCTCCTTGAGCGCCGGGTGCTGCGGGCCGATCGGGATGGTAACGTCATTGGTATGCGCGATACTGAAGTCCGACGGTTCTTTCATGTAGTTCGGACCGACGGTGATGTTGAGGTTCTCCCCTTCCATCTTGCCGCCGACATTCTTGTCGAGCACGTCCGCGTTCCAGTCCTTGCGGAGCGGATATTGATTGTCCGGCCAGTCATCCGGGAGCGGATATCTTATGCCGGGCGGGAGCGTGTCGATCTTCGCCCCCAGCAGGTCCACCAGCTCGCGCTCGTAGATGATCCCGCTCGGGAAGTAGCCGGTGATCGTCTTTATCGGCTTATCTTTTGATTGTTTGGTCTTGAGGTTGAGCATCGTTCCCTCGGCCTGCGCCAGATGGTAAATATATTCAAGGTCCGCGCCGGCATCGAGCCCGGTGATGGTGTTGAGGAACGCGAACCCGAGTTGCTTGACCGCGTGGTCGAATACCTCCATGAACTTGTCGTACGGGACCTCCGCCCACAGCCGGCGTTCTCTCTGCAACAGGACCTTATCCTTTAGAAAATCGAACTTGGCCTCGAGCTTTGACTTAACGTTTTCAGTATCGCTCATTCCGATTCCTCCAGCTTCTTAAGGAGTTTTACCACTCCGTCTATTATCGCTTGAGGGCTGGCCGGGCATCCGGGTATATACGCGTTCACCGGAATCGCCTGGTCTATCCCACCTAAAATATTGTAAAGGCCCTGGAACACGCCGCCGCTGGTGGCGCAGGTCCCCACCGCCACCACGAACTTCGGCTCCGGCATCTGCTCGTAGATGCGGACCAGCCGGTCGCGGATCTGCCTGGTCACCGGACCGGAGCAGACCAGGATGTCGGCGTGACGGGGCGTTCCCTTGAGCTGTACGCCAAAACGCTCGATGTCGAACCGCGGGGTCAGCGCCGCGATGATCTCGATGTCGCAGGCGTTGCAGGCGCCGGTGTTAAAATGCAATATCCACGGCGATTTAAGCCTGGCCCAGTGAACTATCTTATCGATTACTTTCATTTTATCTCCTGAACAGTACGAACAGACCGAACAACGCCCCCAGAATGTAGATCACGGCCATCAGGAATATCCCCACGCTCCCCGACGGCACCGTCGCCACCATCAGCGTCACCACATGCAGGATGGTGAAGAAGAACGCGAACGGGAAGAACTGGCTGTAATCCGGCTGCACCCGGTGCTTCTTCACGTCTTCCCCGCCGGCGTACGCTTTTGACAGCGCCCCTACCGGACCCTTCCGCTTAAAGGCGAGCGCGGCCGAGCCGAACGCCAGCAACCACGAAACGAACAGCAATATAACGAACGCGACCGGCGGAGTGAGCAAATATTTCATCCCTTCATGCTCCTTGCGTTCCTGACGTTAAGCGAATCGAATTCCTTGAAGAACCCGAGTATGATCCCCGCCGCCACCACTACCACCACCACCTCGATCACGATCACCGTGATCGCCATCGCCTGCGCCAGCGCCAGGTTGCCGCTTAGATATCCGGCGATGATAACGAAGAGCGTGACCGC
>DATJPS010000034.1:0-6998 GCA_035506255.1 Candidatus Omnitrophota bacterium | reverse complement strand
TATCCGGCCGGAGCAGTAGGGTTTCCCCAAAATCGGTCATCAGCTGGGTATGCCGCGCCCGATTACAATCAGTGGTCGCGGTCGAGACCAGCATCGAGTGCTGATTGCTGGTCACCAGCGAGATCCAGCGGTCCACTCTTTCTTCCTCGGTGATGATCCCCATGCCGATGTCCGATATGACCTGGCCGTTATGATCGTTGATTATGATCGGGCGGCCATCGGCACCGGCTTCGACAAATACCGGAAGCCCGAAGCGGTGAAGCCGGTCCGCCACTTTAGAAGTCCTTTTACCCAGCGAATGGCGGTCTTCCATCTGCGCCAGGCCGGCAACGGCGATAAAAGCGCTTTTATTTTCCGGAGGCGTACCAAGGAAATAATCCAGTTCGGTGGCGGAGACGTTAGCTGAAAAATGGGCGGCGGAGGCTTCGACCAGTTCTCCTTCGTTATCCCTGATGACCTTTGCCACGACCAGACAAGGACTGCAGATCGCGTTGATCGAGGAAAAGGTGCGGGGTGGCAGGTCTTTCGCCGTTACGGTGTAGGCATCATTGATATTGTTGATCCTATTGCCGGAAAGTTGGAGCTGGTGGTGCATCTCCACCGGGTTCCTGGTCGCTCTGCCTATGACCGAACTGAAAATATTTGAGCCGTTATATGTAGGGTAGATCATTACGTAAAGATATCGATAAAAAAAGAGGACGAATTTCAATTTTAGGGAAACGCCTGCGCAGGCTTAATTGTTCGACTGGCTGGAGCCGCTGCTGATCACGCTCGGCCCCGCCCCGACCGCGAAAACGGTGGTGCGCAGGTGCCGAAGCTCATCGTATAAGCTGGATATGACCAGCGAATTGAGCGGATTCCCGATAAAACTTATCTGCCGGGAAACGAATCCCGGCTCGCTGTTGAGGCCCAGCCCGAGGTCCGAAATGATGCGGCCGTCCCGCAGGTCGGTAAGCACCGGCCGATCGGGCGCGTCCCACACCAGGCTGAGCGGTACTCCGTAATCGTTGATCCGGCCAAAAAGCTCAAGTACGCTATCCCTTAAAGAGTCGTGGCTGCTGCGCTGCGACATGCCGGCCAGGAACAGTTTAGTTCGCTTTGCGGCGGACCGGTCGTACCCCAGGAAGTCGTTGACCATGCGGGGAGTGAAGTTCACGCTCCAGTGCCCGATCAACGATCTCTCGAACTGCCCGACGGCGTCGCTCTCCACTTTGGCGATAAAAAGGCAGGGGCCGCAAGCGGCGGTCGCCACCAGGTCCGCTCCGGAAGCGAGGTTGGTCCGCTCCCATTTTATTTCTCCGGTAAAGCCGAGCCTTTGCCCCAGCGACATGATCTGCCGGTGGGCGGATGCCGGATCAGCGGTGAGCCGGGCGAGCGGGACCGACTGGCGGGCAGGAAAATTGTTCAGGGACTGTATCATACCGGTCTATCGTGCGGGCCGTTCGATGATTTCAGGGGGCGGTCAGAGCGCTTTCCCTTCCCTCAAACCCCGGCGGTAATTGAACTCTTCGAGAAGGTATCTGAAGAATTTGGAGTTCGGGGAGCGGTCGGCGATGGTCCGTTGCAATTTTGGCGAGCGCTCGATCAATTTAAAAATGCCGGTGGCGAGCGGGTTCAAGCCCAAATAGGTGCGTACCTCGAAATTTGGATGCTTCTTCAGGAAGATCGCCGCTGAGCGCCCCATGTCAAACTTTCTTTTTTCTATGTCGGCGTCCGATACCGGATGGTTGTGGTGATTGACGGCGAAGGGGAGATAATAGAGAGGAAGACCCGCCTTGCTGAGCCGGTAGCCGAGCTCGATGTCTTCCCAGCCGTACCCGGCAAAATCCACGTCGAACTTGCCGATATCGACGAGCGCCTTCTTTCGGAGAGAAAGATTTCCGGAGAGGAAATATGAGAACTTGAGCTTTTGCCAGGGCTGCAACTTTTCCCGTATGTACGGCTTTCCGTCCGGGTTAATGGTCATTCCCTCGAACGACGCGTTGGTGAACTTTTCGTGCGCTTTGAGGTGTTCGGAGATCAGATTCGGGTCGGCGATCATGTCGGCGTCGGTGAGCAGGATGATCTCCCCGTGTGCCTCGTCGATGCCGAAATTTCGGGCGAAAGGCTTGCCCCGGTTCTCGATGCGGATATATTTTAGCTGGGCAAAGTGCGAGCGGAGCGAACCCATCATCTCTTCCGTGCCGTCGTTCGAGGCGCTGTCGACGACGACGAGCTCGTAAAGCCCGGGGGCCGCGGTCTGCCGGAAAAGCGAATCGACGGTGAGCGCGAGCTTCTCCTTCTGATTATAGGTCCCGATGACGACGCTGAGTTTAATTCCCATGATCGAGGTAAATCTCCACCAGCTCCTTCCCGCTGCTCATTTTATCACTTTCGCCGCAATAAATGACCGGCGGATTGGAGAGGTAGGGGGAGACGAACGGCCGGAGCAGCTTAAAGAACCAGCGGGCGCGGGCCGAAAAAACATGAATGATGTTAATGTCGTGCTTGGGAATAAAATCGAGAGCGGGCATTTTGTTCAGATAGAGCACGCTGTAATCAGAGCGGGAGAGTATCTCATAATATTTTTTCCCTTCCCGGTTGCGGGTGTCGTCGCAGATCAGGATGTTGGCCGATTTTTTTATATGATATTCCTTGAAGTCGGCGGCGCGAACGGCATGGCCGGTCAATACTTTTTCGACGCCCTCGAACACCATTTGCGGCGTGATCCCGTTCATGCATTCTCCCAGGTCGCACTTGTAAGGATTGCAGCGGATATTGCACAGGCTGGTGTTGCGGATGATCACCTGGTCGGTGCGGTACGGACCCCAGCGCGTCGGCTTGACGTATTTTACCGGCGAGATGGCGACCACTGGCACTTTGAGCGCGGCGGCGACATGCATCGGTCCGGTATCAACGCTGATAAAGCATTTTAGTTTCGAGATGACCGCGATCAGCGCTTTGAGATCGGTCTTTCCCGCCAGGTCGAGCGGTCTTACGCGGCAAAGATCCGCGATCTTCTGATTGTTCTCTTTATCGGCCGGACCGCCGGTGAGGATCAACTGCATGCCGGGATATCTTTCATTGAGGAGGTCGATCACCCGGGCGTACTTTTCGGGTAGCCAGGCGCGGTTTCCCTTGCCAGTGCCGGGATGGATCCCGATCGCTTTATCATTGATGGTAAAAGGTAAAGGGTGAGAGGTAAGGGGGATCTTGGGATCGGGCGTGAAGCCCTCCGGTCTCTTTATGCCGATCTTATCAAACAGCGCGTCGGCCAGGAAAAGATTGTGTTCCGCTTCGTGGTACCTGAGATCGCCGAACCTCTGCCTGGAGTTGATGTTGTTCAGGAACGAAAAGAGTATTTTGCTTTTATCCGACACGCGATATCTTATCCGTTTTATAAATCCCATCCAGACGTACGGAAATTCGTTATAGGCGTGCAGGATCGCGTCGAACTGGGCTTTCTTTATCTCCGGCTTCGTTAATATCCCATCTACGTCCGGGTTGTTCTCCAGCAGCGGGCGGGTGTATTCGCGTGCCAGGACCGAAACCTTGCAGTCCGGCATACCTTGCTTCAGCAAGGAAAAGGTAGGGGTCAAAAGGACCATGTCGCCGACGGCGTCAGGCCTGATCAGTAAAACTTTCATTGGTAACATTCTCTATGCTTTTGAAGTAGAAATCAACCAGTTCCCGCGCATTCTTCTCCGGTATCCCGTCGTCCTCGATGATGAGCGGATATTCCGGAACATAATTCGAACCGATCAGCGCGGCCAGCCTCATCTTGATCCCGGGCCGCGAATAAGTGTGTATAAGGTTGATGTTCTTCTGTTTTATGGTCTTCACGATCTCCGGCAGACCGGCATGGCCGGGGAGATATTCATTGTAAATGCCGTTCTGATCGAGCTGAGGGCGATCATTTGAGTTGCCGGACAAGAGGACGAAGAAAGATCTCGCTGCCAGCGGGAAAAGGGATTCTTTTCTGCTCGTAAATCCCTTCCCCAGAGTAAGGTCGTAGAATGCTTTCGTAACTTCATCGAATCCGAGCTCTTCGCGGCAGACCGGATTGTCGCATTCGGTCGACCGGCATTTGTCGTAACATTCGGTCCGGCTGCGGACCAGCAGCTGGCGGGTTCCCCAGGGCGTCCAGCGGAGCGGGTTCTGCACTTTGTTGAAGTAGAGGGTTATCAGCGGAATGCCGAGCGCGGCGGCCATATGGGTGAGCCCGGTGTCGTTGCCGATAAAATATTTGCAGCGGCTCATCTCGAAAGCCACTTTGTCGAGCGGCATCGCCGTGTCCCGGCCGAACAATTGAACCTCAAAGTTCGGTTCCAGGTATTTAACGAGCTTTTCGTAATTGGCGTCGGTCCAGGTACGAGAGGGGATCCGCGCTCCCGCCATGATCCCAACCCGGTCCCTCTGTTCCGCTTTGTCAATGTACAGGGCGGGGCGGATATCGCGCGTCAGTATTTCCAGCACCGGGCGCATGACGAACTGGTAGCGTTCGATCTCATGCAAGGTGAAATTGCGGAATTCGCGCGGCTTAAGACTGTTGGCCGGGAATTTATATAGCGATCTATTGTTCCATAGATCGATGTAAAGATCGTACCCCGCGGGCATTTTGTACTCCGGCTTGATCGCTGACTTGATATGCGGATTGCCACGTAAAAGCTCGGGGTAGGGCGTCATTACTGTGACCTCGTGTTCCTTCTTTATCAGCGGCAGAACGGCGGTTAAGAATATCAGGTCACCGATCCCCTTGTCCTGGACGATCAGTATCTTCATAATTTTTCGAATTCCGACCGGTAATAGGACAGGATGCCATCGAGGTCGGCCGGTTCCCGCCGGGGGTTCTTGCAGAGCAGGGGGAAGTTGGGGACATAATTGGACGCCAGGATCTGCAGGAACTTTTCCTTAGGTCCGACCGAGTTGGCCAGCACATGGATGATGTTGATATTATTGGCGATGATGAAATCGTTAAGGAATTTTATACTGGACCCGGCCGGTTTGACGTATACATTGAAACCGTACGACTTTAATATGTTCGGCATTCCGTTCTTTCCCCAACCCTTTTCGAGGAAGAGTATGTTCATCGTCTTCTGGCACCAGTAGGTAAAGGTCTCCCTGGGCTCCGAATAGCCGCCCCCCTCCATTATCTTCTGGAGCGCGGAGATCGTCTCTTCCGGCGTGACCGATTCGATGCAGGTCTTGTCGTTGCATTCGCATGAACGGCAGACGACCGGGCAGTAATAATTGTTCCTTAAGATGATATGCCGGGTAAGGGGGCCCCAGCGCAGCACCTTCTGGTTCTTGGTGAAGAAGAAGGCGACCACCGGGAGCTTGAGCGCCGCCGCGACGTGCATTGGCCCGGAATCGGAGCCCAAAAAGAGCGAGCATTCGGCGATCTTGTTCATGGTCTCCGCCAGCGGGAGTTTGCCGACATTGTTCTCCAGTTGGTCGGGGGTAAAGTGGGTGGCGATCTGCTCGCCGATCGCCGCTTCTTCCGGACCGCCGAGCAGGATCACCTTTTTCCCCATCGAGTTGAGCCACTTTATTACCGGGATGAAGTTGTGCGGGGGCCAGAGCTTGTTGGCTCCGCGCGCTCCAACCGCCACCGCCACCCGGTGCGGGTCGTGCTTTGGCCGGATCTTTTTCGTCAGGTCGGGGTGATGATAGCTAATGTTCATTTTCAACGGCTTTAACAGATCGAGGTTAAGCTCGTACATGTGCTTGGTCATGATCCGCTCGCGCAGGGGATAGCCGAGGTTATAAAGCTTTCCCGTGAAATAGGCGTCGTTGGGACCGAGGCGCTTGGGAATACGGGCGAAATAACCCAAGTATGTATAGAAACGGTCCTGCCAGAGCGAAACGTAAAGATCGAACTTGTATCCCCTTATTCTTTTGGCGTATTCGAAGAAATCGCGTCTCGTCTTGATCTTTCCCGTGGCATAGTCGTCGACGATTATCTCCTTAATGCCGGGATATCCGTCCAAAACATCCTTTACCCGCTCGCGGCAAAGAAAATATATTTCCGCCTCCGGGTAAGCGGCTCTCAGGTTATCGATAACGGGAAGCGACAGCACCATATCGCCGATCGCGTCGCAGCGGGCGATGAGGATCTTTTTATACATGCGTTTTTGACCTGAACCTTTCTAAGTACGATTCTATCAGTTTTTCCGCCGGATCCAAAATTTCCCGGCTGTATAGCACCAGGGGCGGGGTGAGCAGCCGCGAAGGCGATACCAGTTCGATCAATTTAAAAAGGAAAGGGCGATCGATGGTCGAATGAACGATGGTCGTATCCTCGAGCGTCATCCGGTCGAGCAGGGCGCCGAATTTCCGCAGATTGAATTCGTCGGGCGGATAAAGCGCCACCCCGAACCCGAGCGCCTTTAACTTATCCGCCGCCGCCGGAAGCCGATCGGCCACGAATAAAATATTGTTGGACTTCGCGAAAGAATAACGGAACTCGTCGTTCTTTCGACGGCCGGGATCGAGCAGCTCCTTTACCCCGTTCGCGATCTCGTCGGTCGAAATGGAGAGCGAACAGCGTTGATCGAGGCAGGAAGCGTAATGGCAGACAAAAGGGCAATTGCTCGAAAGCTTGACGATGACCTTGGGAGAATGGAGCGGCGCCCAGCGCTGCGGCTTAAGGCATTTGACCGCGTTGATGAACACCATCGGTATCTTATAGGCGGCGGCGATCTGGGTGGGGCCGGTCTCTACGCCGATATAGACCGAAAGCTTTTTTATGACGGATATCAACTCCGGCAGAGAGGTTTTTCCGACCAGGTCGATCACGCAGCCGCCGCGGCAGCGACCGGCGATATCTTGCGAATCTCCGCTTATTTCACCGGTCCCGAGCAGCGCCACCGTCGCAGAGGGATAGTATCCGAATATCTTTTCGATCGCCTCGATGTACTTTTCCGGCGGAAGTTTTCTTTTTGCAGCGGTGCCGCCGATATATCCGAGATGGATCCCGATCAACGGGCTGCCAGATATCGGATAGTCGGCTTTAGGCG
>DATJPS010000033.1:0-15817 GCA_035506255.1 Candidatus Omnitrophota bacterium | reverse complement strand
CCGGAAATATCTTCTTTCTTCCGCCAGGATCTTCAACAGTTCCCTGACGTCATCCCGGCCGGAAGCAGGCGCAGCAGGGGTCATGGTGGGGGTGATCGATCTTAAATATTCGATCTTCGCCTGGCTTCCCCGGTTGCTCTGTAACATGGCTTCGATACCCCGCAGGTCAAGCACGTCCTGCCGGCCGCCTTTGAGGCAATGCGCTTCGATAAGTTCAGACGGCAATTCACCGAACCTGACCGTGAGGTTCTTTTCGAACGGGTCGATCTTCACCCGGCCCACGCTCATCGACTGTGAAACGCGGTCGACCAGCCTGAGCACATCGTGATAAGTACTTTCAGGATAATATGCAAGCCGATATGCCGACAACAGACCTACTTTAACGCCTTTGTCCCTTAAGTCCTGCTTAACGAACGACATCGGCCTCGATTGTTCAAGTGTGATACCCAAGGCAGCTCCTTTCCAGTGGGTCCAAATGGTTATCGGGTACCTGGAATTGAAATTTCAGAGGGTAAAAGATTGATCAGAGCTGGATGTCAGGGAAATATTTACGGCTGATCGTTACCAGCGGCCGCAGATCGATATGTCCGCGGTCGGGCCAGTAACATCTTTTCACGATCTCACGGCGCGCTTCATCGTTGTTTAAAAGTGATTCGATGTCGATCGCCATCAGTTCACGTTTTGAGGGAAGGAAAAGCGTCAGCTTGATGTCCAGGCGCTGTCTTTTACCGATCTCAAGCATGCCGTCGATCAGTTTTACGTAAGCGGAGAATTTTGCCGGACTTAATTCTCCCAATGCCCTGAACCTGGCAATGGTCGGAGACATATAGTAAGGCCAGACCGTGCGGTAGGGATACGAAACCCCTTTGTCCGCCAATAGGCCGCTTACCGCTTTCCGCGTAAAAGCGGGCAGATTTATCATGTTCATCAATTCCCTCTCACTTAACTACTTCGGGTGCATTTTTAGGAAATTTCAGGGCTTTTTCGAACAATTCACCCTCGCCGCCATTTCCGCCATCCCCCGCCAGTTGCCCGTGAACCCGTTCCGGAACGCCACCTCGACGAATTCCCCGGGAGCATAGCCTCCCAAGTGGGCCATCATCGCTTCCTCATCGGTAAGCATGGTAAGTATCCCCGCCCCTTTAAGCTGGTCGTAGAATGACTGCGTTTCGGCCGCGAACGCTTTATACCCCAAGCCGTTTATTTTCCACGGCAGCGGCTTCCAGTAACGCGGCGGGAATAATAGATTGATCTTGTATTCGATCATGTAGCGCGTCACTTCCGGATCATGGTACTCCGCTTTTTTCTTCAGCCCTATCCGCGCCAGCGCGCGGGAAAACCAGGAGGGATAAACGATCTCAAAATTATACTTACCGGGATCCCTCGAGTATTCCGTGCCCGGATAGATCCCCATGAACTGCAGCGGTACCGAATCGGGCTTCGCGCGCTCCAGCAAGGCGAAAGTTTCCGCTCTTGATCCCGGAGTATCGAACGGCGCCGGGTAGATCACCGATCCGACGGTGAACAGTCCGGCTTCCCGCGCCGCCTTTATCACCTCTTCGATCCGTTCCGGTGTCACTTTCTTGTTCATTTCCTCAAGCACGCGCCGATTTCCGGACTCGATACCGAAGAACAAACTGAACAGGCCCATCCGCTTCAAATATTCGAATTTTAATGGATCGGAATCCTTGATCCGCGCGAACGCGGTCCAGACCACTTCCATTCTCCGCTTTTCTATCTCGGAAGCGATGCCGTAAAGCAATCTTGCGGGCGAGCTTGAACCGCCCAGCCGGAAATTAGATATTCCATAACGGGCGATCGCGCTCTCGAACTCGTCCGCGATCCGGCCGGGGGTCTTGCTGCGCGGGTCCGTTCCGCTGATCCCGGGATGGACGCAGAAACGGCAGACGTTCTCACAGCCGCGGCGGTCCTCCACCACCAGCAGTTTTACCTTCTCGTCGCCTTGCATGGCCGGATAAACATCCCGGTCGTATATAGGAAAGGGAAGCTCGTCCATGTTGCCGACCATCGCGTTCCCGGAAAAGATCGGGACACCATCCTTTAAATAGTAGATGTTCGGGACATCGAACAGGTCATGCTTCAGGGCGCCCTCCATCAGCGGTACGATCATCGGTTCGCCATCCCCGATCGCCAGCGCGTCAAAATTGCGGGTGATACCGAAGATCGCGTCCTTGAAGAACTTCACCTGCGGTCCACCAGCGGAAACGGTCAGTCCCGGAAATCGGCGCTTGAGGTACCCGGCCATTCTCATCGGTCCCGAAAATCCATCGCCGTTCCAGAGCTTGAACCCGACCAGGTCGGCCCCCGTGTTTTCGACCTCGGCCGCGATCTCCCGGGCGATCTTTTTCTCTTCCACTCTCCTGACGACGCCGAGCGCGGCATCGAGCGCTTTAAGCTCCAGGAACGCGAGCATCTGTTTGGCTTTGGAGCCGCTTTCAAAAGTGGCGAGCGTGCTTTGTAGGCGGTCGTGGAGGAATTCTGGCACCAGGCGGCGCATGGTGGAGACCGTGGCGTAGTCGAGGATCTTCACGTCGTGCCCGGCGGCCCGAAGCTGCGCCGCCAGTGAGGCCAGACCGTTGTCCGGCATCAGGCTGTTGGGCGATGACGGATACCCGGCATAATTCACCAGCAGCGCCGAACCGCGCGTCCTCGAAATCCCGGTCATCATTTCTTTTCTCCCCGCTCATAATCGGCCAGCGCCTGATCGTACGTATCCGGAAATTTGGCCTGAAGGAGATCCAGCGTTTCGCCGATCTCCGGTTCCGTCGTCGCTCTGTGCTCGCCGATCAAGGAACAATAGATGCTGCCATAGTCGAACTGGGCGTTCCGTCCCTCCGCCACCGCTTGCTCAAGCGTGCACTTGATCAGCGCGGCCGTTCCCTTGTAATTATCGGCATCGCCAAGGCGCCGGTATACTCCAAGCAAATTTACCAGCGGGAGCATGAAAAGCGGCTGTTTCGCGTGCGCGGTCAGGTACAGCTCCGCCGCCCGCCGATCATTTACTTCTTCATAAAGATTGGCCACGGTATTGATAATTACTGCGGAGGGATCGCCGGCCAGCATCGCCTCCCCTTCCCTGATCGCCTTCGTTAGATCGACATTGCTCAACGCCACTAAATAGAGATTAGCGGCGTCATCGGATAACGGGATACGCTCGCCCAGGTAATCATTGTGCACCAGCAGGCTTCTGCCGCTTCCTATCACCGGCCGGAGAGTTTCCACCGCTTCCGCATGACGCCCGTTCTTGAAGCGGTCGAGCCCGCGTGCGAATCCCGCGATCTCCGCCAGTCCGGCGCGTTCCAGCTTTACCAGCAATTCTTCCGCCGCTTCTTCATAGCCATGGTCTTTGAGAGTGGCAACGATATGGATGAACACCACCATGCTTTGCGGCTCCTGGCCGGAAAGGCCCACCGTTCCCAGCATCCGCGCCAGCCCCTGTTTATCGTAAGAAGCGATCCGCTTCGATGTCAGCAGCGCGCGGAAAAATCCGAACACGACCCTGAAGTTCCGATCGAACCCCAGGCGGAGGCCGAAATACCTCCCGGCCTCTTCCAGCTTCCCCGCTTCGATCGATAAAAGCGCCAGGTTGAAAAGTATCCGCGGATCACGGGGAGCGAGCTTTTCGCTTTCCCGCAGCCACTTTCCCGCTTCTACCAGGTCGGACGGGGCGCCTTCCGCCCGATATTTTTCATAATACGCAAAGCCGAGCAGGTTCAGGCTCGCCGCTTCGCGCGGAGTGAGCCTCACCAACCTGCCGGCGATGTCGAGAAATTCGCTGATCCGGTTCTGCTCCACATAGTAATTCGCGAGGAGCCCGAGCGCGTTTATATTGTTAGCGTTGAAATCGAGAGATCTTAATAGCTTTTTTTCGCATTCGTCGGCCCGGCCGGCGTCCGATTCCGCCAATGCCCAGTTGAGGAAAAAATTGGAGATGTCGCTTTTTAGAATCTCGTTCCTGGGATGGTTCTCGCCGCAGACCTGAAAATGCTGCCAGGCAAGCTCGTAGTTCCCATTCACGGCCGCATCCTGCGCCTTAAGGTAATCGGCAAGGAAAAAGCGATCGTAGATGTCCTTTGCCGGGAAATAGGTCCGCCCTTTGAGATATGCCTTTCTCTCATATACGGTCATCGAGTCGGGCGAGGGGACGAATTCGTACTCCGCATCCCTCAGGACCAGGCCGAGCACCGAGTGCTGGGCACCCCCCGTCGGCAGTGATCCCTCCCGCACCTTGAGATAGAGCATATCGATCATATCGCGCAGCCATCCGCCGATCAATCTTGAATGATCGTAATGTTTTCTCAGCGTTTCATAGGTCTCCGGATTAACGTTCCGGCGGAGGTGATCTTCGACGTAGGGCCGGAGGTGCTCGGGAAGCGTGTCATCGAACTCGCCGCCCGCGATCTCGCCGTTCGCCAGGCGGAAGAATATCGCCATCGCCCGGCGGAGATTGTCCGCTTCTTCTGCGCTTTCAATAGATCTGGATAGCCTTTTGAGAGATTTGTCCGGCGTCGCTTTTTTAAGCAACGCGGAAGCCGCTTGATAATTCCCGCATCCGACATAAAGGTCGATCAGGTAGTTGATGGTCTTTAACCCCGGTTTTTCGAGCACCTCTTCCAGGCAGGCGACCGCTTCCAGGTTATTTTCCGCCGCCATCGCCTTTATAAAAAATATCAGCTCGGTTTCCGGCAACATGGCAGGGATCCTTCCGAGCAGCGGGATAAGTTCCGCCTCGAAGCCATCGGTAAAAAGTTTCGCCAGCCGGGACAGCAGCGGCCGCGGACTGTTAAAACGTCCGGAGTGGTCGGCCAGCAGGGAAAATATGACCCCGGTATCCCGGCAGAGTTCCAATCCATGTTTCGGATCGTCAAGCGTGAACCTGGTCCCGAGCACCAGCGGTCCCGCGTCCACGATCTGCCTTAGTCTTTCCGTTTGCTCGAATATCGCCGGATCGGAATCCTCGCCGATCAAGACCAGCGGAGTACGGGACAGCACTTCCGCCGCGCTGCGCGTGACTAATATCCTATCGATCGTTTGCCCGCTGCCGACCACCGGGCATTGAACGCTTTCGAGGGGCAGGAGCGAAACCGTCAGTTTTTTCGCCGAAGGGAAGACATCCGGCGTCCCGGTAGTGGAAAACACATCTTTAATTTGACCGCGGCCGATGGAAACCGGGAAAAAGATAGCCCGGGCCCCGCTCTCAATGATCTTTCCCCTGAGGGATTCAAGATCGAACGGGACGGTCCGCAATAAGTTGGGATCGATCCCGATGATACGGACCTTCCTTAACTGCAAAAAACCGTAAAGGTCACGGCCGGAAAGCGCGGTCCCGGTCAAAAGGCGCGGTTCAGCTCTGACTATTTTCACTCATATTATTCGGACAGGAATGGGAAGAATTTCAGCGCAGCTTTTTTTCCATCTCGGCCAGTTCGGCCCGGGTATTGACCCCAAGTGTTTCTTCGTAGTTGTCCGTCAGGCAGGCGAAGACCGGCAGGCCGTGAGTACGGAGGATCTCGATGGTATCGGTAAGGTAATATTCCTTCTGGGCGTTCTCCGCTTTTACTTCACGCAACGCTGAAAATAGCGCTTTCGAATCAAAGCAAAAAGTGCCGGTATTGATCTCCTTAATTTTGAGTTCCTCGGGGGAAGCGTCCTTTTTTTCCACTATCCGGAGTATCATCCCCGCCTGGTTACGGACGATACGGCCGTAACTTCCGGCATCTGGAAGCTCGGCGGTAAGGTCGGTGGCGGAGGAATGGCGAGCGATATGGAACTCGATCAGCTTGCGCAGGGTTTGAGGGCTTATCAGGGGAACGTCACCTGCCAAAACCAGCACATTGCCGGAAAAATCGCGCAGTAACGGTTCCGCCTGCATCACCGCGTGGCCGGTCCCGAGCTGTTCTTTTTGTTCGACGAATACGACCCCGGAATCCTTGAAATGATCAATAATGAGCTCTTTTTTATGACCGACCACGACATATACCCGTTCGGCTCCGATCGCGCGGACCGCGTCGATCACGTAGCCAAGCATCGGTTTTCCGGCCAGGGGGTGGAAAACTTTCGGGAGGTCCGATTCCATCCTGACCCCCTTCCCCGCCGCCAGGATCACTGCTGCGGTCCCATCTTTCATGTTCACTGCCATTTTGACATTCTATATTATCAAAAAACGGTTGACAAGACCGCCCTGAGCGTTCTATAATATATGCGCTTTGAACGAGACATTTTTGTTCCGGTTTCACAACCGAGCCATAATTATAGTTTAACACCAAAAGTAACCAGGGCGCGTACTCTGCTGCCTTGGTTTTTTTATGCCCTTAAGGAGGTGGAAAATGGTAAAAACTTTGTACGTGGGCAATCTCGCCTGGTCCGCCAGCAACGAAGAGCTGGTGCAGGCTTTTGAGGCTTCGTCCCCGGTGATCTCGGCGCGGGTCATTTCCGACCGCGAGACCGGCCGGTCGAAGGGGTTCGGATTCATCGAGGTGGCGGACGAGGACGCAGAAAAAGTGATCAAGGCGATGAACGGCTACAGCCTGGGGGGAAGGTCCATCACCGTGAGCGAGGCGCGTCCCAAACAGGCTAAAATGTAAGGAGAGGTGACAGCGGCAGATCCGATGACCGATATCAAGGCGATCAGGGATAAACTAAAGGCAATGTTGCCGCCGGAAAGGTTCCGGCACTCCTTGCGAGTAGAGGAAAAAGCGACTTCCCTGGCAAAACTGTACCGGGTATCGGAAAATAAAGCCGCGCTTGCCGCCCTGCTCCACGACTGCTCCCGTTTTATGTCCCGCGGACAGATGCTGTCCAACGCGATCCGCTGGGGAATGAGACCAGGGCCGATCGAAAAGCTGGAACCGAAGCTGCTACACGCCGCTCTAAGCGCCCGGATCGCGCGGAAAGAGTTCGGGATCGGCGACCGCGAAGTCCTGAAAGCGATCGAAAGGCATACGGTGGGAGCGGAAAAGATGAGCCGACTGGATAAGATCATTTATTTGGCAGATCATATCGAGTTGGATCGCGACTATAAAGGGGTCGACAGGGTGCGGAAGCTCGCTTCCCGCGACCTGGACGCCGCGATCGTGGCGTCGACCGATTCGATGATCGAGCATCTGCTGGCCGAGGGCCTGCCGGTGTTCCCGGAAACGGTCAAGACCCGCAATGCGCACCTGATGGCGTCGCGGACGGCCCGGAAAAAGTAAAAAAAATATGGACGACAAAGAATTTTTAAAGAGAATATACGAGGCCGACGCAGCGAACAAGGCCCCGGCGGGGAACGACCGCACGGTCGCGCCACCGAAGCGTTCCGGCAAACGGCCGATCGTTCTGGTCGGCATATCGCTGGTACTGCTGGTCTTCTTTTCCGCCATGCTCGGCTTTATCCTGGCGCTCTTTTCGCGCTTTCTGATATTCGAGACCATCCTCACCCTCCTGCCGGGGGAAAAGTTCCTGGCGGAGACCAATATACTGGTAATGGGGCTCGATCAGGGGGACACGATCCACCGCTCCGATTCGATCATGGTGCTCCACCTCGATCCCGCCCGCGGGGAAGCCAATGTCGTCTCTATCCCGCGCGATACCATCGTTTCGATCCCGGGCCGGGGACTCGATAAGATCAACCATGCCTACGCGTTCGGCGGGGCCGATCTTGCCCGTTCGACGGTCGAGAACTTCTTGGGGGTAAAGATCCCCTATTACCTGACGGTCGACACCGCCGCTCTGGCCAAACTGATCGACGAGATCGGCGGCGTGACGATCGACGTCGAAAAAAGATTGTATTACATCGACCACTCGCAGGACCTGTTCATCGACCTGCAGCCAGGAGTGCAGAAACTTGACGGACGGAACGCGGTCGCCTATCTCAGGTACCGGCACGACGATGGAGATCTCTCCCGTATCTTAAGACAGCAAAAGTTCATCCAGGCGCTGGCGTCGCAGATCATGAACAAGCAGAAC
The DNA here is from genome assembly GCA_035506255.1 of Candidatus Omnitrophota bacterium. Lineage (GTDB taxonomy): Bacteria > Margulisbacteria > WOR-1 > XYC2-FULL-46-14 > WPAF01 > CAIYXV01. The sequence goes on along the minus strand of DATJPS010000033.1, from coordinate 7,849 downwards.
CTGATCCGCTCGCCGCAGATCATATTACAGATGTGCTCATATCTGGAGACCAATCTTAATACCCGGGAGATCCTGGGACTGGCCATCAACATGCGCAAGATCATCGAGTTCGGGCAGATCCATATGTCCACCCTGGCGGGATCGGACATGATGGTGAACGGCGTATACTATATGAAGCCTGATTACGAAAAGGTCAGGCAGGTGGTCTCGGAATACTTCAAGGGATCCACTTGAAGAGCGCGCTCGATCTGATCGTCGCCGCCGGAGAAGAGAAAAAGGCGGAGGATATTCTGGTGCTCAACATCCGGGCCGAGGGCCGGGTGCTGGATTACATGGTGATCATGACCGCCGATTCACGGCCGCAGATCAAGGCGGTCATAACCGAGATCGGGAACAAGCTGAAAGAGAAAGTGAGGTGGGAAGGAGAGGTTGAGTCCGGGTGGGTGATTCTGGACCTGGGATCGATCGTGGTGCATGTAATGGATCCCGACCAGCGCGCCTACTACAACCTCGAGGACCTGTGGGGGTCGGAAGCGGTGGTCTACCATCTTTGAGGTAAAATTAAGCTGGCGTAGGGCCGTAGTTCAGTTGTCCGCCAGAGGCGGATAAAGGAGAACGCAAGTTCTGGTTAATGGGGCTGTAGTTCAGTTGGGAGAACGCTTGACTGGCAGTCAAGAGGTCGGGGGTTCAACTCCCCCCAGCTCCATTCACTAAAAAGTCAGGGGTTCCTTGTCCGCCCCAGGCGGAAACTCCCCTCGGCTCCACCAGCTTTCTTGAATTAGAAAGGGAGGAAGAGTAAATGGCTACGAAGTCGGTAAAAGGGAAAAAGTACGTTTACAAGTTCGGGGGGGCAAAGTCGGAAGGGAGCGCGGACATGAAGAATCTGCTGGGCGGCAAAGGCGCCAACCTGGCGGAAATGGGGAAACTGGGGATACCGGTCCCGGCCGGGTTCACGATCACGACGGAAATGTGCACGGTTTATTACAAGATGAACCGCAATTATCCCAAGGAGCTGCACGCTCAGATAAAAGAAGGGATCAAGCATATTGAAAAAACGATGGGCGCGGTCTTTGGTGATAAGGAAAACCCGCTGCTGGTCTCCGTCCGCTCCGGCGCCCGCATCTCCATGCCCGGGATGATGGACACCGTTCTCAACCTCGGCCTCAACGACGACACTGTGCGCGGCTTGGCCAACCAGTCGGGCAACGAAAGGTTCGCCTGGGACGCTTACCGCCGCTTCGTTCAGATGTATGGCGACGTGGTGCTCGGCCTCAAGCCGCAGAGCAAGACCGACATCGATCCGTTCGAAGAGATCATGGAAGAAGTGAAGAAGAAAAAAGGGATCAAGCTCGACGTCGACCTGGACGTCAACGACCTTAAAGAGCTGGTCTGGAAGTTCAAGGCCGCGATAAAGGACCGCAAGCAGATGGACTTCCCGGAAGACCCGTGGAAGCAGCTGTGGGGCGCGATCGAAGCGGTCTTCGGCTCGTGGATGGGCGACCGCGCGATTAAGTACCGCACCATCAACAAGGTCCCGCACGACTGGGGGACCGCCGTCAACGTGCAGGCGATGGTATTCGGCAACATGGGGAATGACTCCGGCACCGGCGTCGCCTTTACCCGCAACCCTTCGACCGGCGAGCACAAGTTCTACGGCGAATATCTGATCAACGCGCAGGGCGAGGACGTGGTGGCCGGCATCCGGACGCCGCAACCGGTCAATGTTTCGACCAAGACCTCGGCCGAGCAGAAGACGCTTGAGGAAGTGATGCCGCAGGCGTACAAGACGCTGGAATCGATCTATAAGAAACTGGAAAAGCATTACCGCGACATGCAGGACATCGAGTTCACTATCCAGAAAGGCAAACTCTGGATGCTGCAGACCCGCAACGGCAAGCGGACCGCCGCCGCCGCTCTTAAGATCGCCTGCGACATGGTGGACGAAAAGCTGATCGACACGAAGACCGCGGTCCTGCGCGTCTCCCCCGATCAGCTCGACCAGCTCCTCCACCCCACCTTCGATCCGAAAGCGAAGAAAGAAGTGATCGCGAAGGGGCTCCCCGCCTCCCCCGGCGCCGCTACCGGCCAGGCCGTGTTCCACGCCGATGACGCCGAAGCGTGGCAGGGCGAAGGGAAGAAAGTGATCCTGGTCAGGATCGAGACCTCGCCGGAAGATATCGGCGGGATGAACGTTTCCGAAGGTATTCTTACCGCGCGCGGCGGAATGACCTCGCACGCGGCGGTAGTGGCGCGCGGAATGGGCAAGTGCTGCGTCGCCGGCTGCGGAGCGCTCAACATTAATTACAAGGAAAAGAAGTTCGAGGTCGGCGGCACCACCATCAAGGAAGGCGACTGGATCTCCATTAATGGCAGCACCGGCGAAGTGATGAAGGGGAAGGTCCCCACCGTCAAACCGGCGCTCTCCGGCGATTTTTCCAAGATCATGGGCTGGGCCGACAAAGTCCGGCGGCTCAACGTCCGCACGAACGCCGATACGCCCAACGACGCTAAAGTGGCGCGCGAGTTCGGCGCCGAGGGGATCGGGCTCTGCCGCACCGAGCATATGTTCTTCGAGGGAGACAGAATTAAGGCGGTCAGGGAAATGATCCTGGCAGACGATGTCGCAGGCCGCAAAAAAGCGATCGCCAAACTGCTCCCGATGCAGAAGGGCGACTTCCTCGGGATATTCGAGGCAATGAAGGGACTGCCGGTCACCATCCGACTGCTCGACCCGCCGCTGCACGAGTTCGTTCCGCACGAGCGTCCGCAGCAGGAAGAGATGGCCAAAGAGATGGGAGTTAGCCTGGAGAAGATCCATCACAAGATCAATCTCCTGCACGAGTTCAACCCGATGCTGGGGCACCGCGGCTGCCGTCTGGGCATTACCTACCCCGAGATCACCGAGATGCAGGCGCAGGCGATAATCGAAGCAGCGTGTGACCTAAAGAAAAAAGGGATCGCGGTGAAGCCGGAGATCATGGTCCCACTGGTCGGCGACGTGAAGGAACTTTCGAACCAGGTGGAGATCATCCGCCGGGTGGCCGACGAAACGATCAAACGGTCGGGAGTTAAGATCGAGTACATGGTCGGCACCATGATCGAGATCCCGCGCGCGGCGCTCACCGCCGACAAGATCGCGGAAGTGGCGGAGTTCTTCTCCTGCGGCACCAACGATCTGACCCAGATGACGCTGGGATTGTCGCGCGACGACGCCGGCAAGTTCCTCCCCGCGTACGTGGAGAAGGGCATCTACAAGAACGATCCGTTCCAGGTGCTAGATTCCGAAGGCGTAGGCCAGCTGGTGGAAATGGCGGTCCAGAAAGGCCGCAAGACCCGCAAGAACATCAAGGTGGGCATCTGCGGGGAGCACGGCGGAGACCAGGAATCGGTGGAGTTCTGCCACCGCGCCGGGCTCAATTACGTCAGCTGCTCGCCTTACCGCGTGCCGATCGCCCGGCTCGCCGCGGCCCAGGCCGTGATCAAAGAAAAGACCAAGAAAGAGTATTCGACGAAATAGGATCCGGGTCCCGTCGTTGAACGGGACACAGGGGGCTAAATGCTCATAAGAGAAGAGATCGAGCGGAGAGAGGACCAGTTCCTCTCTCCGTTCGCGGCCCGCGCCGCAAAGACGGCGGGCAGAAAAAGGTCCGAGGACAAAGACCCGTACCGCACCGATTACCAGCGGGACCGCGACCGCATCATACACTGCAAGTCCTTTCGGAGATTGAAGCACAAGACCCAGGTCTTCATCTCCCCGGTGGAGGACCATTACCGCACGCGGCTCACCCATACGCTGGAGGTGGCACAGATCGCGCGCACGCTGGCCCGCGCGCTGCAGCTCAACGAGGACCTGACCGAAGCGATCGCGCTGGGGCACGACCTGGGGCATACGCCGTTCGGGCACGGCGGCGAGCACGCGCTCGACGATATCCTGTTTAAGAACTTCGGCGTCCATTTTTACCACAACATCCAGAGCGTTCGGGTGGTGGAGGTCATCGAAAAGGATGGCAAGGGGCTGAACCTTACCGCCGAAGTGATCGACGGGATCCGCAACCACCCGACCGAGGAACCGCAGCCCGGGACGCTGGAGGGGAAACTGGTGCGGATGTCCGACCGATTCGCTTACCTGCGGCATGATATCGAGGATGCCATCAACGCCAAAGTACTGGAACGGAAAGAGATCCCTGACCAGTACATGAAAGTGTTGGGGGACAACATCTTGAACACTTTCGTCTCCGACCTGATCGACCAGAGCCGGGGGAAGCCGGACGTGATGATGAGCAATCGGGTGCGGGAAGCGATGAACGGTCTCTATGACTTCATGTACGAGCACGTTTACACCAATCCGTTCGCCAAGCGCGAGGAAGGAAAAGTGCCGGACATGCTCACCCTGCTCTTCCGCCATTACCATTACGACGACCCTGAATTCAGGAAAGGGGTGGCGGAAACGGACCAGCTGCAGCATACCGTCGATTTCATCGCCGGGATGACAGATCGCTTCGCGATCAACAAATTCGAAGAGCTTTTTGTGCCTCGCGAGTGGAGGACCGCTTGATACCAAGGGAAAAAGTGGAAGAGATCCGGGAAAAATCGGATATCGTGTCGGTGGTCTCGGAATACGTCCAGATCAAGAAACGCGGCAAGAACTATCTGGGCCTCTGCCCTTTCCATTCGGAAAAGACCCCGTCCTTCACCGTATCTCAGGAAAAGCAATTGTTCCATTGTTTCGGCTGCGGCGAAGGCGGGAACGTTTTCGCCTTCGTCATGAAGATGGAAAAGGTGGATTTTCCGGAGGCGGTGGGGATCCTGGCGGAGAAGCTGGGGATCAGCTACGAAAAGTCCAAAGGTTACGACGCGCAGAAGTCTTATAAGGACCGGCTCTACGAGCTGACGGAGTTCGCCTGCAAGTTCTACCGCTCCAATCTCGAAGGGGATCGGGGCGAAGCGGCGCGCGCCTATATCGCCGGGCGGAAGATAAAGCCGGAAATAGAGAAGAAGTTCCGGCTCGGTTACGCGGAGGACGATTTCGGCGCGCTGATTAAACACCTGCTCTCCCGCGGAGCGAAGACGGAAGACATCGAAGCGGTGGGGCTGATCTTGCCGCGGAAGGAATCGTCCGGATATTACGACCGGTTCCGGGGACGGCTGATGTTCCCCATTACCGACCTTCGCGGGAGGGTGGTCGGATTTTCGGGGCGCGCGCTGGGGGACCAGCCGCCAAAGTATTTGAATTCGCCCGATTCGATCATCTTCAACAAGGGGGACAACCTTTTCGGGCTCGACCTGGGAAAGGACGAGATCAAAAAGCGTAAGTTCTCCATCCTGGTGGAAGGGAACGTCGATGTGCTGAGCGCGCACGAGGCGGGGTTCGGCAATGCGGTGGCGCCGCTCGGGACCGCCTTCACCACCAACCAGGCGAAACTGCTGAAGCGGTTCGCCGATATCGTGGTGCTGGCGTTCGATTCGGACGCTGCCGGCTCGGCCGCCTCCGAGCGGGCATACGAGGTGGCGCACGAGGCGGGGCTGATGGTGCGGATCCTCAATCTGGGAAAATACAAGGATCCGGACGAGTTCATCAAGGCGGAGGGGAGCCAGGCGTTCGAGGATCGGCTCAAGGCCTCCACTCCGGCGATGGAATTCAAGATCAAGCGGATCATCTCCCGTTTCAACATCAAGGAGATCGAACCGCGCGCCCGCGCCGCGTACGAGGTGGCGGGCCTGCTGGCGAAAGAGAAGGACCCGATCTTGCAGAAAGAATACGTTAAGCTCGCCGCCGGCCTGCTTGGCACCGACGAAGAGCTGCTTTCGGCGGAGATCAGGAAGCGCGCGTTCTATACCCGGCCCGGTTCGGCGCTCCGCGCCATCACCAAGCGGCCGCCGGACAAAGTGGCCGAGGCGGAAAAAGGGTTGGTACGACTGGCGCTCGCCTCGGAAGAGGCGTTCGGCCTGATAAAGGACGGGATCGAGCTTGACGAGCTTTCCGATCCCGACCTGCGCGCGATATTCGAGAAGCTCGGGACCACGCCCGCCGGCCAGCTGGAAGAAGTGCTGGAGACGGAGGGCCAGAAGCGGACCGTTCGGGAAGCGCTGCTGGGAGAAGCGCTGCCGGGCGACATCGCGCTGGCGGTGAAGGACTGCATAAGCGTGATCAAAGGGTTCAACATCAAGAAAGAGATCGACCGCGTGCGCCAGGACCTGGCGGAGCGGGAGAAGGCGGGCGACTTTGAGGCCGTGAAACGGCTGAATTCCGAGTACGCCTCCCTGAGTGAAATTCTCAGGACCGTGTCGCGATAGAGAATAAGGAGGAGCATCAGTGATCGACAAAAAAGAACTGATCGAGCAGATCAAATCCGGCAAAAAGAGCTTCATTACCCCGGAAGAAATTCTCGCGGTATATCCCGAGCCGGAAAAGAACCTCGATGCCATCGAGGCGTTGCTCGACCACGGCTTTGACATAGCCGAGGACAAGAAAAAACCTCTTTACAAGGAAGAAGAACTGACCGGTGAAGTGGTGGAGATGCGGGGCATGGGCGTGGACGACACCGTCCGCATGTACCTGCGCGAGATCGGTCGCTACCCGCTCCTCTCCGGCACCGAAGAAGTGGGCCTGGCCAAGCGCGTAAAAGCGGGCGAGATCAAGGCCAAGCACAAGCTCGTCAATTCGAACCTGCGACTGGTGGTTTCGATCGCCAAAAAATACACCGGCCGCGGCCTGCTGTTCCTTGACCTGGTGCAGGAAGGCAACCTCGGCCTGATCCGCGCGGTCGAAAAGTTCGACCACCGGAAAGGGTTCAAGTTCTCCACCTACGCCACCTGGTGGATCCGGCAGGCCATTACCCGCGCCATCGCCGACCAGGCGCGCACCATCCGCATCCCGGTGCACATGGTGGAAACGATCAACCGTTTGAGAAAGACCAGCCGCCAGCTTTTACAAGAGCTGGGCCGCAAGCCGACCGAGCAGGAGATCGCGCGGCGTTCGAGAATGTCAATCTACAAAGTGCGCGAGATCATCAAGGTATCGCAGGTGCCGCTGTCGCTGGAGATGCCGGTGGGCGACGAGGAATCGTCGCGGCTGGGAGACTTCGTGGAAGACACGGCAATATCGGGCCCGGACGAAGTGGTGATGCACGGGCTGCTGCGCGAAGATCTGGAAGAAGTTATGCGGTCGCTTTCCGAAAGGGAGCGTACCGTTCTTAAACTGCGCTTCGGGCTGGACGACGGCCATCCGCGGACGCTGGAGGAAGTGGGACGCGAGTTCCACGTTACCCGCGAGCGCATCCGCCAGATCGAGGCCAAGGCGCTGCGGAAACTGAAACACCCAACGCGCGCGAAGAAGCTGCGGGAATACCTCAAAGGATAACCCCAGTGCTTGGAAAGATCATTGCGGTCTCGTTGGGCGGTGTCGTTGGCGCGCTGATGCGCTACGGCACCGGCGGGATCGTTCACCGCTCCTTCCCCGCCGACTTCCCCTACGGCACCCTCTTCATCAATCTGGCCGGCTGTCTGGCCATCGGGTTCCTCTGGGGGATGTTCGAGCGGTTCGAGTTTCCGTCCAACGCCCGCTCTTTCGTATTTATCGGCATTCTCGGTAGTTTTACCACCTTTTCCAGTTACGGGATCGAGACCTTCAACCTTTTGCGCGACGGGGAGATCAACTATGGCCTGATGAACATTTTGCTCAACAATGTACTAGGGATCGTGCTGGTATTCGCCGGGTTCTGGCTCTCCAGAGCGGTGCTCGGGATGTTCAAATAGGAGGATAAAATGAAACTTCCGGAAGAAGGGACTCTGCTGCGGATATTCATCGGAGAGAACGACCAGTACAAGGGTAAGCCGCTTTACGAGCAGA
>DATJPS010000032.1:0-27746 GCA_035506255.1 Candidatus Omnitrophota bacterium | reverse complement strand
AAGATAGATGGCATGGGACTGATGGGACGAGAAGAGGTCCCGGAATTCGATACTATTAAGATCGGTCTCGCTTCTCCGGAACGGATCCTCGCCTGGTCCCGGGGAGAAGTGGAAAAGCCGGAAACGATCAACTACCGCACCTTCAAGCCGGAGCGCCGCGGTCTTTTCGATGAAAGGATCTTCGGCCCGGTGAAGGACTGGGAATGCCAGTGCGGAAAGTACAAGCGGGTCCGCTACCGCGGGATCATCTGCGAACGCTGCGGCGTCGAGGTCACCACCTCGCGCGTGCGCCGCGAGCGGATGGGCCACATCCGCCTCTGCGTGCCGGTGACCCATATCTGGTTCCTTCGTTCGGTTCCGGGATACATGAGCCTGCTGCTCGACATCCCCAGCCGCGCGCTCGAAGAAGTGGTCTATTACGATTCATACCTCGTGACCGAAGTGTCGGGCGGGCAGAAGATGAAGCTCAAGGTCGGCCAGGTGCTCAAGGAAGTGGAGTACGCCGAAGCGCGCGAAAAGTATGAGAACGCGTTCAAGGCGGAGACCGGATCCAAGGGCCTCCGCGACCTGTTGCAGAAGATCGACCTGCAGGACACAGTGTCAAAAATGCGCCGCGAGCTCAAGACCGCCGACGGCTCCAGGCGGCTGAAGATCATCAAGCGGCTGCGCGTGTTCGAATCGTTCCTGATGAGCAACAACCGCCCGGAGTGGATGGTGATGGACATCCTGCCGGTGATCCCGCCGGACCTGCGCCCGATGGTGCAGCTTGAAGGGGGAAGGTTCGCAACGTCAGATCTTAACGATCTTTACCGCCGGGTTCTCAACCGCAACAATCGTCTTAAAAAGATGATCAATATGGGCGCGCCCGATATGATCATCCGCAACGAAAAACGGATGCTTCAGGAAGCGGTCGACGTGCTGATCGACAATGGGCGCCGCAAACGCGCAGTGGTCGGCTCTACCGGCCGTCCGCTCCGTTCGCTGACCGATATCATCGAAGGCAAGCAGGGACGGTTCAGACAGAACCTGCTCGGAAAGCGCGTCGATTACTCCGGTCGTTCCGTGATCGTGGTCGGCCCGCACCTCAAGATGCACCAGTGCGGACTGCCCAAAGAAATGGCGCTGGAACTGTTCAAGCCGTTCGTCATCCGCAAGCTGACCGAGCGCGGGTTCGCGCAGAACGTGAAATCGGCCAAGCGGATGATTGAGCGCCGCGAAGTGATGGTTTGGGACATCCTCGAAGAGGTCATAAAAGGCCATCCGGTGATGCTCAACCGCGCGCCGACACTGCACCGCCTCGGCGTGCAGGCGTTCGAGCCGATCCTGGTCGAAGGTAAAGCGATCCAGATCCACCCATTGGTCTGCACCGCTTTCAACGCCGATTTCGACGGCGACCAGATGGCGGTCCATGTCCCGCTCCTGCCCGAAGCGCAAGTGGAAGCGCGGCTGCTCATGCTCTCGTCCAATAATATATTGTCCCCGGCGTCGGGTCGCCCGGTCATCACCCCGACCCAGGACATGGTGCTCGGCATCTACTATCTCACCGTGCTGGACGAGAACCAGAAACTGGGAGTAGGGATGACCTTTGCCAACGAGTGGGAAGCGATGGTGGCGCACGACCTCGATCAGATCCACCTTCACGCCAAGATAAAAGTCCGGCGCGAAGGGCAGATCGTGGAAACGACCGTCGGCCGCATCAAGTTCAATTACACCATCGGCCGCGTGATCGCCCGCAAAGTAACGGGTGGCGAGCCGCTGGCTTACATCAACAAACTGGTGGACAAAAAAGGGATCGAAGCGCTGATCTGGGATTGCTATAAGAAATACGGTTCGGCCGTGACCGCCGAAGTGGCGGATGAATTAAAGAGGCTCGGGTTCAAGTACGCGACCATCGCCGGGATCAGCATCTCGATCGACGATCTACACGTGCCCGAGACCAAAAAGACGATCATCAAGAAGGCGGACGAGGACGTATCTGAACTAGAGAGACTACAGAAGGAAGGGATGCTCTCCAACAAGGAAAGCTTCATCCGTTCGCTCGATATCTGGAGCGCGGTGACCGAGGATGTCACCAACGCCCTGCTGGCCGAGCTTGATAAACTGAATTCGGTCTACATGATGGCTTTCTCCGGCGCGCGCGGGAACGTTCAGCAGGTCCGTCAGCTGGCGGGGATCCGCGGACTGATGGCCGATCCTTCCGGCAACATCATCCCGATCCCGATCAAGACCAACTTTAAGGAAGGATTGAACGTAACAGAATATTTCATTTCGTCGTACGGCGCCAGAAAAGGTCTGGTGGATACGGCGCTCCGCACCGCCGATTCCGGTTACCTCACCCGCCGCCTGGTGGACGTGGCCCAGGATCTCATGATCACCGAGGACGACTGCGGGACGGCGAACGGCATTACGCTGGCGTCGGTGCGCGAAGGATTCGAAGAAATGATCCCGCTCGCGACCCGCGTGATCGGGCGCATACCGGTAAAGAACGTTACCGATCCGATCTCGGGCAAGGTCATCGCCAAAGCGGGCGAAGAGATCACAGCCGAAGTGGCGGAAAAGATCAAGGATGCCGGTATCGAGAAGGTGGAGGTCCGCTCCCCGCTCTCGTGCCAGGCCAAACGCGGGATTTGCCGCGTTTGCTACGGACGCGACCTTTCGACCGGTTCACTGGTCAATATCGGCGAGGCGGTCGGGATCCTGGCGGCGCAGTCGATCGGCGAGCCGGGCACGCAGCTGACGATGAGAACCTTCCACATCGGCGGCGTCGCGCTCAGAAAAGCGGCAAAAGGCCTGATCAAGACCAAACACTCCGGGACCGTCAGCTTTGGCGAAGGGATCGAGATCAAGGAGATCGAGGACGAGGCGGGCAATAAAGTAAAGATGGTGTCCCGCAGCGGCAACCTTGTGCTAAAGATCAAGGATAAAAAGGAAGAGTACCTGCTTCCCGTGGGCGCGGTGCTGATGGTGAAGGCGGGTCAGGACGTCAAGACCGGCGACGCGATCGCCGAGTACGACGCCACTTATGATTACCTGATCTCTTCCGCCGCCGGTAAGGTCAAATACCTTAACTTGGAGACTTTCCATCGCCGCAAACGGGTGGAGGGCAAATCGGTGACCGAAACGATCGCGCGCAAGGACGGCGAGATCTTCATTTACAACCCGAAAGGGATAAAGGAATACTCCTTCACCCAGAAATCGATGGTGAAAGAGAACGACAAGATAATGACGGGAGACGAGATCGCCAACGGCGTCATCTCAAAGACCAACGGCATCGTGCTGGAAGTCAAAAAGAACGAGCTGGTGGTAGCCCCGGGTGAAAGCTATCTTATCATCACCGGTTCCCGGCTGATGGTGGAGGACGGAGCGGAAGTGGATTCCTACGATGTTCTCGCCAAGGTGGAAAGCATCCGGATGGACCCCAGCAAGACCCGCGATATCATCCAGGGTCTTCCACGCGTGGAAGAACTGTTCGAGGCGCGCAGGCCCAAAGAGCCGGCGCTGCTTTCGGAAATAGACGGAACGGTATCGATCTCCGACCGCGAAGGTTCGAGGCTGATAACGATCACCGGCAAGGACGATGAAAAGAAAGAATATCTGGTGAGTTATGGCGTAAGGTTGAGAGTGGCCCAGGGCGACCGGGTCCACAAAGGAACGTCGTTAACCGAAGGGACCGTCAATCCCCACGACGTGTTGCGGATCGAAGGGGTTCCCGCCGTGCAGCGGCACCTGGTGGACGAGATCCAAAAGATATACCGGGCGCAGGGCGTTACCATCAACGATAAACATATCGAAGTTATCCTCCGCCAGATGACCCGGCGGGTAAGGATCGTGAAACCGGGCGACAGCACGCTGTTGCCGGGCGAACTGGTGGACGTGATCTCGCTGGAGAAAATGAACGGCTCGCTCAAGGAGCCGGCCGAAGGCGAAGAAGTCCTGCTCGGCATCACCAAAGCGTCGTTAACGACCGAAAGTTTTATTTCCGCCGCCTCCTTCCAGGAGACCGCGCGTGTCCTGACCGACGCCGCGATCCGGGGGAAGACGGACGAGATGTACGGATTGAAAGAGAATGTCATCATCGGGCGGCTGATACCGGCGGGAACCGGGTTCCTGGATTACCGCAATATCGAGCTGGTTCCCCAGACAAAGGAGAAAGAGTAAAAAATGCCGACCATCAATCAATTGGTTAGAATGGGAAGAAAGAAGAAAAAATTCAAGAGCAAATCCCCTGCGCTCACCGGCAATCCGGTAAAGCGCGGGGTCTGCACCAGGGTTTACACCACCACGCCGAAAAAGCCGAACTCGGCCTTACGGAAAGTGGCGAAGGTCAGGCTTTCCGGCGGTTACGAGGTAATCGCCTATATCCCGGGGATCGGGCACAATTTGCAGGAACACTCGGTGGTGCTGGTGCGCGGCGGCCGTGTAAAAGACCTGCCGGGCGTTAAATATCACATCGTCCGCGGATCGCTCGACGCGACCGGAGTGGAGAACCGCCGGCAGGGAAGAAGCCGGTACGGGGCAAAGCGGCCGAAAGCGGCTCCGGCGAAAGGTTAAAGGAGTAGAAGATGCCAAGATACGGTACCGTTCCAAAAAGAAAGATCGATCCTGATCCCATATACGGGAGCCAGGTAATCTCCAAGTTCATCAACAAGATGATCATCGACGGCAAGAAAAGCAAAGCCGAGCGGATCGTCTACGGCGCGTTCGAGGAAGCCAAGAAGAAACTGGGCAAAGAAGCGCTGGAGATTTTCGAAGGGGCGATGAAGAACATCATGCCGTTAATGGAAGTGAAGTCCCGCCGAGTGGGCGGTGCCACTTACCAGGTGCCGATCGAGATCTCAAAGGACCGCGCGCACAACATCGCCCTGCAGTGGATGCGGGACGCGTCGCGCGAACGCTCGGGGAAGAACATGATCGATAAACTGGCCGGCGAGTTGGTCGACGCATTCAACAACACCGGCGGAGCAAAAAAGAAACAGGAGGACATGCATAAGACGGCCGAGGCCAACAAGGCGTTTGCGCATTTCAGATGGTAAGAACACATCCCATAAATAAATATCGCAATATCGGCTTTGCCGCGCATATCGATGCCGGCAAGACCACCACTACCGAGCGCGTGCTTTACTATTCCGGTAAATTGCACAAGATCGGCAATGTTGATGAAGGCAACACCGCCATGGACTGGATGGTGCAGGAAAAGGAGCGCGGCATCACGATCACTTCAGCCGCTACCACCACCACCTGGAAGGATTGCCGGATCAACATCATCGACACGCCCGGCCACGTCGACTTCACGGTCGAAGTGGAGCGCTCGATGCGCGTGCTCGACGGCGTTTGCGTGATCTTCTGTGCGGTGGGCGGATGCCAGCCGCAATCGGAAACGGTCTGGCGCCAGGCGACCAGATATTCCGTGCCGAGGATCGCGTTCGTTAACAAGATGGACCGTATCGGCGCCGATTATTTCCGCGTGGTCCATCAGATAAAGGATAGACTGCTGGCCAACCCGGTCTGCCTGCAGATCCCGATCGGGGCGGAGGATAATTTCCAGGGGATCGTAGATTTAGTTAGGATGAAGGCGATCGTTTACCTGGACGAGCTGGGGCAGAAGTTCGAGGAGCGTGAGATCCCGGCCGACCTGCTGGAAAAAGCGAAATCATATCGCGAGAAACTGATCGAGGCGGCGGCGGAATGCGATGACGCACTGCTCGAAAAATACATGGAAAAGCACTCTCTCGACAACGAAGAGATCAAAGCGGGGATCCGCAAGGGATGCCTGGAAGCCAAGATCATCCCGGTAGCATGCGGGACCGCGTTCAAGAACAAAGGGGTCCAGCCGCTGCTGGATGTGATCATAGACTATCTCCCTTCGCCGATCGACAAGCCGGATGTAAAGGGATTCAATCCCAAAAGCGGGGAAGAAGAGATCCGGAAAGCGGACGACAACCAGCCGTTCTCGGCGCTGGCGTTCAAGATCATGTCCGATCCATTCGTCGGCAGGCTAACATATTTCCGAGTATATTCCGGGATTTTAAAGACCGGTTCGTACGTGCTCAACGCGAGCAAGGACAACAAGGAGCGTATCGGCCGCGTGCTGCAGATGCACGCCAACAAGCGGGACGAGGTGGAGGAAGTGTACGCGGGCGACATCGCGGCGGCGGTGGGATTAAAGGATACCACTACCGGGAACACGCTCTGCTCAGAAAATAACCCGATCATATTGGAATCGATCCAGTTCCCGGAGCCGGTCATCTTCGTGGCGATCGAGCCCAAGACCAAGGCCGACCAGGAAAAACTGGGTACGGCGCTGCAGAGACTGGCGGAAGAAGACCCGACCTTCAGGATCAAAGGCGATCCCGAGACCGGACAGACGATCATCTCAGGTATGGGCGAACTTCACCTTGAGATCATCGTCGACCGCCTGCTCCGCGAGTTCAAAGTGGAAGCGAACGTGGGTAAGCCGCAGGTCGCCTATAAGGAGACCATCCGCGGCAAATCGGACGTAGAAGGAAAGTTCATCCGGCAGACCGGCGGACGCGGCCAGTACGGCCATGTTTTCATCACGCTGGAGCCGTCGGAGCCGAACAAAGGGTTCGAGTTCGTCAACGAGATCGTCGGCGGCGCGATACCGCGGGAATACATCCCTGCGGTCGAGGCCGGTATCAAAGAAGCGACCACCGCCGGCGTGCTTGCCGGTTACCCGGTACTCGATGTGAAGGTAACGCTTTACGACGGTTCGTACCACGACGTCGACTCTTCGGAGATCGCGTTCAAGATCGCTGGTTCGATGGCGTTCAAGGAAGCGGTGCTGAAGGCTAAGCCGATCCTGCTCGAACCGGTCATGAAAGTGGAAGTAGTTGTCCCTGAACAATATATGGGCGATGTGATCGGCGACCTGAACAGCCGCCGCGGCCGGATCGAGAACCTGGAAATGCACGCGGGCGTGCAGCAGATCCGGTCAAAAGTACCGCTGTCGGAGATGTTCGGATATTCCACCGATTTGCGCAGCAAGACCCAGGGGCGCGGGACCTATACGATGGAATTCAGCAATTACGAAGAAGTGCCGAAAAACATTTCGGAAGCGATCATCGCCAAAGCTTCAGGGAAGGGACAGTAAAATGGCAAGATCAAAGATCAGGATCACGTTGAAGAGTTATGACCACGGATTACTGGACCAGTCGGCGGTGAAGATCGTCGACACGGCCAAGCGGGTAGGCGCCGCGATCTCCGGCCCGGTACCGCTGCCGACCAAGTGTGAACGGTTCTGCGTGCTCCGTTCGCCGCACGTCGACAAGAAGTCGCGCGAGCATTTTGAGCTCCGCACGCACAAAAGATTGATCGACATTCTCGACCCGCCGAAGGAAACGGTGGACGCGCTGATGCAGCTCGACCTTCCGGCCGGCGTCGATATCGAGATAAAGGTGAAATAAAGTGGCAAACGAGCAGATGATGTTACTGGGTAAAAAACTGGGCATGACCCAGGTCTATTCCGACGCCGGCGACGTGGTCCCGGTGACGGTGATCGAGGCCGGGCCGTGCTACGTCACGCAGATCAAAGAGAAGTCGATCCAGATCGGGTTCGGCGCGGCGAAAAAGGTCAACAAGCCGATGGCCGGGCACCTCAAAGAACTGAAGGTCAAGCACTTCAAAGAGATCAAGGTCGGCAATCCGGCGGATTACAAGGTGGGGCAGGAGCTAAAGGCCGATCTCTTCAAACCGGGAGACAAGGTCAAGGTCGCGGGGACTTCGATCGGAAAAGGGACGATGGGGACCGTAAGGCGCCATCACTTCCACCGCAGCCCGATGTCGCACGGTTCAAAATCACACCGCATCCCGGGATCGATCGGCGCGGGGACCACTCCCGGCCGCGTGGAAAAGGGTACCCGGATGGCGGGGCGGATGGGGAACGAAAGAGTGACCGTTAAAGGGCTGAAGATCGTCAAGATCGACAGCGAAAAGAACCTGATCCTGATCCGCGGCGCGGTGCCGGGAGCGGGAAATAATATCGTGGAGATCTACAAGTCATGAACATAAAGGTATATTCGCAGGACGGAAAAAGCATCGGCGAAGAGAATCTTTCGGACAAGGTATTTGCCGAAAAGAAGAACGATACGCTGGTCTACCTGGCGCTCAAGAAGTACATGAGCGCGCAGCGGCAGGGGACGCATTCGACCCTGACCCGGACCGAAGTTTCAGGCGGCGGCAAGAAGCCGTGGAAACAGAAAGGGACCGGCCGGGCGCGCGCGGGAAGCACCCGTTCCCCGCTCTGGCGTCACGGCGGCGTGGTGTTCGGCCCGAAGCCGCGGGATTACGATACCGGCCTGCCTAAAAAGGCGGCCAAAAAAGCGGTCCGCGTACTGCTTTCGGACAAGGCTCGCGACGGCAAGCTGATCGTTCTCGATTCGCTGAAGATCGCGAAGCCCAAGACTTCGGAAATGGTGAAAGTGCTCAAGGCGTTGAAGATCGACGGCACCAAGACGCTGCTGGTGATCAAGCCGTTCGACAAGAACGTGGCGCTCTCCGCCCGCAACATCGAGAACATGGCAGTGCGTGAAAATATAAATGTTTACGATCTAATGATCGCGGATAACGTGGTGGTCTCGCGCGAGGCCGCCAAGAAATTCGAGGAGGTTTTATAAAGTGGAGCCCGCGCAGATAATTTTAGAGCCGATGATAACCGAAAAGGCGATCTCCGCAAAGGCGGAAGGCCGCTATGTGTTCAAGGTCCATCCCGCGTCGACCAAGATCGACGTCAGGCGCGCGGTGGAAAAGCTGTTCAAGGTGAAGGTCGCGGACGTCAACACCGTTTCCAATCATGGGAAAGCGCGGATGATGGGCTGGAAGAGCGGCCGCACCCCGTCCTTTAAAAAAGCTTATGTCACCCTTAAAACGGGACAGAAGATAGAGGAGCTGGAAGTATAATGCCGGTTAAAGAAAAAAGACCGACGTCCCCCGGGACGAGGTTCCAGATCGTAGATACTTACGAGGATATAACGAAGCACAAACCCGAGAAGTCGCTGATCGTATCGCTCAAAAAGCACGCGGGCAGAGGCTTCAAGGGCCGGGTCAGCATGCGGCATCGCGGCGGCGGCAACAAGCGGATGTACCGCCTGATCGACTTCAAGCGCGACAAGGACAACCTGAAGGCGAAAGTTACCGGCATCGAGTACGATCCGAACCGCAATGTCAGGATCGCGCTGGTGGAATACGAGGACAAAGAGAAGAGATACATCCTGGCGCCGCACAACCTTAACGTCGGCGACGTCGTGGAGTCGGGACCGCAGGCCGAAGTTGAGCGCGGGAACGCGCTGCCGCTTCGGAACATCCCGGTCGGTACCGTGGTCCACAACGTGGAGATGCAGAGAGGCCGGGGCGGACAGCTGGCCAGATCGGCCGGGGCCGGCATCATGATCCTGGGGCGGGAAGGCGAATACTGCATCGTCAGGATGCCTTCCGGCGAACAGAGATTGATCCATCTTGATTGCCGTGCCACCATCGGACAGCTAGGCAATCTGGACGCGAAGAACATAGTTTACGGCAAGGCCGGCAAGAAGCGGCACCTGGGCAGAAGGCCGGAGGTCCGCGGCGTGGTAATGAACCCCTGCGACCATCCGCACGGTGGCGGCGAAGGAAAATCCGGGATCGGCCGCATTCATCCGGTCTCAAAGTGGGGCCAGCCCGCTCTGGGTTACAAGACCCGCAGGGGCAAGCGGCCGTCGGACCGGTTCATTCTTACGAGGAGGAAGTAATTTGGGTAGGTCACTTAAAAAGGGTCCGTTCGTTGACGATCATCTTTTAAGGAAAGTGGAAAAGGTGCTCGCGACCGGGGACAAGAAGATCATCAAGACCTGGTCGAGGCGCTCGACCATCGTGCCGGACATGGTGGGATTGACATTCGCCGTGCACAATGGCATTAAGCACATCCCGGTTTACGTGACGGAGAACATGGTGGGACATAAGCTCGGGGAATTCGCCAATACCCGCAACTTCCGCGGCCACGGCGTCCCGACGGAACAGGCGACGGCGCTGACATGATAAAAGTAAAGGCAAAAGCGAAATACCTGCGCTCCTCGGCGCTCAAGATCCGGAGGATCACCAAGCTGATCCGCGGCAAGTCGGCGCTGGCCGCGCTCGCCCAGCTTAACTTCATGCCGCAAAAGTCGGCGTTCTATGTGGCCAAGGTTCTCAAAGCGGCGATCGCCAACGCCAAGAACAATTACAAGATGAAACCGGAAGAGCTGATCGTGAGCGAAGCGTTCGCGGACACCGCCTCGATGATGAAAAGGATCAAACCGCGGGCGCGCGGAAGGGCGTTCCCGATAAAAAAGAGGATTTCGCATATCACCGTTGTAGTTAGCGGGAAGGAGATCGAATAGTGGGCCAGAAAATTCACCCGAAAGGGTTAAGATTGGGGATCACGGCGGACTGGGACGCGCTCTGGTTCGCGGACAAAGGCGAATACGCGAAGTACGTGATCGAGGATTTTGAACTGCGCAATTACCTGAAGTCGCATCTTTACAAGGCCGGCATCTCCCGGATCAAGATCCTGCGCCGGGCCAACCAGGTGGAGATCAACATCCACACCGCCAAGCCGGGGCTGATCATCGGCAAGGGCGGAAAAGAGATCAACGCGATCCGCGACGAGCTGTCGAGAAGGTTCGGCAAGCCGGTGCAGATCAACATTCACGACGAAAAGAACCCGGAATCATCGGCGCAGCTGCTGGCGGAATCGATCGCCTCGCAGCTGGAAAAGCGCGTATCGTTCCGCCGGGCGATGAAGCAAACGGTGAGCCGGGCCCTCCGCGCCCACGCCAAGGGAGTAAAGATCATGGTGGGCGGACGGCTGGGCGGTTCGGAAATCGCCAGATCGGAAAGCTACCGGGTGGGAAGGGTCCCGCTCCACACGCTCCGGGCCGAGATCGATTACGGGTTCACCGAAGCGCACACCATTTATGGAAAGATCGGCGTGAAGGTCTGGGTATACAAGGGCGATGTTCTGCTTGACCAGAGAATGGACGTCAAGAAAGGGGTAACGTCAGTTGGCACTACAACCGGCAAAAACTAGATACAGGAAAGCGCAGCGCGGACGGCTTCGCGGCAAAGCGGCCACCGGCAGTGAATTGATCTACGGCGAATACGGGCTGCAGGCGGTGGAATGCGGTTACATCAAGACCAATCAGATCGAATCGGCCAGAAAGGCGATCATGCATTATCTTAAACGCGGTGGCAAGGTCTGGATACGGATCCTGGCCGACCGTCCCTATACCGCGCGTCCCGCCGAGACCCGCATGGGCGGAGGAAAGGGAGCGCCGGTAGGTTTCCGGGCGGGCGTCAGGACCGGGCATATCATATTCGAAATGGCCGGCGTTACCGGCAAAGAAGCGGAAGAAGCGATGCGGCTGGCGGCGTTCAAGCTGCCGATCGCGACCAGGGTGATATCACAATCATGAAAGCGTTAAAAATGAGGGAATCGACGATGGAAGAGCTGCAGAAGAAAGTGCAGGACCTGCGGACGGAACTGAAGAACTTGAGGTTCCAGCGGGCAAAGGGCGAGCTTAAGAACCTGCTAAAGATCAAGGATATCAGGCATGATATCGCCCGGGCGCTCACGGTCATAAAGGAGAAGAAAGGTGAAGGGAAAAAATAAAGAAGGGGTCGTGATCAGCAAGAAGATGCAGAAGACCGCCGTGGTGCAGGTGGAAAGGGTGGTCAGCCATCCGCTCTACAGCAAGGTGCTGAAGGTCTTTAAAAAATATCATGTGCATGACCCGAAAGGCGCGTGCCAGGTGGGGCAGAAAGTATTGATCACGGAGTGCAAGCCGCTCTCCGCTACCAAGCGCTTCAAACTGGTCAAGGTGCTTAGCGAGGCGGGAGTGAAATGATAACCAATATGTCCCGGCTGCAGGTGGCCGATAACACCGGCGCAAAAGTGATCATGTGTATCCGCGTGATGAAGGGCAGCAACACCCGCTACGCCGGGATCGGCGACGTGATCACGGCAGTGGTAAAGGAGGCCGACCCGCACATGCAGGTGAAGGACGGGGAAGTGGTGCAGGCGGTAGTGGTGCGGACCGTGAAGGCGATCCGCCGCCGCGACGGCTCGTACGTCAAGTTCGACGACAACGCGGCCGTGATCATCACTAAGGAATTAAGCCCGAGAGGCACCCGGGTGTTCGGCCCGGTGGCCAGGGAACTGCGCGACAAGGGGTTCATGAAGATCATCTCCCTCGCGCCCGAGGTCGTATAAAATGCAGAACGAAAAACTTAAGATTAAAAAAGGCGATCAGGTAATGGTCCTTTCCGGAAAAGAGAAAGGCAAGAAAGGCAAGGTCCTAAAGGCCCTGCCGGACAAGTTGAAGGTGCTGGTGGAGGGGATCAATCTGGTGAAGAAGCACCAGAAGCCGAGCCAGAAGTTCCAGGGCGGGATCATCGACAAGCCGGTAGCGATCTCCGCTGCCAAGGTGCAGGTGGTATGCCCGCGCTGCGGCAAGCCGACCCGGATCAAGAAAGAGGACGGACGCCGCTATTGCAAAAAATGTAAGGAGCCGTTGGACAAAGAATGAGCGAGATAAAAGAAAGATACCAGAAAAAGATCGCGCCGGAGATGATGAAGAAGTTCAAGTACGGCAACATAAACCAGGTACCGAAGCTGCTGAAGATCGTGATCTCCGAAGGGGTTTCCGAAGGGGTCTCCAACCCTAAGGCGACCGAAGCGGCGGCCAAGGAGCTGACCGAGATCACCGGCCAAAAAGCGGCGATGAAGTTCGCGAAAAAGTCGATCGCCAACTTCAAGCTTAAGTCGAAGGACCCGATCGGCTGCATGGTGACGATGCGGGGCGAGCGGATGTACCTGTTCCTGAACAAGCTGATCAATGTCGGCCTACCTAAGATCCGGGATTTCAAAGGCCTGTCTCCCCGGTCGTTCGACGGGATGGGCAATTACAATTTTGGTCTCAAGGAACAGCTGATCTTCCCGGAAGTCGATTACGACAAGCTGGACAAGGTCAGGGGCATGAACATCACGATCGTGACGACCGCCAAGACCGACGAGGAAGCACGCGAGCTGTTAAAGATGTTCGGAATACCTTTCACGGAGAGATAAAATGGCAAAAAAAGCATGGCTTGAAAGAGTAAAAAAGGGTCCAAAGTTCGATGTAAGAAAGCACAGCCGGTGCGGGATCTGCGGCCGGTCGCGAGCGTTCATCCGGAAGTTCGGCATCTGCCGCATCTGCTTCCGCGCGATGGCGCACCGCGGCGAGTTGCCGGGAGTAACCAAGGCCAGCTGGTAGCGCAAACCAATTTAGGAGGAATTATGGCCGATGTAGTTTCAGATATGTTCTCAAGGCTCAAGAACGGGATCTCCCGGAGAAAGGAGACCGTCGAGATCCAGCACAGTGCGCTGTCGCAGGAAGTAGCGCGGATCTTGCTGGAGGAAGGGTTCATCACCAAGCACGAAGTGTTGACCCGCGGGAAAAAGAAGCTCCTGCGGATCGGACTCAAGTATGTGTACGACCGTTTCGGCAAGCCGGTGCGCGGCGTCATTACCGACATCAAACGGGTAAGCCAGCCCAGCCGGCGGATCTACATGGGATTCAGGGAAATACCGAGGGTTCGCTCCGGGTTCGGCTGCGTGATCCTGACCACGCCGCAGGGTGTGATGTCGGATTCCACCGCCCGCAAGCAAAAGGTTGGCGGCGAAATTCTCGGATACGTCTGGTAGTTGGAAAGGAATTGAGGAGGAAAAATGTCCAGAATCGGTAAGGCCCCGATCGCGATCACAAAAGGGGTCGAAGTCAAATTCGAAAAGGATACCATTAACGTCAAGGGGCCGAAAGGGCACATGTCCCAAAAGATCGACCCCCGGATCAAGATCGAGATCAAGGACGGGAAGGTAACGCTTTCGCGCGAGCTGAACGACAAGAAGACGCGCGCGCTGCACGGGCTCTACCGGGCGCTGATCGCCAACATGGTGAACGGCGTGTCGACAGGTTTTGAGAAGGTGCTCGAGCTGTCGGGCGTCGGCTACCGGGCCGCGCTTTCCGGAAAAACGCTCAACCTTTCGATCGGGTTCTCGCATCCGGTCGACATCATTCCGCCGGAAGGGATCTCCTTCGCGGTGGAAGGACAGAACAAAGTGAAGGTTATCGGCATCGACAAGGCGCTGGTGGGGCAGATCGCGGCCAACATCCGTGCCGTCCGCAAGGTTGAGCCGTACAAAGGCAAGGGGATCAAGTACTTGAACGAGGTCGTCAAGCGGAAAGCGGGTAAAGCCGCCAAGACCGCGGGCGCGGCGGGAGGATAATAAATTGAGGAAGGCAAAGATAAAAGGGAGCGCGGTGCGTCCGCGTCTGGTGGTTTACCGGAGCTTGAGCAACATCTACGCGCAGATCATCGACGATGAGGCGGGGAAAACGCTCGTCTCCTCGTCCACCATCAAATCAAAGAGCAAGGCGAAAAAGTCCGATCTGGCGAAGATCATCGGGCTGGAGATTGCCAAAGCGGCCAAGGCCAAAGGGATCGAAGCGGTCGTGTTCGACCGCGGGCAGTTCCCGTATCATGGAAGGGTGAAGGCGCTGGCTGACGGTGCCAGAGAGGGAGGGCTTAAATTCTGATGATGGAAGAAAAAGAGTTCGAAGAAAAGGTAGTACAGGTACGCCGCGTTTGCAAAGTGGTGACCGGCGGCAAGCGGCTCGGGTTCAGGGTCCTGACCGTGGTGGGAGACCGTAAGGGCAAAGTGGGGATGGGGATCGGCAAGTCAAGCGACGTATCGGTCGCCATCCGCAAAGCGGTGGAAGCGGCCAAGAAAAAAATGATCACTGTGCCGATGGTGGTCAACACCATTCCGCACGAAGTGATCGGCAAGCTCGGTTCTTCCGAAGTTCTACTCCGCCCGGCGCCGGCGGGCCGCGGCGTTATCGCCGGCGGTTCGGTGCGAGTGGTGCTGGAACTGGCGGGGATCCGCGACATCGTCGCCAAATCGATCGGTTCCAGCAGCGCCATCAACTCCGCCAAAGCGACGATCGACGCGCTGACCCTGCTGCGCCGGATCGACGATGAAAAAATTAATCGCGGGAAAGACCTGGAAGTGAGGTTCGTACAAAGTGCTGAAGCTTAATACTTTAAGACCGCATCCCGACTCCATTAAAAAGAAGAAACGGGTCGCCCGCGGGACCAGTTCGGGCCACGGCAAGACCGGCGGCCGCGGCAACAAGGGGCAGAAGAGCCGCTCGGGCGGGACCAAGGGGCCGTTCTTCGAAGGCGGCCAGACGCCGCTCTACCGGCGGCTGCCCAAAAAGCGCGGATTCAAGAACTACGCGTTCAAGAAACATTACCGCGAGATAACGCTGAGCGCGCTTTCGCGCTTCAGCGGCGAAGTGAAAATGGATGACCTGGTGAAGGCCGGACTGGCCGATACCGGGGAAATGGTGAAAGTGCTCGGTACGGGCGAGGTCAGCAAGGAGCTGACGGTCACGGCCAACAAGTTCACCAAGAGCGCGAAGGAAAAGATCGAAAAAGCCGGAGGTAAAGCGGTCCAGTGCTGAACTTATTCCAGACCCTTTTTAATATTCCCGACCTGAGGAAAAAGATCCTGTTCACGCTGGCGATGCTGGCGGTCTTCCGGATCGGAGCGCACATCCCGGTGGCGGGAGTGGACGCGACCAAACTGCAGTCGCTGTTCGGCCAGGGCAATCTTCTGGGATTGTTCGACCTGTTCACCGGCGGCGCGTTGATGCGGTTCTCGATCTTCGCGATGGGGATAGTGCCTTACATCAATGCCAGCATTATCATGCAGCTTTTAACGGTGGTCCTCCCGCAGCTGGAAGCGTTGCAGAAGGAAGGGGAATCGGGCCGCAAGCAGATCGCGCAATACACGCGCTACCTGACGGTCGCGCTGGCCGCTTTCCAGTCGTTCGGCATGGCGTTCTGGCTCAGGGGCGTAGTGCAGGAGAACGTTTCGTTCCCGTTATTCCTGATCACCTGCGTGCTAACGCTGACCGCCGGTTCGATGCTGGTGATGTGGGTCGGCGAGCTGATCACCGAGCGCGGGATCGGCAACGGCGCGTCGCTGATAATCTTTATCGGTATCGTGTCCCGGATCCCGACCTATGTCGGGCAAACCGTGACTTTGGTCAGGGGCGGAGCGAGCATCTTCGGCGTGCTGATCCTGCTGGCGGCGTTCCTGTTCATGATCGTGGCGATCATCTATGTGCAGGAAGCGTCAAGGAAGATCCAGGTCCAGTACGCCAAGAGAGTGGTGGGCCGGAAGATGTACGGCGGCGGCAGCACTTATATACCGCTGAGAATAAATCAGGGAGGCGTGATCCCGATCATCTTTGCTTCGTCGGTTTTACTGTTCCCGGCGACGATCGCGCAGTTCCTGCCGTTCTTCCCGTTCCCGCAGCTGGCGGCGTTCCTGATGCCGGGGCATGTCTGGTACATGCTTTTCTATTTCGGTCTGATCTTTTTCTTTACGTATTTCTATACGGCGATCACCTTTAATCCGGTGGAGCTGGCGGAGAACATAAAGAAATACGGCGGTTTCGTGATGGGGATCCGTCCCGGCAAGCCGACCGCCGAATATTTTGAGTACACGCTGTCGCGGCTGACGCTGGTCGGCGCGCTGTTTTTGGGATTGATCGCGGTCGTTCCCACGATCGTCGAGGGAGTGACGCAGATCAGCAGTTTCCAGGGGTTGGGGAGCACGGCGCTCCTGATCATGGTCGGGGTGGCGCTGGACCTGGTGAGGCAGATCGAGACCCATCTGGTCACCCGCCAGTACGAAGGGTTGCTCGCTTGATACTGATATTTTTAGGCCCTCCCGGATCGGGAAAAGGGACCCAGGCAAAGAAGCTGGCGGAGAAACTGCGGCTTCCTCATATCGCGCTGGGCGATATTTTAAGGGAGACGATCCGCGAAGGCTCCGAGGTCGGGAAGAAAGCGAAAGAATTCGTGGAAGCGGGCAAGCTGGTGCCGGACGAAGTGACGATCGAGATCACGCGGCAGCGGTTGGCAAAGGACGATTGCAAACTAGGGCTGATCCTTGATGGGTTCCCCCGGTCGATGAAGCAGGCGGAAGCGCTCAATCAGATGCTGGCCGGGAAAGATTATAAGGTGGTCTACTTCAAGGTCCAGCTGGAAGCGGTGATAGAGCGGAACGCGGGAAGGCTTTCCTGCCCGAACTGCGGAGCGGTCTATCACGAAAAGTTCAGCCCGCCCAAAAAAGAGGGGATCTGCGATCGCTGCGGGAGCAAGCTTTACAAGCGGGCGGACGACAATGAGGAAGTGATCCGGACCCGGTTCGGGGTCTACGAAGATTCGACCAAACCGGTGATAAAATATTACGAGGACAAAGGCAATCTGGTGTCGATCAACGCGGTCGGCACCATCGATGAGGTCTTTGAAAGGTTGCTCAAGGCTCTGGGAATATGATCTTCATCAAATCTCCGGAGGAGATAGAGAAGATCAGGCATGCCTGCAGGATCATCGCGCAGGTGTTCGCGGACATTGAAAAGTACATACGGCCCGGGATCACTACCGCCGAGCTCGATCAGGTGGGCGAAGCGCTGATCATCGACCATGGCGGGCGGCCGGCGTTCAAAGGATACAGGGGATACGCTCACGCGACCTGCATTTCGGTCAATTCAGAGGTGGTCCACGGGATCCCTTCGCCGAAGAAGACGCTGGCGGAGGGTGATGTTGTCGGTCTGGACATGGGCGCGATCTGGGAAGGATATTACAGCGATATGGCGCGGACCTTCCCCGTAGGAAAGGTCAGCAAGCAGGCCAAGGCGCTGATGAAGTGCGGGCAGGAAGCGTTGGAGATCGCGATCTCAAAGGTGAAGGCGGGCGCGAGGTTAGGGGATGTGTCGTTCTCGATCGAGAACCATGCAAAAAAGCACGGATACTCGGTGGTGAAGGACCTGTTCGGGCACGGCATCGGGCGCAACATGCACGAGGACCCGCTGATCCCGAATTTCGGAGTGCGGGGAGAAGGATTGGAGCTTAGGCCGGGGATGACACTGGCGATCGAACCGATGCTCAACGCCGGAGGATCTTCGGTCATCACGCTGTCCGACGGCTGGACGGTGGTCACCAAGGACCGCAGCCTGTCCGTTCATTACGAGGACTCGGTGCTGGTGACTGAAAACGGAGCGGAAGTGTTAACAAGATGTCAAAAAAAGATGTGATCGAACTGGAAGGGGAAGTGACCGAAGCACTGCCGAACGCGGTGTTCCGGGTCAAGGTCGAGACCGGTCAGATGATCATTGCGCATGTTTCGGGGAAGATCAGGAAGAACTTTATCCGGATCCTTCCCGGGGACAAGGTAAAGGTCGAGCTTTCCCCGTATGATCTGACCAAAGGCCGGATAACGTACAGGATGAGGTAAACAATGAAAGTAAGAGCGTCGGTAAAGAAGATTTGCGACAAGTGCAAGATAATACGCCGGGGACGGCGGGTCCGCGTCATCTGCGAGATCAAGAAACATAAGCAGAGACAAGGATAGTTCAACGGACCGGGTTATCAGATAATCAGAATATCAGGAGGTAAATAAATGGCTCGAATCGTAGGGGTGGACCTTCCTCCCCAGAAAAGGATCATAGTGGGGCTGACGTATATTTACGGCATCGGCCCGGCGCTTTCCGAAAAGATCCTGGCGAAGACCGGGATCGATCCGGACAAGAAATCGAAGGACCTGACCGAGGGAGAGATCCTGAAGCTCAGGGAAATTCTCAAGGACATCAAAGTCGAAGGCGACCTGCGCAAAGATATCACAATGAACATTAAACGGCTGATGGATATCGGAGCGTATCGCGGCCTTCGGCATAAGAAAGGTTTGCCGGCCAGAGGGCAGCGCACCAGGACCCACGCGCGCACCCGCCGCGGCAAGCGCAAGACGGTCGGTTCGGGAAGGAAAAAGGAGGAAAAGACATAAACCATGGCTGAGGCAGTAAAGAAAAAAATAAAGATTCGTAAGGGAGTGACCGCCGGGGTGGCGCACATTCAGGCGACGTTCAACAACACCATTATCACCATCACCGATCTCAAAGGCGAAGCGATCTGCTTCTCGTCCGCGGGCGGAGTGGGTTTCAAGGGTACCAAGAAGGGGACACCGTTCGCGGCTCAGATGGCCGCCGAGGCGGCCGGACGAAAGGCGATCGAAGCCGGGCTAAAGGAAGTCGACGTTCTGGTCAAAGGGCCGGGATCGGGACGGGAGATCGCCATCCGCGCGCTGCAGGCGGTGGGGCTGACCATCAATTCGATCAAGGACGTAACTCCCATTCCCCATAATGGCTGCCGTCCCAAAAAGCGGAGGAGGGTATAAGCCATGGGTAGAGTCGTTTCTTACTGCAAGCAGTGCCGGAGGGAAAAGACCAAGCTTTTCCTCAAAGGCGAAAAGTGCACTTCTCCCAAGTGCCCGGTGGAGAAGAGAAAGTATCCTCCGGGACAGCACGGCGCGGCGGTGATGAGGATCACCGAGTACGGGCGGCGCATGCGCGAAAAACAAAAAGCCCGCCGGATGTACGGGTTGACGGAACGCCAGTTCCGCAGCTACTTTGAGCGCGCCGCCAAGACCAAGGCCGCGACCGGTTCCAAGCTGATGGAGTTGCTGGAAAGACGGCTTGATAATGTGGTTTACCGCCTCGGCTTCACGCCGTCGCGGCAGGCCGCGCGGCAGGCGGTCCACCACGGCAATATCACCGTGAACGGGCGCAAAGTGAACGTGCCGTCGTTCGAGGTGAAGATCGGCGACAAAGTAAAATTGAAACAAAAAATGCTGGACCGGGTGGCGGAGAAGCTTAAGGAGTATGTGGCCCCGGCCTGGCTTTCTCTTGACCCGGATCAGTCCGGATCGGTGGTAAGGCTGCCGAAGAAGGACGATACGGAAAGACTGATCGAAGAATCGGCGATCGTTGAGTATTATTCGAGATAGGAGGTAATATTTCAGATGATTATGCTTGGTGAGAAACCCTGGGTCAAATACGAAGAAGAATCAAGCAACTACGGCAAGTTCATAGTGGAACCGCTGGAGAGGGGATACGGCTCGACGCTGGGCAACGCCCTTCGCCGCGTGTTGCTGGCGCATCTGCAAGGTGCGGCCATTGTCAGCATCCGGATCGAAGATATCTCGCACGAATTCACGACCATCCCTAACGTGGTGGAAGATGTGCTGGAGATAATCCTCAACTTTAAAGAGGTGATCCTCAAATCATACTCCGATGTTCCCAAGGTCATCTCGATCAAAGCCAAGGGGCCGAAAGAGATAAAGGCCGGCGACATCGAGCACGACGCGGAGATAGAGATCATTAATCCTGACCACAAGATCGCGACGCTTGAGAGCGGCGGCAAGCTCAATATCGAGATGATCGTGGAAAAGGGTAAAGGGTTCGCTCCCGCCGAACGGAACAAGAAGTCGACCCTCCCGGTCGGCTACATCCCGATCGATTCGATCTTCTCCCCGATCAAGAAAGTGAACCTGGTGACGGAAGAAATGCGCGTGGGACAGGAGATCAATTACGACCGGCTCGTGCTCCACGTCTGGACCAACGGATCGATGAAACCGGACGAAGCGGTGCGCGAGAGCGCGAGGATCCTTTCGCGGCACATCGACCTGTTCCTGCACATCGGCGAACCGATCGACGTCACCGCGGGAGAGAAGGAGCGGAACGTGGAAGTGGAATCGGGCGTGCTCGACATGAGCCTGGAGGACCTCGAGCTTTCGGCGCGTTCGCTCAACTGCCTGAAGAACGCCAACATCAAGACGGTGAGGGAGCTGATCTCGTTCTCCCAGCCCGATCTTATGAAGTTCAAGAACTTCGGTACGAAATCGCTCAACGAGGTCAGGGAAAAGCTGGCGGAATACAAACTGTACCTGAAGGGCGAAGGGGGAGCGGGCGGTGAGGCATAGCGCAAGGCTCAAAAAACTCAGCCGGCCGACCGACCAGCGTCTGGCCATGCTCTACGCCGAGACGGCGTCGCTGATAAAGTACGGGAAGATCAAGACCACGCTGACCCGGGCCAAGGCGGTCCGGCCGATAGCGGAAAGGCTCTTTTCGCTCGCAAAGAAGAACGACGTCAATTCACGGCGCCTGGCTTACAACAAGCTGCGCGACCGCGACGTGATCAAGACCCTGTTCGGGATGGCGCCCCGGTTCGAAGGCCGCCCGGGCGGGTTCACGCGGATCACCAAGATCGGTTTCAGGCGCGGAGATGCCGCTCCGCTGGCGCTTTTAGAGATATTGTGAGGAACATCAGGCTTGTCCTGATGTACGACGGCGGCAACTATTTCGGATTCGCCAGCCAGGATGGCGTTCCGACGGTCGCCGGAGAGCTTAAAAGGTCCCTGAAGGAACTGTTCGGCGGCGATATCCCGGTGATCGGGGCGAGCCGGACCGACCGCGGAGTGCATGCGCTGGGGCAGGTGGTAAATTTCCAATGCCCGGCCGGTATCACGGCGGAAAAGATCGCGAGCGCGGTGAATTTTTACCTGCCGCGCGATATCCGGGTCCTGTTGGCGGAAGAAGCGGCCCCCGACTTTCATGCGAGGTTCATGGCGAAAGGGAAAGAGTACCGGTACCGGGTGTTCGAAGGAGAGCAGGTCCCGTACGACCACCGGTTGTACGCTCTCCATGTCAGAAGACCGCTTAACGAAGCGGCGATGCGCGAAGGCGCAAAGTATCTGGTCGGCGAGCACGATTTCACGTCGTTCGCTCAGGAGCTGACCGGCGACCCGGTGAGAACGATCCATTCGATCGAGATCCGGGAAGCGGCCCATCAGATGGGCAGGTTTTTAGATTTTCATTTCCGGGGGAACGGGTTCCTTTACAAGATGATCCGGACGACGGCGGGAACGCTGTTGGAGGTGGGATCGGGTAAGCGGGAGCCGTCCGAAGTGGATGAAGTACTAAAAGCCAGGGACCGCCGGCGGGCGGGGGTCACCGCGCTGCCGCAGGGTCTCTGTTTGCTAAAAGTTGAATATTGAAGGGGAATAAAATGAAAAAGAAAACGTATTCGGTCAAGCCGAAGGAAATAAAAAGGGAAAAGTTCGTGGTCAACGCCGATTCCCAGGTGTTGGGAAGATTGGCGAGCGCGGTGGCGGAAGTGCTGATGGGGAAGAACAAGCCGATCTTTTCGAGGCATATTGATTGCGGCGATTATGTCACCGTGTTCAACGCGGAAAAGATCCGCCTGACCGGTAACAAGGAAAAGTCCAAGACCTATTTCTCGCACTCGCTCTATCCGCGCGGCGACAAGCTCCTGAAGTTCGAAGAGAAGAAGCGCCGGGACCCGCGCAAGATCATTTATCTGGCGGTCAAGGGGATGGTCCCCCGGACCACGCTGGGCGAAATGATGCTTAAAAAGCTGAAGATATACCAGGGAGAAGTGAGCGAAGCGGGCAAAGCCCTGACGATCTAAGGAGGAAATAATTTGATGTCTGAAGAAAAGAAGAAACCGGTAAAAAAGAAAGTAACGGGGGAAAAGGCGGCCGTTGCGGCGAAGAAAACCGTCAAGAAAAAGGAGAACGAAGTAATCGAGGTCTTATCTCCTATCGAAGTGACATCCGCGCAGGAAGAGACCGTAAAGGCGCCGGAAGCCCATAAAGCGGCGGAAGCGCCGAAACCGGCCGAACACCATCATGTTGAACATCATCACGCGGAACACCACCATGTGAAAAAAGCGAAAAAGGAAAAGGTCGCTTCCCGGTTCTACGGCACCGGCCGGAGAAAGAGCGCGACCGCCCGGGTCTGGCTGCATTCCGGGACCGGAAAGATAGAGGTCAACCGCCAGCCGGCCGAACAGTACTTCTGCGGGCGCCAACATTTGATAAAGATCTATCATCAACCCTATGTCCTTACCGGCACTGAGGGAAAGTACGACGTCATGGCGATCGTCAACGGCGGCGGAGTCCCCTCGCAAGCCGATGCTCTGAGAATGGCGATTGGAAGGGCGCTGTCACTGGCCGATAGTTCTCTCCGCCCCACCTTGAGGGTAAAAGGAATGCTGACCCGCGATCCCAGGGAGAAGGAGCGGAAAAAATACGGCCTCAAGCGTGCCCGCCGCGCGTTCCAATACACCAAGAGGTAAGGTGAGCTAAATGAGGAAAGAGACCGACCGGGATTATACCGAGTTCAGGCAGAATACGCAGAAAGAAGCCGGAGGGCTGGTCCGGATCCGTGGAGCTTTCCTCAAGGATCACGAGAACGACATCGTCAACTTGGTTAAAAGCGAAAGCGGCCGTTCGGCAGCGCACAACCCCGAACACCGGGTGACCGACATCTCGAAAGTGGACGGCGGCATCGACGTCACCACTTCCGAATCGAGCCTGGCGATGCACATCGGCAAATCGCTCAACCTGGCGTATAAAGGCGAACACAAGTTCACCTTTTCCCACGACGAAAAGTATATCGAGGTCGACTGGAAACGGGACTGACCTGAGCTTTTGAACTACCGCTGCCGGGGTTTTACATTCCCCCGGTAATCTTGTATAATTATCTCAAATCCACAGGAAAGGGAGTTTGCTTATGGGCAGAAAAATGATCAAATACAATCTCATGATCCCCGGACCGACCCCGATCCCCACGCGCGTGCTTTCGGCGATGAACCACGACATGATCGGGCATCGCGGACCGCTCTTCTCGGCGGTAATGAAAGAAGTGATGGAAGGCCTGCGCTGGGCTTATGAGACCAAGAACGAGATCTTCATTTATCCTTCCTCCGGCACCGGCGGCATGGAAGTGGCGGTCGTCAATGTCCTTTCTCCAGGCGATAAAGTGATCGTGCTCAATATCGGCAACTTCGGCGCCCGCTTCGTCAAGATCTGCAAGGCGTACGGCGCCGATGTAAACGACGTCAAATTTGAACGCGGGAAGGCGGCCGATCCCAAAGTGCTGGAAGCCGAGCTTAAAAAAGGCCCGGTCAAGGCGGTCTTCATGCAGCATAACGAAACATCCACCGGTGTACTGAACGACGTGGGAACGCTGGCCAAAACAGTCCGGAGCGTCCAGCCCGACGCTTTGATCGTGGTAGACGCGGTCTCCGGCATGATGGCCGCGCCGCTCAAGACCGACGAATGGGACCTGGACGTAGTCGTTTCCGGTTCGCAAAAGGCTTTCATGGTGCCGCCGGGAGTCTCGGCGGTCTCTATTTCCCAGCGGGCCTGGAAAGCGAACGCGGCATCAAAAATGCCGAAGCATTACTGGGACTGGGCGTTGATGAAGGAAGAAGCGCCCAAGGGACACACTTACACCACTCCGCCCGAATCGCTGATCTTCGGCATGCGGGAGGGGATAAAGATGCTGCAGGAAGAGGGCCGAGACAACGTCTTCGCCCGCCACGCGTTCAACCGCGACCTGCTAAGGACGGCGGCCAAGGCGCTCGGCCTCAAGCTGCTGGCCGACGATTCCCACGCCTCACCGGCCGTTACCGCCATTTGCCCGCCCGAGGGGATCGACGGTGAAAAGGTCCGCGCGGCGATGCGCGACGAGTTTAACGTGGAGGTCGCGCCGGGACAATCGGAACTTAAAGGGAAGATCTTCCGGATCGGCCATCTCGGCTATATCGATTCGCTCGACATCATCGGCGCCTGGGCGGCGGTGGAGGTCCTCTTCAAGCGGATGGGGGCCAAGATCAACTTTGGCGCCGGCGTCAAAGCGATGATGGAGATGCTCTGAACATATAGATATTGGTTGCGTTATTTCCCTTCCGGCGTAATTGTTAGCAATATGGAGGGAAAAAATGAAGATCAATAATTATCTGCCCGCATTTACAGCGGTATTGTTGTCCGTTGTTGCCGTTTGTCTTATTAATATTTCTATGGTCGGCTGCGCCAAGGTGGCCGCACCGGAAGCATCACCAGACAGTACTCCGCCAACTGTTGTGACCACTTCCCCGACCAACGGAGCTACTGGTGTTGCGATCAATACTAAAATTTCGGCTACATTTTCCAAAACGATCGACCCTTCTACCGCGGTAGCGGCGAATTTTACCCTTACCTCGACGGCGGGAGCGGTAACTGGTTCTATAAGCTATGACGCACCGAGCAAGACCGCTACTTTCACCCCGGCGGCGAACCTTGGATATTCATTGACCTATACCGCGTCGATCAGCGCCGTGATCAAGGATATCACCGGCAATAGAATGGCCGCCGCTTACCATTGGTCGTTCACTACCGGCAATAATCCAGATACCACTCCGCCAACAGTAGTTTCGGTCGCGCCGGCGAACGGAGCGACCAGGGTGGCGACCACCACCACCGTGGAGGCTACATTCTGCGAGGCGATGGACCCATCGACGATCAACGCGGCGAATTTTACCCTAGACCACGGCGTGACCGGGATCGTGAGCTATGACGCGGTGAACAAAAGCGCGATCTTTACGCCTTCGTCCAATTTGATATATTCGACCGCGTACACGGCGACCATAACTACCGGCGTAAAGGACCTGGCCGGGAACGCAATGGCGGCCAATTATTCTTGGACCTTTACCGCCAAACCGCAGCCGGGAACGCTGGACACCTCGTTTAACGGTACGGGGATGGCGACGACGGACGTGCATTCTTCGAATTATAATGAAGCAAATGGAATGGCGGTCCAA
Source organism: Candidatus Omnitrophota bacterium (assembly GCA_035506255.1). Taxonomy (GTDB): domain Bacteria; phylum Margulisbacteria; class WOR-1; order XYC2-FULL-46-14; family WPAF01; genus CAIYXV01. Next base: position 2,159 of record DATJPS010000032.1, on the reverse strand, counting down.
ACAGATGATAAAATTGTTCTGGCGGGAAGCGTGCAATTATTCGGTAATAATGAGTTTGCTTTAGTACGATATAATTCCGATGGAACACTTGATACTAGTTTTCATTATATAGGCAAAGTACACACATCTGTTGGTAACGGATCTAACGGTAGCGCCTATGCGGTCGCGGTACAACCGGATGGGCATATCATCGCGGGGGGCACCTCATACAGTGGGGCTAGAATGGATTTTCAATTGGTGAGATATCAACCAAACGGCGCGCTTGATACGACATTCAATTCGACCGGTATGGTGAACACTTCGATCGGTGCGGATCAAGCTTATATCCGGGCGTTAGCGGTGCAACCTGACGGGAAGATCGTTGCGGCGGGCTATGCGTATGACGGCGTCGCCAAATTTTTTATTGCGCTGGCGCGATATAATTCCAACGGGTCGCTCGATCCGACTTTCAATTCGACCGGTATAATTACCGCGGAGATCGGATCATCGAGTAGCCAGCTCTGTTCCTTGGCGATCCAATCTGACGGGAAGATAGTGGTCGCCGGAAACTCAAGCAACGGCGCGAACGTTCAGTTCACGGTAATAAGATATAATTCAAACGGCACGCTCGATACGAGCTTTAACTCGACCGGGATAGTTACCACCGGCAACAGCGGGCACGACGATTATCCGTTCGCTTTGGCGCTCCAGACTGACGGAAAGATAGTCGTCACCGGATATGACGATGACGGTTCGATCGACGATATTATGGCGGTAAGGTACAATTCGGACGGGTCGCTCGATACCGGTTTTAACGGTACCGGTATGCTGGTGATGCCGCCGATCGGGAACAGTTCTGCAGGCGATGATGATAATCAACCAGTGGTGATCCAGCCGGACGGAAAGATCGTGATCGTCGCGCAAGGATATTATGGATCAAACGACAAAGATGAAGTGCTGAGATTGAACCCGGACGGATCGTTGGACACGACCTTTAACGGAACCGGATCGACCATGGTCACATTTTACGGGGAGCATTATCCAATTGGGGTAGGGCTTCAATCGGACGGCAGGATCGTGGTAGCCGGGTGGACGGCCTACTTGAGCAGCAGTTACGATCTGATAATGAGATTTAATCCGTAACTGACCGATGCGCTATTTCTGGCAGCGGGGGCAGTAGTAGGTCCCCCGCTGGCCGATATTGGTTCTTTTGATCGGCGTGCCGCAGACGGGGCAGGGTTCGCCTTTTCTACCGTAGACCATAAGGTTAAGCTGAAAGCTTCCTTTCTTCCCTTTGGCGTCGACATACCAATTGAACGAAGTTCCCCTGAGCCCAAGCGATTTGATCAAGACCTTGCGTATCTCTGAATGTAGCTTTTTCACTTCATCCGTTTTCAGGCTGTTGGCTTTGCGGTCCGGCCTGATCCCCGCCGCGAACAACGATTCCAATACATATATGTTCCCCAGCCCCGCCAGCATCTTCTGGTCGAGCAGGACCGACCGGATCGGCCCCTTTCTTTTCGCCAACATCGACTTGAACAGCTCAGGTGTGAACTCGTTCCCCAACGGTTCCGGCCCCAGTTTCAATTCAGGATAACGGTCAAAAAGCTTCAGCCGGCCGAAAAGCCGGAGGTCGGAATAATAAAGCTTCTTACCGTCGGAGAGGGTGAAGATCGCCTTCACGTACTTGTCCGGCGCAAAAAGGAGGCGGCCGGTCATCCCCAGATGGACGACGAAATATTTTCCTGAAGCAAGCTTAAAAAGAAGGTACTTGGCCCGCCGCTCGAGATCGATGATCTTCTGGCCCGTTAACCCTTTGATAAATTTGGGAGCGGAGTATCCTTTAAGTATGCGGCGGTCGGCCAGCTCCACGCGGCGGACCGTCCTTCCCCTGACCTTTGGAAGTACGTCGCGCCTTACGGTCTCGACCTCTGGCAGTTCCGGCATAAGATTAATCTATCATAGTATTATATGTTTTCCAATATTGTGGTAGAATTGGCGAAATGGAAAATTTCCTTTCTAAAAGGACATGGCTGGCAGTGGTTTTAGTGTTCCTGTTCGCATTCCTGCTCCGGTCGTTCTGGCTGGGGAACATCCGTCAGCTTTATTTCAACGAGGTCAATTATATCTACGACGCGGTGAAGTATCATCAGGGGATGCTTTCGTTCGAGCGGGAAAGC
>DATJPS010000031.1:0-4967 GCA_035506255.1 Candidatus Omnitrophota bacterium | reverse complement strand
GAAATTGGCGATATATATGTAGAGGGGATTCAAGACCTCTTATTTGGTACAACTAAGCCGGGACGCCTGTTCCCCGGCTTTTTTGTTGGCGCCTGCATGCTTGACCTAACTATCAACGGATATTTGAGCGGATAATCGGATATTCGGACATGTCTTCATCCGTTCATCCGTTGTTTCTATCCGTTGATAGAATCCGCTTATCCGTTGTTTGTCCGTTGATAGATTTTATCCGTTTATCCGTTGTTTTATCCGTTGATAGGGTCCGTTGATAGCTCTTCATATACTATCCCCTGCAGCTCCCGTATCAGCTCGTTCCAATATCTCGGTTTTCCCGCCTCGGGGAAATTGACGGCAAAATCCGGTTCCTTGCTCTGCACTGCAAGCCAGGCGGCATAGTGGAGCAGGCGCATGCCGCGGAGCGCGGGGACCAGCTCCAGCTCCGCCCGGTCGAACTTCCGGAACACTTCATAACCTTCAAAGAACCAGGCCAGCTCCTTTTTTGAATTGTCGACCTTGTCAGGAAGTAGCAGCCAGAGGTCCTGCGCCGCCGGGCCGATGCAGCAGTCGTCAAAGTCGACCATGTATATCCCCTCCCCCGGACGGAAGATGAGGTTCCCTTTGTGGCAGTCGCCGTGGAGGAGAATGAATTTACGATCGGTAAAAAGCGGTTTGGCGACCTTGATAAAAAGGTCGGAAGCGGTGGTAAGCGACTTTTTGAAATCGGGAAGGATGAACTCGTGCTCGAATATTATCGCCACATGTTCCCGGGTGGCGTTCTCCGGTTCCCATCTTATGCGCCTTGCGCTTGCGCGGCCCTCGCCGATATTGTGGACCCGGCCCAGGATGCGGCCAATTGTGGTCCAGCCCTCCCGGTCGAACTCGTCAAGCGTGCGGCCGCCCTTTTTGGGGAAGACCGCGAACGGGATCTCGCCGTTCATGAAGAGCGTCCTGCCGCCGATCGCCAGCGGGGGGATCACCGTGATCTCGTTGCCAGCCAGATCAAGAAGAAAGCGGTGCTCTTCCATGATCGTTTCCGGCGTCCACCTTTGCGGGCGGTAGAACTTGACCACGAACCTTTCGGCGTTGTCTTCGCGCTCCAGCTCGTAAACGCGGTTGATATAACTGTTCCGCTTGAGGCAAATGTTGCTGAGCTTTGCGCCAAGAGCGTTCTCTACCGAAGAAAAGATACTATCGGGGGTGAGGTCCTGCCAAACGGTAGGCATCGGTCAGACCGATACGCCGGAACTCACGTTCCGGACCAAAAAGCTTTGGGGGTATTCGGCTTTGATGCGGTCGAACACTTTTCTGGCGGTCGCTTCGTCCCCCGCCATGCCATAGACGGTGGGGCCGGAGCCGGACATTTCGGACTGAAGGCAGCCAAATTGGACCAGCTTCTTCTTGATCTCCCCTACTTCCGGATACTTGGGGACGACCACTTTTTCCAGATCATTATATAAATGAATGCCGGACGGCTGTTCGTGCACGTCGGCCAGGCGGTGTTCCCTGACAAATACCAGATCGAAATTTTCGTAGACCCACTTTGTGGAAACGCCGAACTCCGGTTTGACCAGCACGAACCAGGTGGGAGGAAGGTCCTTTATCCTCTCCACCAGCTCTCCCCGCCCCCGGCAGCGGCAGGTCCCGCCGATCAGGCAAAAGGGAACGTCGGAACCGACCTCGGCTCCAAGGACGGACAAATCGGATTCGGTAAGCCCGGCATTGAAAAGCCGGTTCATCCCGACCAGCACGGCGGCGGCGTCGGCCGATCCCCCCGCCAATCCGGCCGCGATCGGGATATTCTTCTCTAGCTGGACGGTTACGCCGCCCTTGATGTTCGTCCTGTCAAAGAACGCGCGCGCCGCTTTGTACGCGGTGTTATTGCGGTCACGGGGAATGCGATGGTCGGAGGGAACGATCTCGATGCCCGATCCGGAAGGCGTTACAGTGATGGCATCGTACAGCGATACCGACTGCATGATGGAATCGATCTCATGGTAGCCGTCCGGGCGCTTTCCGATCACCTCCAGGTAGAGATTAATCTTGGCGAAAGCGTTGAGCCTGATCACCTGATCTACTTGATCTTGTTGAGCAGGGCGGTCAGCCGCGATTTCTGGCGGGCGGCCTTGTTCTTATGGATGATCTTCTTGAGCGCCGCTTTGTCGATGGCCGAATAAAGTTCGACCAGCTTCTTCTTGGCCTCTTCCTTCCCTTTGGCCAGCGAATCTTTGTAGACTTTGGCCAGCCTTTTGATACGCTCCTTGTAAAAGAGGTTCCGTTTGCGGTTCTTCTTCGATTTTCTCAGGTTCTTGATGTTGGACTTGATGTTTGCCATGATTACTCCTTCTAAAATTCGATTGACAACTTTTTTTATTGACCCTATAATAATACCATAAAACATGATTTCCGTGCAATAACTTCGGGTTACCGCTCCGTTTAAATCCCTTATATGGCAAAATTATCAATACACGAATGGTTCGTCCGCAAGAAAAAAGAAGAGACCAAGGTTGCGCCGCAGCCGAGGCGGCTCGATATTCCAGACAACTTGTGGGTAAAGTGCCACAAATGCGGCCAGACCATATATGTAAAGGACCTGGAAGCCAATCTCAAGGTCTGCCCCAAGTGCGATTATCATTTCCGTCTTTCGGCCGGCGAACGGATCCGGTTCACGCTTGATGACGGCTCGTTCTCTGAGATCGATCCCAATTTGAGATCTACCGATTTTTTAGAATTTTCGGATACCAAGCCCTATGCCCAGAGAATAGAAGATGCCATGCTCAAGTCTTCTCTTAACGAAGCGGTGGTCACCGGCAAGGGGAAGATCGGCGGACTGCCGGTCACCATCGGCATTATGGACTTCTCTTTCATGGGCGGGAGCATGGGCTCGGTGGTGGGCGAAAAGATCGCGCGCCAGGTGGAACTTTCGATCGAGAACAAGACCCCGGCCGTCATCTTCACCACTTCCGGCGGCGCCCGGATGCAGGAAGGGATCATGTCGCTGATGCAAATGGCCAAGACCTCCGCCACCCTGCAACGGCTGCGCGAACAGGGGATCCCGTTCCTGGTGGTGCTGACCGATCCCACCACCGGAGGGACCACAGCCAGCTTCGCCATGCTGGGCGACGTCCATATCGCCGAACCGGGCGCGCTCATCGGGTTCGCCGGCGCGCGGGTGATCGAACAGAATCTGCGGCAAAAGCTGCCGCCGGGGTTTCAGCGCTCCGAGTTTTTGGAGCAGCACGGGATGGTCGACATGGTTTGCCACAGGAAGGAACTGAGGAACACGCTTTTAAAGCTTCTCAGTTTCTTCGCGGGATAATATATGGCGGAAAAGAACGATCACGCTAAAAATCTGCTTGAGTTCGAAAAGCCGCTGGCCGAGCTCTATAAAAAGATCGACGAGCTCCGGAAGGTGACCGATCTCGACATGACCGAGGAGATCAAGATGCTCAACAAGCGCATTGAGACCCTGAAGCGCGAGATCTTCTCCAAGCTCACCCCGATCCAGATCGTCAAGGTAGCGCGCCACATCATGCGCCCCACCACCCTGGACTATATCGGAAGGATCTTCACCGACTTTGTCGAGCTCAAGGGCGACCGCAACTTTGCGGATGATCCGGCCATGATCGGCGGAACGGCAAAACTGGACGGGCGTTCGGTGCTGGTGATAGGCCACCAGAAAGGCCACACCACCAAGGAACTGCTCGCCCGCAATTTCGGCATGGCAAATCCCGAAGGATACCGTAAGGCGCTGCGGCTGATGCGCATCGCCAACCGGTTCAACAAGCCGATCATCAGCTTCGTTGACACGCCCGGCGCTTACGCCGGCATCACCGCCGAAGAGCGCGGCCAGGCGGAGGCGATCGCCAAGAACCTGCGCGAAATGGCGGCGCTTTCGGTCCCCTTCATCACCCTTGTCACCGGTGAAGGGGGAAGCGGCGGGGCGCTGGGGATCGGGATGGGGAACCGGGTATCAATGATGGAGTTCTCCGTTTATTCCGTAATTTCGCCCGAAGGCTGCGCCTCGATCCTGTTCCGCGACGCCGCTCGCGCTCCCGAAGCGGCGGCTAAAAGCAAGATGACCGCAAAAGACCTCTTGGAATTTGGAGTGATTGATGAGATAATAAAGGAGCCCGTCGGAGGCGCGCATAACGATCACGAGGCGGCGGCGGTCAACATCAAGGCCGCGCTCGTCAAGCAGCTCGGCGAGCTTTCTAGGCTTTCACCCCGCGAACTTATAGCAGATCGCTATCAAAAGTATCGCAAAATGGGTATATTCACGGAAGGTTAGTGTTTTTTTGCCGCTGTGGCGGAACTGGCAGACGCGCGTGACTCAAAATCACGTATGGTTGACCCCATGTGTCGGTTCAACTCCGACCAGCGGCAGAAAATAGTTCAGTTAGACAGGTAAAATATGCCGCGGTGGCGGAACTGGCAGACGCGCACGATTCAGGTTCGTGTTGGGTAACACCAGTGGGAGTTCAACTCTCCCCCGCGGCATTTAACCTCACTATTTGCCCGCTTTCCATCGATGCGATGGGTCGCGGGAATGACGCAAGAACAAAGGATGAGGGAATTTAAGGAGGAATCGTTAATGGACATCGTCGAGTTGGAAGGAAAAACATTGCCGGACCTGTATGAGATCGCGAAAGGGCTTGAGATCCCGGGATTCAAGCAGTTGAAGAAGCACGACCTGGTCTTCAAGATACTGGAGACGCAGACGGAAAAGAGCGGGAATATCTTCGCCAAAGGGGTGCTGGAGATCATGCCCGAAGGGTACGGCTTTTTACGCACCAACGGCTACCTGCCCAGCCGGGAGGACATCTACGTTTCGCAGACGCAGATCAGGAGGTTCGAGCTCCAGAACGGCGACTATGTAACCGGCCAGATCCGCCCGCCCAAGGAAGGGGAAAAGTATTACAGCCTGTTAAAGATAGAAGCGGTCAACAACACTAATCCGGAAGTGGGAC
>DATJPS010000030.1:0-10623 GCA_035506255.1 Candidatus Omnitrophota bacterium | reverse complement strand
GGATGATAGTTTCGGCCCAGACCGATTACGGCATCGTGTTCGCTTCTTCGGTCAGCAAGGACAACCTCTTCGGAGTGCAGTTCCACCCCGAAAAAAGCGGAGAGGTCGGGCTTAAAATAATAAGGAATTTTGGGGAATTATGTTTGAAGTAATACCGGCGATAGATATACTGGACGGCAAATGCGTTCGGCTGAAACAGGGAAAGTTCACCGAAAAGACGATCTATTTCGAGGACCCGATCGAAGCGGCCAAACTCTGGGAAAGCAAGGGCGCTACCCGCATACATGTGGTCGACCTTAACGGCGCGCGTACCGGCACGCCCGAAAACACCGAAATCATTAAGAACATCATTAAGACCGTGAAGGTCCCCGTACAGGCGGGTGGCGGCCTGCGCAGGATCGACCTGATCGAAGAGATGGTCAAGGTCGGGGTCGACCGGGTCGTGCTTGGCACCTCCGCCATTTTTAACCACAACCTTCTCTCGCAGGTCTGCGAAAAGTTCGACGACAAGATCGCGGTCGCGGTCGACGCCAAGGACGATAAAGTCGTCGCCAACGGCTGGACCAATGTCTCGTCCAAGAACGTTTTCGTGCTCGCCCAGGAGGCGGTCACTCTCGGTGTTCAGCGGTTCATTTATACCGATATTTCCAGGGACGGCATGCTCAAGGGTCCGAATTTCGCCGCCATCCAGAAGTTCATTTCCTCCGTAGATGTCCCGGTCATCGCTTCCGGCGGCGTATCCTCCAAGGAAGACATCGACAAACTGCGTGAGTTGCGGGTCGAAGGTTGCATCCTCGGCCAGGCGCTATACACGGGAGCGGTAAAGCTCGAAGAGGTCCTGTAGGCTTGCCCACTCGCCTGTTCCTTCTTCGTCACGGCGAAACCCTCGCCAACATCGAACAGATCTACCAGGGACAAGGCAATTCATCTTTATCCGAACTTGGCGTATCCGAAGCCAAACTGCTGGCGGAAGCGTTAAAGAACGAGAACTTTTCCGGCATCTATTCCTCCACTCTTTCCCGCTCTTACGACACCGCAAGCGTCGTGGCCGGGCCGCACGGCATCAAGGTGGAAAAAATCCCGGAATTGATCGAGAGGCATTACGGCATATTCGAGGGGCTTTCGTTCAAAGAAATAAAGAAAAAGCACGCCGAGCTGTACGAGACCTGGATCAACCATCCCGACAAAGCGACGATCGAAGGAGCGGAAACGCTGGAATATCTGCAGGAACGGGGCATGCAAGCGATCTCAGCCTTGCTCGAAAAACATACCGGGCAAACGATCTGCGTGGTCGGCCACGGGGCGATCAACCGCACTATCCTGTTCCATTATATGAACCTTGGGCTGGATAATTTCTGGAGGGTCCGCCAGGACAACTGCTGCATAAATATCATCGAGCTCGGGCGCCATCCAATGGTCACATTGCTCAACAGCACCTGGTTCCTGGGAGATAAGAAGATCACTAACGCGGCGATATATTAAATCCGAATTCCCTAAATCCTAAATCCGAACATTGTATCCCTTACTCCATTCTGGATTTAATATGATATGCGCAGCACACCCAGTTCAGATTTCGGATATTCGGATTTACTTGCTCAGCCTCTTCTTCAGCGCTTCGTATTCGTTCCACATCTCTTTAGGCATACGCTTGCCGAATTGATCGAAGAATTCCTTATGCCCCTTCAACTCTTCCAGCCACTCGTCTTTATGAATGGCCAGCAGTTTATCCACCGTTTCAGGGGGCATGTCCAGGCCGGTAGTGTCGATATCTCCGGTGTACGGGACGTAGCCGATCGGAGTCTCCACCGCTCCTACTTTATAGCGGCAACGGTCGATTATCCATTCCAGCACGCGCAGGTTCTCGCCGAACCCGGGCCACATAAAGTTACCGCTATCGTCAGTGCGGAACCAGTTGACGTTGAATATCTTCGGGCTTCTTGCCATCTGCTTGCCCATCTTCAGCCAGTGCTTGAAGTAGTCGGCCATGTTGTAGCCGCAGAAAGGCAGCATCGCCATCGGGTCGCGACGAACTTCCCCCTGCTTTCCGTATTGCGCCGCGGTCCTCTCCGACGCCATGGTGGCGCCGATATAAACGCCGTGCTGCCAGGTGAACGCTTCGTAGACCAGCGGCGCCAGCTTTGCCCTTCTGCCGCCGAACACGATCGCGGAGATCGGAACGCCGTGATGGTGTTCCAGCCGGTTGGTGATCGACGGGCACTGCATCGCCGGAACGGTAAAACGGCTGTTGGGATGCGCGCCTAATACCGCTTTCCCGTTCTCATCCTTAAGGTCGGAACGCCATGGTCTTCCCTGCCAGTCGATCCCTTCCGTCGGGACCGGCGGGTCCCCTCCTTCCCACCACACCGTCCCGTCCATTTTTAAAAGGACGTTGGTATAAATGGTGTTCTTCTGGATCGCCGCCATCATATTGGGATTGGTCTTTACATTGGTCCCGGGCGCCACGCCAAAGAACCCCGCTTCCGGGTTTACTGCCCACAAACTGCCGTCGGTATCCACCCTCATCCAGGCAATATCGTCCCCGACCGTCCAGATGCGGTAACCTTTACGCTTCAATCCTTCCGGAGGGACCAGCATCGCCAGGTTTGTCTTGCCACAGGCACTGGGGAACGCGGCGGCGATATAAGCTATATAGCCGCTCGGGTCTTCCACTCCCATGATGAGCATATGCTCGGCCAGCCATCCTTCCTGATAGCCAAGATAAGAACCGAGCCGGAGCGAAAGGCATTTCTTGCCCAGCAATACGTTCCCGCCATATCCAGAGCCGACGCTCCAGATGGTATTATCTTCCGGAAAATGGAGTATCAGGCGGCGATTGACGTCCAGGTCCGCTTTACTGTGCAGCCCTTTGGTGAATTGGCCGTCCTTTCCAAGTTTTTCCAGGACGGAGCTGCCGATGCGGGTCATGATGCGCATGTTAAGGACAACGTAAATACTGTCGGTCAGCTCCACTCCGATCTTGCTGAACGGAGACCCGACCGGTCCCATCGAGAACGGGATGACATACATCGTCCGCCCGACCATCGAGTTCTTAAAGATCTCGGCGGCGGCTTTGTACGCTTCGGAAGGCTTCATCCAGTTGTTATTGGGGCCCGCGTCTGTTTTTTTCTTAGTGCAGATATAGGTCAGGTGTTCGGTTCGCGCGACGTCATTAGGCGAAGTGCGGTGATACACGCAGCCCGGCAGTTTTTCCTGGTTAAGCTGGATCAGTTCCCCGGTGCGGAACGCTTCCTGTTCCAAGCGGATGCGCTCTTCTTCGGAACCGTCGATCCATACGATATGGTCCGGATGGCACATTTTTGCCATATCTTTGACCCATTTGCTAAGTTCGGGGTGTTTTGAGCTCATGATTGTACATTATAATTTATGACAGGAATTTTGGCAACTTTATAATTCGGGGCGGAAAAAGTCAGTTAACGCTTTCAGTCTGGAGCTTGTTGACCCGTTCTTTTATCTTGCCCAAGATGGTTTCGATCTCGTTGACCGTCTTGGGGGCGAACTCGGCGCGGTTTTCCGAAAGCTGTTTTACCGCGGACTTGAGCATCGTGGTCAGTGATTTCAATAATTGCTTCGCTTTTTCCGGGTCCGCGGTCTCGGAGATCTGCTTCAGCAAGGCCAGCATGTCGGCACATCTCTTCTCGAATAAACGCTTATCCAGCAGCCGTTCTTCCTCTTTGATCTCCTCTTTCGTTTCGGTCACCGCTTTTCTTACCGCATCCATGTGCTCTTTTCTTTCCTTGAGCAGTTCAAGCACCAGCTCCAGGTCCGCTTTCGAATTGGCATAAAGTCCGGAGATCGCGGTACCGGCGCCCGACGGGGCTCCGCCTGGACCTTCCTTTTCCGCTTTCGCGGAGTCTCCCGTGAACCTTGCCAGGAACGGATCAACTTCCATTCCCAGTTCTTTCATTTTATTGGCCAATTTAACGGCGGCGGCGGAGAGAGATTCGTCCAACCTGGCCGCCAACCGGCTCCCTTCCAGCCCGCTCTCTTTTAAATGGCGGAAATGAGAAGAACTCCTGTACGTATCTCCCCTTTTCAATATCCTGACCGAGCGAGCCGCAACGTCCTCATTGAATTTGGGATCGTTCTCCGGCTTCATCAGATCGGGAACTCCGCCCGCGATCTCGATCGCGCCCAAATGGATGGTCGCGGCCTGTTTTGTCACTTCATGGTACTCTTCGCTTTCGATCGGGGTTTCGGCCACCGCTTCGTCCGCTTCCTTCTGCAAGGTCTCCACGCGTCCCAATGCCTGGGTCGCTTCGTCCGGTTTTATATCTCCGCTTTTTAACCGCCCTTTGATGACCACGATCTCGTTATTGATCGTCACCAGTCTCAGCGTGATCCGGCCTTGAGGGCTGATATGATAATAATCGACCGAGCCGATATCGTAATCGGTACCATTGATCGAAAGTGATAATTTCGGGGATTCAGCGGATTTAGGCACATCTCCTGTTTTCCCGGCTTCGCCGGTCTTTACCGGAGGCGGTCCGGAATATTTAATGGTTATTGCAGGTTTACCATCAACAAATGTCAATTCTCTCACCCTCTTAAGACCACTGAACAGGCATCGGCGCTCTATTCAAGGGTATCTACTTATATATCGGCCTGGGAGGCCAAATACTTGCATTGCTAATTCATTTGCGGTTTATTGATAAATGCGGTCACGATTTTACTGTAATTAAAGCCCCTTATTTGCATTGTTTTTCAGTTCATTTACCATCCAATAACCTTGTCCTTCACCTAATAAAAACGGCAAATTGCATTTTCTGCATATCACGGGAATGCTCCCGCCATTAGCAATATCTTTCTTTTTATTCTCAATATCATTAAAAGTCATTGTCTTTATATCCCCCAGTAGCGCTTTATCCTTGATATCGTTACAGCAGAGATGAACATATCCACGCCAGTCGAACCAGTTGATCATAAAAGGGATCCTGCACAATATCTTTTCGGCGGGATAGAATTTGATGTCCGATCCAGCGTAAAAAGCGTCGTCCAGTATGTCCTCATTCATGAAATATCCCGCCCGGTTGTTGCAGATATAATATCCACTAAAGTTGCCAGCATCCATTCCCAAACCCATGAACAATGACTTTATCATTTCGATCTCTTTTTCACCCTGTACCTTGGTCATCACTGGGAGAATGACTATCCGTGGCCCCCGCCCTGTTCTTACAATTTGCATCAGGCTCTTTATGTTCTCCAGTACGTCGTTAAAACTCGGCCCCCGCATCGTTCTTTCGTATGATTCCCTGTCCCAGCCGTTAAAACTGATCTGGATCTCGTCCAACCCGGCATCGGCCAACCTTTTCGCCAGGTCACGGGTAAGTAAACCGGCATTCGTCGTGATGTTAGTTCTGATCCTCGGTGATGTCTTTTTTACATAGGTAATATAATCCACTACGTATTCATTCAATAGCGGTTCCCCAAACCCGGAAAAAGTTACCGTTTCTATCCCGTATTCCGCGGCCTTGTCGATTATGGCCATTAGGGTCTCCGGCTTCATTTTCCCAAAAGGCCGTTCCAATTGGTCTCGCGGACACATGATGCAATTCGCGTTGCAGCGGTTGGTCAGTTCTATCTCGCAAGTGCGGATGGTCATTTGAAGCTTTTTAAGATTGTCCCCAGCCGTTCCTTATATGTATGTTCTTTATACGCTCTCTTCTGCGCTGCGTCCGCGATCGCGGATCTTTCCTGCCCGTGGCTGAGATAATATTCCACTTTCTTCTTGAAATCTTCAAGGTCTGAAAAGGAGACTATCTCCTTCGCTTCCTCAAAATGCAGGCGAAAATCTGGGCGTTCCTGGTCGATCAGCTGGAACGCTCCGCAACCAGCAACTTCGAACGTGCGTCCGGATTCACTGCGCGGCAAGATGCGGGCGGAGTTCCCTCCCGCTTCGAACCTTTCATCCACCGCCGCCCGATGGATGTTAAGGTTGATCTTAGCTCCGTTGTAATATTTTACCGCTTCGTCCGGATGGACCACTTCATCGATCACGAATTTATCCAGCACGTCCAGGCGTTTGAGCTTGCGTTTCCACATCCAGGGTTCGCTCGACGATCCGATGTTCGGCCCGCCTCCGATTATCTTAACGTTGAATTGCTTGAGGAAATCGGCCAGCGAATCGACGATCTCCACCCTTCTGGGGAACGGTACGCCGATCAGGCAAATGTCGCTTCTATATTTTTCATCGACCTCCATTTTCTTATGGATCTCCGGAACACAAGCGAGCGGAAGGAACTCGGCACCGCTTGAACCGGCGGCACGGTGCGCGTTCACGCAGGCCGATTCGACCGTGAAAACTCGGTCATAATTGAGGCCCATTTTGGCGGTTTTGTCGATCTCCTGCGGGTCGTCCAGGAACCAGATGGCGGTCTTTTTCCCCAGTTTCCTTACCGCTTTCAGCACTCGTTCCGGCAGTCGGCCGACGATATGGAGGACCAGGTCGGGATCGAATTCGATGACCTCCAGCGGTAAATCAAGCGTGGAACGGTCGTCCAGTAAAGCCAGCGTCTGCGCGTTGTTGAGGTTATACTTTTTTGCGTAAGCGGAAACGAACCCAATGACCGTGTTAGCGCGGGCGAAAATATCGTATACCTTGACCTCGTGCCCCATCTGTTTCAGCGATTCAGTGATATAGCCGTCAATGAAGGCGTACGGCCAGGTGGAATCCCAGTAATGCCCGTGGGCACAGTAAAGGATCTTCACAATAGGTTAATTCTATCAGAGGGGTCAGGAGCGTTCAACCTGCTTCTTTACCTGCCCGCAGGCTTTATCGACCTCTTCCACGGTCTTGCCCATCGCGGTGAGCACCTTGGTCAGGTCGGCCTTCTGTTTCTTGCCCGCTTCATCCGACGGGTCAATGTTGTTCAGGGTACTAAGAGAGCCTTTGACCGAATCCATCGCTGCCATCAACCGGGAAGAGATCTTTCCCAGTTCGGACATCACCATGCTCGCCCTGACTTTGGGATCGGAAGTGGGCGTGTTCAACAGCATTAACAGCGATTGAATATCCTCTATCGCCTGTTTGGTGAGCTTTTCCGCGTAGCGCGCCTGGTCCAATACCTTGTTCATGTCCTTCTTTTCCCAGAACTTCTTTTCCTCCATCCGTTCTTCGGCCTTCTTTTCATCCTTGTCCGGGTTCAGGCTTTTCACCAGATCATCGATTATCTTCCATCTTTCTTCGAGGAAAGACTGTACGTTCTGCATAACCTGGTCGTTATACGATGTGTAATTGATCGGCTGGCTCATCATGAGCGACGCGTCGGAATACCCGCTCCCCTTCTCTTCGCCCGTTTTTTTCTTTTTGTCCTCTCCCTTGACCGCCTGGGTCCCCTGCGTTTGGGTATTCTGGGCATTGCCGACCTTCAGCTGGCCCGGTACGTACATTTTCCCGTTGGGTATCACCTTATTGGCGCCATCAAGTGCCATTGTCCTTCTCCTTATGCCGCCGACGCCACCGACGCGAACCGCTTTTCCGGATCGTAGTCGGTGTCAATCTGCGACTCTTCTTCAAGCCTTTTCATTAGCTTGATCATCATGTTGATCTTCTTTTCGTAATAAGGCGATTTATTGCTCTCCCAGGCGATGATATTGTTCTCCAGTTCGCCGCGGGTGATGTCGAACATCCGATAATTCGCTTTATCCCTCATTGAATCAAGATCGGTCTTCGTCAGTTCCATCCCCAGACGGTCAAGGTTCTTGAGCAGGCTCTTGATCTTCGATTCGACCATGTCGAACGCCGGTCCCGACAGATTATAGAATGTCGCTCTCTCATAATACGCTTCCTTGAGCATTTCCAGCGATTTTACTTTAGCCAGCGCCCGCCCTTCGGTTTCGATCTTTTCCAGATCGCCGAACGACACGCCGAGTTTGATCAGCCCGTTCTTCAGCTTCCTGATCTTGAACGAGGTCTCGATATTGGTAAAGATGCTGCCCTTGATCGCTCTCTGCAGATATATGGAGCGGAGCTGGTTGGTAAAGAGGTCCTTTTCCTCCTCCGCGGTCAATTCGTAGCCGGTCTTTTCCCGGCGGTTATTGTCGCTGGTAGTGGAGCCCTGTCCGATCATGCTCTGCTGAGCCGCCTCCGGTGGAGGCGGGCAAATACCGATATTGTTCATGGTCTGCTTCCAGCTGGCCATGAACTGGTTGGGATTGAACCCGGATTTGATCCCCATCTCGATAAGCTGTTTGATCTCTGCGTCCGCCGCCTTTTCCGTCTTGGAGTCGGGGCTCAGATGTTTTTTGACCAGCGCGTTCTTAAGCTCGTCGTTCACGAAATCCCTTACCTCCGAGCTGATCTGGCGCATCTGCTCGTTGACCGTCCCCTGGAGGTTGTCGTTATAACCGCCAAAATCCCATCCGCCCAGCTTCTCGGAGTTAAAAGCGAAGTCGATCGACCGGTTCGCTTCCCGGTTATTCATAACCCATTCCAGCGTTTTTTCCTTGCTCATAAAACGCTTCAAAAGCGACTCGCGTATCTGCCCGGCCAATTGGGTCCGGATGCTCTGCCGCAGGTTCGCTTTCAAACCCATAAGTTCTTTTTCGCCGAAACCTTCGTCACGCAATCTCTGCTCCAGCTTTTCGGCTTTTTTCTTTACGTCCACGCCGCCCGATACCAGCAGCTGGACGAACGCCGTGCTGAATTCCTCCAGCGTACCGGCGAACTTCTGGACATTAACACCGGAATTGGGGTCTTGCCCGCCCTTGCCATCTTTGTTCCCCTGTCCGAATTTTTTCGCGGCGTTGATGCGCTGATTTATAGAATTGATGTCGACCATATCGGATGACGACTCATGATCGCTCTTGAGCATCATTTCATACTCGTCCTTGGCGTGGCGGGTAGCTTTAGCAATGAACATTTGTGGTTCCAGTTTTACGCCTGATTCAGCCATCTTCGAGACCAGATCGCTCAATACGGCCTGGCCGGTATCCTTGCTTGATTTGGAGAGGAGTTTTTGAGTATAGCTTTTACTATCGGCCTTTTTATCGTCCTCTTTTTTGTTTATATCGCGCAATTCAGCCGCAGCCGCCTGGTTCGAACCGGCGGCGCTTTGCTGTACCTGAAAGTTATCTGCAACTGAATTTATAGGCATTTATCGCTTTCCCTCTCATAATATTAATCGGGATCAGGGAAGAAAAACTTGCATTGGATCGTGGGTATATTTTGCCTTATTAACAGGTTATTTTAGATGCTTTTTGACTTCTTCGACCGCCGATTTGGCCTCGTCCGTAGGGTCGAACCGGTACGCTTTTTCCGCCGCTTCTTGCGCCAGTTTTAACTGTCCCTGCTTTAAATATGCCTCGCTAAGGAACAGATTAGCGATGTATTCCTTTTGGCGAAAACTTACGATTATAGCGTCACTTTTAGGGGTATAATCAGCCACTCCTTTGAAAGCATCGATCGCCTTATCCACCTGTCCCATCGCCATGAATACCTGACCAATGATGTTAGCGGCGATCATGCTATCGGGATCGAACTTGATGATCTCTAGTGCTTCCAGATAAGCCTCTTTTACTTTTTTCTGGGTATACAGCACCCAGGCCCTTTCTTCCCGCGCGGCCAAAGCCGCCTTTTGCTGGGGGAACCTGAGCATCACCTCGTCAAAATACCCGACCGCCTCATTGTACATCTGGAGGTCCTTGTAATTCATCCCCAGCAGCAGATATATAGCGGAATCCGCTTTCCCCGCCGCTTCCAACTTTTTCAGGATCTCAATATTTCTCAGCTTTTTCTGTTTAAGTTTATCCTCCGATAGGAATCCCCCCCAATGATAGATCGGGATATCAAGCTCCCTGGCCGCGGGAGCGACGGGTTTTCCGTCCTTAAAGAACGGCTGTTCGTTGATCGGCCTTTCAAAATGGATTCCCATCCCGTTCCTGAACAGCTTTGGTCTAAGATTGTAAGATATGGGGATCAACTTTCCCTCCCTGCATTCACTGACCTTAAGCAAAAAAGCGTTCTCCCTGTTATCCCCGATTGCCGCCTTTATCCGGTCCATATCCTCTTTTTTAATGAATTCATCGGCATCCGGCCAGATGATCCATTCCCCTGACGCGTACTTCAGCGATTCGTTGCGAGCGGCGGAAAAATCATTGATCCAGGAGAAATCGTAGATCTTTGAAGTGTATTTCTTCGCAATATCCTTGGTCCCATCCGTAGAACCGGTATCCACCAGTATAACTTCATCTACCAGCGAAGCAAGATTGGGCAGCGTCGCTTCAAGCATTTTCTGTTCGTTTTTTACTATCATGCAGGCGGAAATTAGCATTTGTTGGATTATAACAGACGGCAAGGCAAATAAAAAGGCCCCGGTTTCCCGGGGCCTTTTCTGATCCGATAGAAAACGATTACGAGTTGAGAGTCCGCTTGATCTGCGTATCGATCTTTTTGCTCTGATCGATCGAAGAGGTCAAGCCCTGCGAAATGGTATCCGTGATCTGCTGATACAGGCCGACCGCCAAGGTTCCCTGCGTCGATCCCATATCGAACACTCCGGTTTCCTTAATGCCGTCCCCGTTGATATCAGCGACCTCGCCGCCCGGCATACCTTCAAGGCTTACATAAGTACCGGCCTGAAGATTGTGCGACGGATCAGAAGCCGA
>DATJPS010000029.1:0-13238 GCA_035506255.1 Candidatus Omnitrophota bacterium | reverse complement strand
ATAAATCCCAGGCCGCCGGTTATCAGAACTTCGCCACCGCTGAAATGTTTATCCATTCTTTACCCCCGCCATCCGCTTGAGATGGCCCTTCACCGTCACTGCTAGTTTCATCAAATAGCTGCGGTCTTCCCTGCGCTTCGGGAGCGCACGTTTGTAACCGGAATCAAAATAAGGAAAATCCCGCTTAACGGCCGCGATCGATCGTTGGATACTTTTCTCGTAAGGCCGGTAGATCAGCCGGCGCGCGTCTTCCTGCAGCCTATAACCTTCGCCGTAATATTCGAACTTCCCCGGTTCCAGCAACTGGAATTCGTGGAAATGGTAGAAAATCAGTTCCGCCTCATCTATCAACACCCGACCTCTCCGCTCTTCGATCCGATATTGCTTAACATTCCAGGGAGCGACCCCGGCCCCTTTGTGCGCGATAACGCGCACATTGCGGAACCGTTCCGGCCAGTCGTTCAGATAAAGCTGGTCGCCGTACTTCCCGTTCTCGAACCGGCTATAGCACCATTCAAGGCATCTCTCCCGCCACCATTCTATGCACCTCATCCCTTCCCCATCGTTACGGAAAGTGAGCCATTCGACGTTGTAAATACCATACTTTTGATAATGTTCGTACTCTGGCGAATAACGATGGCCGATGATCGAAACCGAAGCGTTCCCGATCTCGTCAAATACAGGCTGCGGGCCGGAAAAGAAGAACACATCGGAGTCCAGATAGGTGAGTTCCGGCAGGTTTTCCTTTTTCATCACATATAGTAGCAGCGACGGGGTGCAGGTCCAGTAGTACTCAACCAGGTTGCGGTTCTTTTTCGCCTTTTTCAGTCCTTCGTCCTCGAACTCCGCCAGAGTGATCGTCTTTATACCCGGATAAGCCAGCTTTTCCAGCACTTCGCGGGTGGTATCGTCAAGGCAGAGCACCCAAAGGGTGAACTTTTCCCCGTTATCGGCCAGCGAACGGTACAGGGAAAGTCCCTTGTACAGATAGTTCTTATCGAAAAGCGTGCAGTAATACCTCATTTATTTACCCTTATCAGCCGCCGGACGGCGGACTTGGCGCTTCTGATCGTCCGGTTCCACGGATCGTTGCCGGTGAGGCGGTTCACGGCGTACCGGTAAGCTTTGATCACTTTTTCATCGGGCAATAATCCTTCTTCCAGCTCGAACCGGTCAAGGTTATCCTTCCCTTCTTCCGTTATCCTTTCCGCATTGTTGCCCCGGTGCGTTCCCGTACCGTCGGAACCGATATTGTTGACTAGGGACCGTACGGGCAATAGTGCGTATTTGCCATTCACGCTGTGGGCATAGCAAAATCGTATCGCCCAGGAATCGATCTTCCCTGTAAGCTGGTCCTTCAGCATATCGAAAAGATCGTCGCCTCCGCGGTTGAGCCTCGCCTTTGCTTCGTTGTCATTCAAGATAATTCTCCGATCCTTCAGCT
This sequence comes from Candidatus Omnitrophota bacterium, assembly GCA_035506255.1. Lineage (GTDB taxonomy): Bacteria > Margulisbacteria > WOR-1 > XYC2-FULL-46-14 > WPAF01 > CAIYXV01. The sequence continues at coordinate 11,794 of DATJPS010000029.1, read as the reverse complement.
CCCAATCGACCATCTCCCAGCGGTCCTTCCAGGTAGCCCATCCCCAGGAAGTATTTCGATGACTCAGGAAAAGGTCATGCCGGTAATCCACCGGCATCTTCAACAGCTTTTTCGGATAATTATAGGCCCCGATGCTCATGATCCTTTTATCGCTCTCGTAACCGTCAAGCGCACCGTTCATGAACCTCAAGAAATAGCTCGAGGTTACGATGTCATCTTCCAGCACGATCGCTTTACCATGCCGGCCGATCACTTCCGTGACCCCGGATATCACCGATGAAGCGAGGCCGAGGTTGCGGTCACGCTCGATCACTTTCACTTCGCCGCACCATTTGCGGGACCTTATCAGCTCCCTGACCCTGCCGATGTTTTCCAACCCTGCTTGAGAAATGCCCGGCTTCGGCCCGTCGGCGTAAATGTAAAGCACGGAGCGTTCGGCATCCGGGTTCTCCGCCAGCGCTTCAAGGGTCTTACCGGTATGGACCGAACGGTTGTAAACAAAAAGCACTACCGGCGCCAGTTCTTTCGTCATTCGCTTGTCGCCCTTTCCAGGAACTTCCTCATCCTGGCAGAATAATTCTCCCTTGAATAATCGTTCAACGCTTTTTCCTGGCAGGCCGAGATCTGGCGGGCCAGGACCGTTCCGTCCAGGCTATGCACGGATCTTATCGCCGCTTCGATCTCCTCCTGGCTGCAATCCTCAAGATAATGCCCCGCCCCCTGCGGCAGATCGATCCCGGTCTGCCGGCTGATCACCGGATAAAGCCCCGCCTGCAGGCAGGTGACGCACGCCGGAGAGATCCCCTCACTGCAGGAAGGCGCAATAAAGCAAAAAACATCATCCAGCAGCCGCTTGAATTCCTTTGAGTTCGGATTGAGGGGACCATGGAATTTGATATTGGGCAGGGAAAACAGCTCGCGCTGGTATATCCCGATAAAATCTTTTTCCTCCCCCACCCAACCAACAACGTTAAGTACCAGGCCGAGGTTGCGCGAAAAGATCTCCAGCAACAGGTCGAGCCCTTTGTGCACGGCACCGGAACCGAAATACCAGAGGAATTCCCTTTTTTCGGGAACAAGGTCGTTCTTCTTAACATATAGCAGTTTTGAAGACGAAACCGGTACGGTCGTCATTTTCGAACGGTAGCGTTCGGGATAAGTGTTCAGGGTCCGCTCGTTGCCTACCAGCGTGGCCAGATCCGCCATTTTCAGCGACTTCTCCTGCAGCTCGGGAAATATCACCAGCCTTTTCGGCGAATAATACGCGTTCCTCCGCTTTTCCATCGCCTCCACCCGCAACAGCTCCTGCTGGTTCTGGAAAAACCAGAACGAACCAGTACAGTGAAAAAGCTTCAGCGTCCTTCCTTTCATCATCGGCGACAGCCGCTGGAGGTTGAAACCGATATCGAAGATCACCTCGTATTCCTTTTGAGGGACAAAATCGCGGTTATCCCAGTCGATCGCCTCGACCCGATAGCCCAGGTCGTGGAATATCCGTGCTATTTCCCGGCTTTCCCATTTACTGCTGTGCCCGTCAAGGTATGGATCGTTCTCATCCATCGCCACCGTTCTCGCATGGTAGCTTAAAAGGACCGTTCCCCTTACCGCCGAACCTTTTTCCGCCGGCAAAACGCGCGGCAGGTATTTCCCTCTATGGACGATCCGCCTTTTTAACGCCCGCCCAGCGCTGACCATTATTTCTTTCATCGCTTTTACGATCCCGCCGATGCTCATCGAACGCTCCTTGAGACCGCCTTAAGCAACCCCGCAAGCGGAGGATATTTCGCCGTGATCCTTGAATATAAGGTTTCTTTCGATCTTTCATGTTCCCTGATCGCCCGGATCGCCTGTTCTTTATTGATCGTCCTGGAAATTTCAAAGATCGATGGGAGCGCGGCGGCGTTCTTTTTCCAATCAAGCCGTGCTTCCGCGAATTTGCGCGCCCTCATCTTGAATGCCGGAAGCCTGCCGATGTCCGAAGCGTATTTTTCCATGGATATTTTCAGGCTATCGACATCGGCCAGCGACTGCGGCCAATAATAACCGTCCGCTCGCGCCCACAACCGGGACACGCGGACAGCGAGCCCGCTCTCTTCGCCCAGGAACTCGTTCATCGGCGGATTGTCGGTAGTGATGACCGGCAGCCCAGACGCCAGCGCTTCCGCGATCGAAAGCCCGATCCCGTCAAGCCGCGAGGGATATACGTATATATCGCCACGATGATAGCATCCCGGCGCGGGAACGGTCTTCTCGATCAACTCAATCCTACCTTCGGCCGTCAGCCGCTCGATCGTCGCTGACAGATGCGGCATCGCTCTCTTTAGATCGACCTGCGAGTGGACGACCAGTTTGGACGGCCCGGACATGCGATCGAACGCGGTTATCACCAGGTCCGTCCCTTTCCGTTCCGGGCTCATTCCGCAGGAATGGAAAAATACCGCTTTTCCCGGTTTTACCGGGCCTTCGTTTTTCGGGGTAAAAAGCGAAAGATCGGTCCCCCACGGCACATAGTACGATTGCGGATGCCAGTCAAATACTCCCGCATGCCGTTTAGTATTGCAGATCAAAAAGTCGTAGGCGGCAAAGAAAGGGACCGTTTCTTCCGTGTAATAATCGACGTACGCTCCGGTCTTGATACCGATCTCGTCGCACCACAGTACCGGCCGCCACCATTGCTGTTCGTTAAAGAACACGGTCTCAATACCATTGTCCCTGATCCATTTAAGGAAGTCTTCCTTGTCGATCGCCATGCTGTACGGCAACGGCGATCTTTTCCCCCAGGTCACCTTATAGCCGTCTTCCCATGCCGGATCGTTCGCGGCCGGCCGTTCCCCGCCCCTTTCATAAATAAAGATATCGTGTTGCGGGCTCAGAACATCCGCGTACTGCCGGGAAACGTAAGCCGCTCCCCGTTCGTACCAGGTGGTGACGATGCCTATTTTCATTTCAGTACTGTTCCCCATTCATACCGGTCCGACCTTCCCTTGTCCATGATGTCCAGCATCATCCCCACCATGTTTGCCGTATTGTAATCTTCGAGCATCCTGCGCTGGCCGTTCCGAGCGATTGTTTCGCGCGCTTCAGCGTCGGCCAGGAAATAACGGACCTTAACGTCAAGGTCTTCAACATTGCTGAAAGCGACGACCTCTTCACCGATACGGAAAAGCTTTTCCAGCCCGGGGAATGCCCAGGGCATGTAAAACGTGCCGAAAGTCAGGTAATGAGACATCCGGTCGCTGGTATACATCTCGATCCCCGGATAAGCATTGACCCCAACGCCTATGCGTGCGCTCTTTATCGCTTTTACGTAATCCGCGCCCCTGATCCGGGCGCTTTTCGTTTTATTCAGGCGGTTCCACAACCGTTTAGCCAACCCCGGTCTCTTCACTAACGCCTCCGCTCCGCCGAATATCTTCGCGTCCTTCCGTTCCGAAATGTACCTAATCAATTCGATCCTTTCTTTCGAAGCGTACGGGTTGTCCGAAGCGGTCAATACCAGATTTTTGGTGCCGCGCGGATAGACGGAATATTTTTCCGCCAGCTCAGGGTCGGACGGGTTGAAATAGAACGCGGCGTTCCGCGGCCGCCCCTCGACGAAATGTTGCTTAAGCGTTTCCCCCGCCGATGACATAAAAAAGAAATCGATCTCCGGCAATATTCCGATCAGCCAGGGCTCCGGCTTTTCTCTGATATCTCCGTACCAGAGCGCGGTCGTTATCCCTTTCCCCCTCATTTTTGCGAGCGTTCGCGGCTCGAGCAGTTCGCCTTTGCCGATGAACACCAGGTCATGGCCAAGCGATGATCCGATCGCCTCGCGGTTCATCGCTTCAACGCCCTTTTCCGCGGCGATCTTACGGTAATCGAATCGGTCAACCTCAAAGCCGTTCCGTTTCAGTCCCTTCTCGAAAATGATGCAGCCGCCCAGTTCATGATCATCGAAAATACCGATCTGAAGCGCGCGGCTCATGCGTTAACCTCCAGCAGCCGCTTCAGTGTCCCGGCGGTCCTGTCCGGAGAAGTGATCCCTTTCGCCCTGACGAGGTTTTGCCTCTGTACCTCATATTTTATATCAGGCGGTGTCTTGAGGATCGCGGACATGACCTCAAACATTTCATCCGTATCTTCGCACAGGTAGCCGATATCACCGAAAATGGCGAAACATTCCTCAAAGAATGGATTACGTATCGCGATCATCGGCTTCTGGTATGAGATCGCGTCGAACAACGCACCGCTCGCCATCAGATCGTACCCGCCCCGTGGATAGACGTACAGCGCGTAGTTCACTCCCACCGCATACTTGTCCATTTCCTGTCGATCCATCCGCTTGTTTGGTGACGGAACGACCACGCCTTCGGGGAATTTGATGCCGTCACCTGGGCCGATGATGACGAATTCCGGCCGGTGTATAGATTTTACCGCATTCACGCGCTCGATCAGGGCCAGCAGCTGGCCCGGCGCTTTGATCCCGCCGAAAGAACCGAACCTGACGCTCCCGCCTGCGAACGACGCTTTAGCCGCCGGCGGTTCGCTGAAAAGATAAGGGAAAAAAGTTACATGGATATTTTTTGCCAACGAACGGTATTTCGATACGAGCCGGTCTTTTATCCCCTGGCTCAGCGCCAGATATTCGATCTTTTCCGAACCATGCTTCATCAGCAACGGGTTGCGGAACCAGAAAAGGAAATCGGTGACCCTTGATATTCCCCTGTAAGGATAATGGTTGAGCGTTTCCAGTATGCCGTGGAGAACGATCAGGCATTTATTGATACGCTTCTCCCTTTTCAGCAAATACTTGATCAGATACAGGTTCACGCTGGAGATGGAAAGATATATCAGACGGTCGGCGCCGCGCTCCTCCGCAAGGCGGAACAGCTTCCGGTCAAGTTCTATGAACGGCCTGATCTGCCGTAAATATGGCCGTGCCGGGTCCGGAATATCAGTTTCCATATATTCGATATTCGCGTCCCGGCCGGAAAGATTTTCTTTTATACACTTAATATGGCCCTTTTCGGCGATAAACAGTATCTTTTCCCCGGGTAATGAAAGCGACAGCGCATACAGGTAATACGCGTTTATCCTCTCATGCGCGAATCCGCGGCATTCCGGTTCGCATACGATCAGCATTTATTCCCCGCCTTTTTATGTTCAAATATCGCGCCGAGGAACTTTTCCGCCGCGCGGTCCCAGGAGAAACGTTCCGCCCGCGCTTTTCCTTTCGCGGCCATTTCGCCGAACAGTTCATCGTTCTTTTCGATCTCCACCATAGAAGCGGCGAACCCCTTCCGGTCCTGAGGGTCGATATATATCGCCGCGTCGCCGCATACTTCAGAGATCGATGTGAAGCGCGTGGTTATCACCGGGCAGCCGCAGTTCATCGCCTCCAGAGGCGGCAAACCGAAGCCTTCATACTTTGACGGATAGACCAGCGCCCGCGCGTTAGAGAGGAGGTTTGACAGCTCATCGTCGTCCACGTATCCTCTTTCCTCCACCATCCCCATCGCCTTTCCTTCCGCCACATACCTTGCGAACTTTTCGGAAATGCTGCTGACCGAACCGGTAAGCAGCATTTTTGATGAGAGTTTCCTCTGTTTAACAAGTTCCAGGTAGATATCCAGCAATTCCTCCAGTCCTTTCCGCTTGCTGTACCCTCCCAGGTAAATGAAATAATCACCCTTCCCGCGCCGGGGTTTTTGGTCAATGGTAGGGCCGAAGGAAATGACTACCGGCTCGCGGCGTAATTTAAAATTCCTGGCGATCTGCGCACCGGAATACTCTGAATCGGTGAAGAGCACATCACTACGGTCGATGTCCGCTTGTTTCTGCCCGATATAGGAGGACCTGGCATTACCATCACCGCCGAAATATTCCGGGATCTCTAGCGGAAGGACATCATGCAGCGTGGTGGCCACGATCGTCCCTCTTATGTTCCCCGGCACGCAGCCGTTCCAGGGGAAATGGATGAATTCCGGCCGCGTCCGGTTAAGATAAAAAGGAAGGAAAGCGCTCCGCCAGATGCCGTCCGGCAGGAATTTACCGATACGCCTGAACGCAGCGCGGTCATCGTCTTTGAATGAAAGCGGCCGGTTGTGGATGCCGATATATTTTGACCGCGGCATTCGCTTCCGGCAGGCCGTATACAGCCCCTGGGTAGATTTAGCGACGCCGGTCAAAGGTATCTGAAAGACCGAAGCATCGAAAAAAGCGTTATTTTCCGATCGTGCCATTTCCCGTTCGCCTCTTTGATCTTGATATCAGCTGGAGGCGCGACATCGCCCGCCCGATCCTGCTGATGTTACCGCCAGCCGCGGAGAGCTTCTCCGCCAGCTTCATGTTCACTGGCATTTTCGAAATGAAGACGCTCGCTGTTCCTTTCAGATCACGGTAATATTTTCTTTTCGTCACGGAGATCGCTTTATGGCCCGGGAAACACGATCCCCATCTCTCAAGGAATGTTTCCTTGTCCCGTTCGATGTTCTTGATGTTGCCGCCAGTCGTTTTGTCGTAAGCCGGATGATATTTCAATCTGTGGAAATGCTCGACGTACGAATCGGGCGACTCGATCACCTGATATCCCTTGTGGTAAAGCTTCAAGGTCAGGTCAAAATCCCCCCAATAGAATTCATAGAGCGACGCTTCCGCGTATCCCGCGTCGTGGAGCGCGGAATTAAGGAAGAGGCCGTGATTGATATTGACGACCCGGTCGAAAAGCAGGTTTACCTTGTATTCGTCTTCCTCAAGATAATCGCGGTAGTAGAACGCCGCCGCGCCCACCTTTTCGCCCTTTTCCGTTTTTTCTTCCAGCAATCCGCGAGCGTTCGAGATCGCACCTTCGAGCACGATGCAATCGTCGCTCAGCATGCAGACATATTTACCGCTGGCGGCCCGGAAGGCTAGGTTCATGAAATATCCCCAGCTCCGCGGCTTCACCGGCTTGCCGTTGAATTCCCCCTTGTTATGCTGAACGATCGTGATAATGTCCTTTTGCGCGGTCAGCCACCTGACCGTTCTATCGGTCGATCCGCCGTCGACCACGATGATCTCATTGTCGCCTCCCAGCCGCGTAAGCTCCGACCGGATCGAACTGATCGCCATCTTGAGGTAAGGGAGGCGGTTATAAGTTCCCAGCACCACCGAAACCCCGCCCCCTGCGATCGGTCCCATTTCTTTACTCATTGTTCCCCTGCCATTTGATCACCGGAGCCAAAAGCCCCGGCCGCTTCTGTAACCAATACGGGGATTCGCTCAATCCGCCCGCGATCGAAAGATGACAGAACGGATTGTCCTTCCCCGGTTCGAATATCCATTTTTTAAAATGGATGCTGGCGATAAGCTCGATACGGTATATACCTTCGTTAAGTGTGTTCTTCGGTAATTTGCTCCTGAGCACGATCTTTCCCGGCCGTAGTTCAGGCCACCCGGCGGCACGGTCATCCTTCTGGTACGACCAGTAGAGAAGCGAACCGTCTTTCGAATAAATGGCGTAGCCCAAAGTAAGGTCTTTCTCTTCCTTTTTCAGTTCCCCTTCGATCGTCACCCAGATCTCTGAATCGTTCCTGACCGGCATCGGACGGTCTCGTCCTTCGCCATCGGTCAACGCCAACCGGGAAGGAACGAAATATTCGTTATCGTAACCTTCGGAAGACTTCCAGCCGGAGCCCTTTTCCTGCGATCCCCCGGCGGAAAGGTAATCGTCGATCGCCGACCGGATGTCGGACGTGTGCCGCACCAGCCGGCCGTCGCGCAGCAGGACCAGCTTGTTGCACAGCTGTTCGATCGCCGTCATGTTATGGCTGACAAAGATGACGGTCCTTCCGTCCTTTGCGGAAACATCTTCCATCTTTCCCAGGCATTTTCGCTGGAACTGAGCGTCACCCACCGCCAGCACTTCGTCCACGATCAGTATTTCCGGCTCAAGGTGCGCCGCCACCGCGAACGCCAGCCGCACGTACATGCCGGAAGAATACCGCTTAACCGGAGTGTCCAGGAATTTGGCGACCTCCGCGAACTCCACGATCTCGTCGAATTTTCCCATGATCTCGCGCCGGCTCATTCCCAGTACCGCACCGTTAAGGTAGATGTTCTCCCTGCCGGTAAGCTCGGGATGGAACCCGGTCCCCACCTCCAGCAGGCTGGCGATCCTTCCCTTTATCCCGATCTTTCCGGCGGTCGGCTCGGTTATGCGGCTCAGCACTTTCAGCAGCGTCGATTTACCGGCACCGTTACGACCGATGATACCGATCCGTTCTCCCTGTTCCACTTCGAACGAAACGTCCTTGAGCGCCCAGAATTCCTCCCGGCCGGCGCCATCCGCGCGTGCGGGCGCGAATGGTCGCGCCAGCCTGCGTCCCAGGCCGGCGACCGATTCCGTGATCATCTCGCGGAACGTAAGGTTACCCTCCCGCTGGTGCCCCAGGATGTAGCGCTTGCTCAATCCCTCGATCTTGATTATATTCCGGTTCATTTCACTTTTAACGAACGCGAAGCTCTCAGTGCGTTCTCCCAATACTCGATCATCTCTTTCAGCGTTTCCTTTATCCCGATGGTCTGTCGCCAGCCGGTCTCGTTCTTCAGCCTGGCGTTCGATCCGACTATGATCCGGTTATCGTTTGGGCGGATCAGCAACGGATCGCGCTTTACGTTTATCGGCGATCCGATGATCTCGGAGATCAGATCGATCAATTCCGAAATGGAATACCCCCGGCCACTGCAAACATTATAAGTTACGCCTTTTTCCCCTTTCCTGAGAAGCAGGTCGTATGCTTTCACGACGTCCCGCACGTCCAAAAAGTCGCGGACGATCCCGGTATCACCGGCGGTTATCACCACGCGCGCGCGGTGTTTGAGCCGGGTCAGCACGATCTGCCGGATGAGAGACGAAACAACGAATGTTTCCCGCTGACCGGGTCCGATGTGATTGAACGACCGGGTCATGACGATATCGAGCCCGAAGCTGTCGGCGTAAACGCGGGAGAGCATCTCCTGCGCCACCCGCGCCACCGCGTACGGGCTTAGCGGCTGCAGACGGCAATCCTCCGCGATGGGCGCCTTGTTCGAATGGACATTGCCGTACTCTTCGGACGATCCGACCGAAAGGATACGGCAATCCAGCCCGGTCTTCCTGACCGCCTCGACGATATTGAGGAAAATATTGGTATTGTTCTGAAAACTGACGTTCGGGTACTGCCAGCTATAGGCCACGCTGCTGCAGGCGGCAAGATGGAGGATAAAATCAGGACGGAAACCCCGGACAACACTTAATACCTTCCCCTCGTCCAGAAGATTGATGTCCCGACGGTCAATGTTCAAATATTTGAACTCCCCCCTGCCGATCCCCAACGGGGACTGGTCGAGCGCCAGCACATCCATGCTTTTCCTTCTCGAATCAAGGTAGCGCAGGAAATGACCGCTCACAAAACCGGAAGCCCCGGTAATAAGATATTTCTCTTTTTTCATCAGATCACATCAGCGAATTCGCTCTCCATTTTACGGAAATACGCAAGCCCGCAGGCGAATATCGTCAGTGAGATCACTACCGAGAGCGTAAAACCGTACCAATCGATGCGGGATGCTCCTCCCAGTATCGCCCAGCGAAAACCGTCGATCACCCCCACCATCGGATTAAGCGAATAAAGCAGGCGCCATTTATCGGCCACTACGCTGCTGCTGAACCCCACCGGTGAAACATAAAGCCCGAACTGTACGATGAACGGCACGATATAACGGAAATCGCGGTACTTTACGTTGACCGCCGAGATCCAGAGCCCCGCCCCCATGGACGTGATGAACGCGAGCACGAGAAAGACCGGAAGCAGCAGTATATGCGCGCTTGGCATGAAGCGGTACCATATCATTAGGCCGATTAGGATCACGAACGAGACCAGAAAGTCGACCAGGCTCACGATCACCGTGCTGGCCGGCATGATCAGCCGCGGGAAATAGATCTTGGTAAGCATGTTGGCGTTGGAAATGAGGGAATTGCTGCTGTCGCTCAGCGAATTGGCAAAGAACTGCCAGGGAAGCATAGCGGCAAAGACCAGGATCGGGTACGGAACGCCGTTGGAGGGGAACTTGGCGAGCGATCCGAAAATGACCGTGAAAACGACCATCGTTAAAAATGGACGGATCACGCTCCAGGCCAGGCCGATCACGGTCTGCTTGTAACGCACCAGTAGATCGCGCCAGGAAAGGAACAGAAAAAGCTCCCGGTACGCCCAGAGGTCGCGCCAGTAGTTATTAAACCCCTTTTTCGGTTCGATGATTATATCGTATTCGTTTTCCATCGAATATCAGCGCCGCTCAAGGTACCAATCGTAGACCATCGTTATCCCGTCCTTCAGCCCGATCTTCGGAGCCCAGCCGAGCGACCGAAGCCGGGAAATATCAAGCAATTTCTTTGGCGTCCCGTCCGGCTTGGTCTTGTCCCAGACGATCTCGCCTTTGAAACCAACGATCCCCTTTATCATCTCCGCCAGATCACGGATCAGCAGATCCTCCCCGGTGCCGATATTGACGAATTCGCCGATCTCATCGTGTTTCCGGTTCTCCATTAAAAAGATGCAGGCGGAGGCAAGGTCGTCCGAACACATGAACTCGCGGTAAACGCCGCCCGTACCCCAGAGGGCCACGGCCTTCGCTCCGGCAAGTTTCGCGTCGTGGAATTTCCTGATCATCGCCGGCAATACGTGCGAGGTCTCGAGATTAAAATTATCATTGATCCCGTACTGGTTGGTGGGCATGACGGAAATGAAATCGGTCCCGTACTGCTCGTTATAATAGCGGCAGAGTTTGATCGCCGCGATCTTGGCGACCGCGTACGGCTCGTTGGTCGGCTCCAGCGGCCCGGTCAATAGATGATCTTCTCTGAGCGGTTGCGGCGCCAGCTTGGGATAGATACACGACGAGCCAAGGTTTAAAAGTTTTTTCACTCCGTGCCGGTATGAAGCCTGGATCACGTTGGCCGCGATCATGATATTGTCGTAGATGAACTCGGCCTTGTAGGTATTATTGGCCAGGATGCCGCCCACCTTTGCCGCCGCCAGAAAGACGTATTCCGGCTTCTCCGCCTCGAAGTACTTTTCCACCTCCGCCTGGTCCCGCAGGTCGAATTCAGAAATATCCCTGACAATGATATTGGTGTAACCGGCCGATTGGAGACCGCGATAGAGGGCGGAACCGACCAGCCCGGTATGTCCCGCCAGATAGATCTTTGAGCCTTTTTTCATCTCAGGCCCCTTTCGCCGCTGATTTAAGGTCCGATTCGACCATGATCCGTACCAGCTCATCGAACTTCACTTTCGGTTTCCAGCCGAGCTTCTGGTTCGCCTTCTTCGGGTCGCCCAGCAGGTATTCCACCTCCGACGGACGGAAATATTCGGGACTGATCTCGATCAGCATTTTACCGGTAGCCTCGTCAATCCCTTTCTCTTCCACCCCTTTCCCCTTCCAGGCCAGCTTTTTCCCTATCACCGCGAACGCCTTTTCGCAAAATTCGCGGACAGTATGCGCTTCGCCGGTGGCGACCACATAGTCGTCCGGACGCTCCGCCTGCAGCATCATCCACATCGCTTCGACATAGTCCGGAGCGTATCCCCAATCGCGCCTGGCATCCAGATTGCCAAGCACGATCTTATCGGCCAGCCCGTGCTTGATCTTGGCCACGGCGTGGGTTATCTTGCGGGTCACAAAAGTCCTTCCTCGCCGTGGGGATTCGTGGTTAAAGAGTATACCGCTGCAGGCAAAAAGACCGTAGGCCTCGCGGTAGTTGACGGTGATCCAGTGGGAATAGAGCTTGGCG
>DATJPS010000028.1:0-18225 GCA_035506255.1 Candidatus Omnitrophota bacterium | reverse complement strand
ACATTATATATTCGGATGTGACCTGAGTGGGGTGTTTCACAATCGGGAGGGGTGGAGAGCTGCGGCGCTCACTACTTTCATCGGATTTGACATAACTATTCGTTTTACATCTGAGTTGCGGAGCAGCGAGGGCACACGAAGGTCAAAGGGGGACCGGGGGATTCCCCCGGCTGTTTCTTTTCATCCACTTTTCTTTTCAATAAAAGAAAAGTGGAAAATTAAAATCATAAGTTCAGCCGGTGATCTCGAACTTTTTTTCCAGCCTCAGCGGATGGTAGGAGAGCTTGGCCTTGCGCAGGCCGGGAATGCCGAGGTCCTGCTCGAGGTTGATCAGCTTGTAAGACGAATAGGTCTGCGCGCACGCCTGCTGCAGCATGAACTGCGATACGCCCGGCACTTCGGGGTCGGTGTAGGAAAGGTGAAGATCGATCATCTCCGGATTGAGCACGCTGCCGACCAGCAACCCCGCCAACGAATCGCCGACCGTCACCGAACAACCGATCAGCTTCAATTTATCGAAGTTCAACAGGGCCGCCTCCAGCGCCGACCTTTGCGCCACGTACGCCATTTTAGGGAAGAACCGCGATTCCTCCCTGATCTTGTACCATTTGTCGAACAGCTTTAGCGCGTCCTGCCGGATGGAAGTGTCGAGCCTGGCGAACCGATGCGCGGGAAAATCCCTTCCGAACTTCCTGATGTGGTTCCGTTTGCCGTCGAACTTTTTCCCCTTCAGCTCCGCCATCTCCGCGACCGAATACACATAATCGAACTGGTCGCGCAGGCAGACGCCGCGGAAGCGGCCTTCGGGCAGCTTTTCGATGAAAGCGTGCGAAAGACGCGACATCCGTTTGGTGTGCTTAAGACAAATATCGGCCGTTTCGGCGAGCCGTTCGTTCCCCAGCGGTTCGAGAAAGTAACCCGGTTCGTTGAGCGGGTTGATGAGAACGCAAAGATTTCCATTGATCAGCGTCAGCTGAGAATTGTCAAACTCGCGCCAGATGGCGAAATTGGTGAGCGACAGTTCGCAGATCGTTCTCGTCTCAAGGCCCAGATGTTCCTGCACCGCGTGCCAGTCGGCAGGAGAGAATGGTTTGAATTGAGGATATTCAGGGAGCATGCTTCCTCACCATGGTCACGCACTTACCGGGAAAGCACTCGTCGCAATCGAAAATGTTTTTTTGCGGCAGGTCCGCTGGAGCGGGGGCGGGGACAAAGCCGAATTTGGCGAAGAATTCAGGGATGATGGTATAGATATAAATGTCCTTCAATGAGCGGCCGATGGCGAACTCCATCAGCGCCCGCCCGATCCCTTTGCGCAAATATACGCTGGCCACGCCGAGGGTGGTGAGGAAAATATAACCGGCGTGCTCGTCCAGCCTCACGACGCCGGCGGGAACGCCGTCCGCTTCCGCCAGGTAGAACTGGTCAAAGGTCTCGTTCTTGTAGCGCAGGTCAGCCTCGTCCATGATGCGGACGATGGCGGCCCGGTCGCGGCCGTCGGCGGGGCGGATTATGAGCATGGGCCATTCTACCATATAAAAACCGCTTGACACAATCTTAAATAGGACTAAAATAGTCCCATAATGATAGATCGGCGGACCGATTATGCGCTGCGCTGCCTGCTCTGCCTGGCAAGGAAGGGGGATGCGTCCCCGCTGCCGGCGGCGGAGCTGTCGCGAAAGTTGAAGATCTCCCGCGTTTTCGCGGCCAAGATACTGCAGACGCTCGCGTCGGCCGGGATCGTGAGGATGGAACGGGGCAGGCTGGGCGGCGCGCGGCTTTTATCGAAAAAGGTTAACGTGTTGCGGGTCATACGCCTGTTCGAGCCGGATCACGCGCTCAACAAGTGCCTTAACCATAAATACCATTGCTTCATGGAAAAGAGCTGTCCCCTGCACCGGTTCTTCCTGAAATTGCAGAGAGAGCTGGAACGGGAATTCAAGGCGATGACGATCGAAAGGCTGGTAAAAGGAGGTGGAAAACAATGACGCTTGAAGAGCTTGACGCGTATCTGGAGGCGAGGCCGCACATCTTATGGGCCACCGACGAGGCGGGGAATATTTATTTCCGCCACGAATCGTTCGACGGCGAGAACGACAAGACCAAAGTAGAGCCCAAAGCGCTGGCGGAGCTTACGCCCGATAAGCTTGACCGGATCCTGACGGGCGGGAGGAACGTGGAGCACATCACCCGGGTTACCGGATATTTTTCGCGCGTGGGAGGATGGAACAAGGGGAAGAAGGGAGAACTGCACGACCGGCACCGGGTCCAGGTTTAATGTTCGATAAGAAAGGGCGCTTTTTCCGGACGGGGAAGAGGCGCCCTTTTTAGTTCCAATTCAGGCCGAAAAATATTAGAATGATGAAATGATACTTATTCTAAAACAGGTGGAAGCCGAAGGTCCGGGAACGATCGGCGATTTTCTTGAAAATAAAGGGGTCCCACACAAGATCGTCGATCTCTGGAAAGGGGACCGTCCGCCCGAGACCGCTGACGGAATATCGGCGGTGGTGGCGCTAGGCGGGCCGATGAACGTTTACGAGGAAAACAAATATCCCTATCTGAAGGACGAGGACCGTTTTATCAAGATGTTGATAGAGGAAGAAGTTCCTTATCTTGGGATCTGTTTGGGGGCCCAGCTTTTGGCCAAAGCGGCGGGCGCCAGGGTGTACGCCACGCCGCAAAAAGAGATCGGCTGGTCGAAGGTCTCTCTTACCGCTGTCGGACGCGGGGACCGGTTGTTCTCGGGGGTGCCGGCGGAGCTGGAAGTGTTCCAGTGGCACGGCGATACGTTCGATATTCCCGCTTCGGGAGAGCGGATCGCGGGGGGCGATGCCGTCGTTAACCAGGCGTTAAAGGTCGGTCAAAAAGCGTACGGCCTGCAATTCCATCTTGAGGTGGACGAAAAGGTGATCTCCGGCTGGTTCGACGATCCGCGGGAGCATCTGGAACATCATAAAAAGATCAAGAAAGAATATTCCCGCGTCGCGGAGAAAATATTCGATAATTTCTTCAGCTTAGTTTGAAACTGGGGAGTCTGACGATGAAAGTGGCGCCTTTGCCCGGTTCGCTCTCCACCGTTATTTCCCCCTTGTGTTCCTTGACGTATTTGCTGACGATGGCAAGCCCCAGGCCGGTCCCCGATTCCTTGGTGGTGTAGAACGGTTCGAAGATGGTATTGAGCTTGTCTTTGGGAATGCCGGGACCGGTGTCCGATATCCGCACTTCCACCGTATCGTCGCCGATGTCATTGGTGGTGATGGTGATGGTACCGCCTTTGTCGCCGATGGCCTGGTTGGCGTTGTTCAAAAGGTTGATGAATATTTGTATCAGCCGGTTCTGGTCGCCGTTGATCTTGAGTGCGTTGTTCAGTTCTTCCTTGAGCGTGATGTGGTTCTTCTTGAACTCGTAAGAGAGGAGCGAAAGCACCTTCTTCATCATTTCGTTGACGTCCACCGGCTCCAGCGACAGTTCCTTGCTGCGCGAATAGCCCAATATGCCTTCCACCATGATGCGCATGCGTTCGGCCTCGGCCGGGAGCATCTTAAGGGCGCTTTCGCGGAACTCCGGGTCGCTCCATTTGGTCACCAGTATCTGCGACGCGGTGATGATGAAGGTGAGCGGGTTCTTGAGCTCGTGGGCGATACCGGCGGTGATGGTGCCGAGCGAAGCGAGCTTTTCGGTCTTGATGACGGTGTCCTGGTTCTTCTTTAATTCTTCGAGGATGAACGCGTATTCGATGGAGATCGCTGCCTGGTTAGCGAGCGTCTTCAGGAAGTCTATGTCTTCGCGGGAGAATGGCTCGTCGGAAAGCTTCTTGCCCAGGTTGATGGTGGAGAGCAAGGTGGGCTTGTTGAAGTATTCGCTTTCCGAAATGCAGGGGATGACGAGGATGACGTTCAGCTTCTGCATGTCGGCGGCGATCTTTTCCAGCGTTTCCCTCTGGGAAGGAGTGAGCGCTTCGTTGGACGACCTCAAGGTGTAATGCAGGTCGTCCAGGTTCACCTCTTTGCGGTGGACGGCGAGCTCATTGATTAGGGGCGAATCGATCTGGACGGTCTGGCCGATCAATGATCGGTCGTTCCCTTCGCCCGCGCGGACGATGTACCGGTTATGGTCGCGGTCGAGCACCATGAACGACGCCCCCTCCAGCTTGAGCGATTTCCAGAGGAGGTAGGGGGTGACCTTTGAGAAGCGCGAAAGGTCGGTCATGGGACGGGTGAGCGCGCCGCTGTACTTGCGTAAAATATTTTGATAATCGTAGCGGGCGCGGAAGAAGACGCGGTCGACGAAACCCTGGATCTCGTCATGCAGAGGCTGAAGGATAAGTGAAGCCATGAACGCGCCGATTATCCAGAAGAGGACCGAGTTCTTGCCGGTCATGTTGATCGCCAGATAATTGCTGACGATGATAACTGACATGAAAGTCGCCGTTAAAAATGCGGTCGAAATGGAATAAGCGATTGTCTTTTTGATGACGATTTCGATGTCCATTAGTTTATGGTAAACAATTGCATAGGTCATGATCAGCCCGTAAACAATGTTCAGATAATTATCCAGCGGAGGAATTTTAATGTTGAACACGAGCATAAAATAACTAATGGCGGCGATAACGATAGTAGCATTGGCAAACATTAAGTATATGGACTGACTTTTTTTGTAACCGGTACTGTTTTTATATGTGTAATAAGTGCTGAAAATGCTAAGCAGTCCGCACCAGGTTAATAGTGCCATGAAAACAAAATATAGGGGCCCAGGGATCGTTAAATATCTTACGTTATAGCGATAGATTATTCCCGATGAGAAGTACGGAGTCAGGATCGAGAGTATGAGGAACGCGGAGATGAAATAGGCGATCGCTATGTTCCTGTTGTCTTTTTTTCCGAGGATCGTATAGACCGTATGTAGAAAAAGGGCAGGGCTCAGTACGGCAAAGATATTAGTTATTTTATCAATGACCAGCACGATCTGCGTATCCAGTAGGTAGCTTTCAAGAAAACAACCAAATATCCAAAGCGCGATGACACTGCAAGAGATGAAAAATATCCGGTTGATGGCGTTCTTTGGATTGTTTATAAGAACGAACAGCCCCAATCCGGCAATGATCAGCGAGGCAGATAATGATGCGATCGCGTATATGTTCATTTTGTTTTCCCGGTTGTCGCGATGGCGTTGTTCTTTATAGTTTGGATGTCTTTGGCCGTGAGCGATCGGCCGAAGCTTTTGAAACCCGATATTTTGAAACCATGCTTCTTTGCAAGCCCCAGGATCTCCTTGACTTTTTTCTGTTCTATCCCGGGCCCCATTGTATAATTTTCAAAACGATTCTCAAGAGCCAGTATCATGGTTTCGCACAAACATGCATAAGCGGTTCCATTTGGAAGGCCGATATCAAAATCGATCTTCAGTTGTCCAGGAGGGGATATTAACCCTCCATCGATGATTAGAATGTCCTCTCGTTTTTTGCCTTTTTCCATCACATTCCTCGGAACCGAAACATCGCAGATAACGGCGCCGGGTTTAACATAGTCGGGATCGATAATAGCGTTTGGCGTGCTGGTGGCGGAAATGATAATATCAGAAACGGATACCGACTTGTCTATATTGGTGGAATAATCGACTTTGGCCCGCCCGGAAGATGCAAGCTGTTTTGAGAATAGTTCCAGTTTTTTCTGGTTCCTGGCAACAAGATTGAGATTTGCCGCTTTTTCGGAAAGGATATAAGAGCAAGTGCTGCCAATAGAGCCGGTAGCGCCGATGACAGTGGCGGTTGCCTTTGCAATGTCTATGCCCATCGCTTCGGCGGCCTTTAATGTCGCCTCAATGGTTGTTGCGGCGGTATAAGTATTTCCAGTGGTTACAGCGATATTAAGATTCTTAGCAACGATCTCGCCCTGATTGCCGATAATGGAGGTTAGCCCTCCAAGCCCGATGATCTTTGCCCCTTCTTTTTCTGCCAGTTTCCCGGCTTCGATTATTTTTTCGATGACGAATTTATGGTCCAGCTCGATTATCTGGTCGGGGAGGAGCATGACGAGAATAAAAATACCTTCCAGCTCCCGGCCGGTAGTCGATCTTACCCCGGTAATGGACGAAGCTATAATAGGCGGAAGTTTGGTTAATTTGTCTTTTAAATCAGCGGGAGGGAGCGATTTGAGCGAAGGATTGAATTTATTTAAGAGATCTATTGATAATGGATAACCGATAAAACCAAATTTATTATCCAAAATGAGCCCCCCGCGCGAAATGATCAATGAGGAACTTATGGGAAGACTCTTTGGAACTTCTACTATTATGCATCAAGCCGGTAAATCCGGTCAAAATGATTAGCATCTTTTCGGGATTATTACACAAAATATTTTTCAATGCAAGCGAAATGCACAATAAGATGTGCGGGAGCGCTATCAACGGATATTGAAACGGATAAACGGATGGGAAGTTTAATTTGACGAATGTTTGACGGTAATTGTTGTGAAACTCGTCGTTTTAAATATGGTTGATCGTTATTTTCGGGAATATAAGTTGCTCGATAAACGATGGGTGGGGTATTCCTGGGGGATCAGGATGCCCCGCCCACTTTTTAAATATCGCTTGAGATGAAGATTAATCAGGAATATAATAATAAAAATCGATCTCTAATCCCCCAGAATGATCATTTCTCGAATTAATTTGTTGAAGTTGCATATTTATTAGGGGGTAAGGTAATGGTTCGAAAGTTACAGCCTCGTGTCTGTCAAAACCTCTCTATCAGCGGATATTTAAACGGATCAACGGATAATATCTTTCCGGATGTCCGTTCATCCGTTGTCCTATCCGATGATAGTCCCGTTCTCCCATCCGATTATCCGTTGACACATCCGTTGATCGATCCGTTGTTTTATCCGATTATCCGTTGTCAAGTCCGTTGATCGCCCCGTTGTCCTATCCGTTGATAGAATCCCCCCTTTTTATGCTATAATTATTTCCACAGGGGTGACATATGACCGACTTCGGGAAACTCATTACCGCAATGGTAACGCCGTTCAAAGCCGACCTTTCCGTCGACTATAAAAAAGCGGGGGAACTGGCGGTTTATTTGGCCAAAAACGGTTCCGATTCGGTCGTCGTCCACGGCACTACCGGCGAATCGCCGACCCTTACCCACGAGGAAGAGTACGAACTTTACCGCACGGTCAAAACCGCCCTAAAAGGGACCAACTGCAAACTTATTGCCGGGACCGGCTCCAACTCCACCGCCACCACCGTCAGATCGTCGCTTGAAGCGGAGAAAATAGGAGTGGACGGACTGTTAGTGGTCGTTCCTTATTATAATAAACCATCGCAGGAAGGAATGTACCAGCACTTTAAAGCCGTGGCCGAAAAGACCAAACTGCCGATCATCATTTACAACATTCCCGGCCGCTGCGTCGTCAACATGCTGCCCGAAACGGTGGCCCGCATCGCCCGCGACTTTAAAAATGTCGTCGGATTAAAAGATTCCGCCGCCAGCGTGGAGCAGACCAAAAAAACCGCGGAACTCGTCCCCCCCGGGTTCACCATCTGGTCGGGCGACGATTCCATGGCCCTGCCGATGATGAAAGTGGGAGCGGTGGGAGTGATCTCCGTCGCTTCGCATATCGCCGGCAACGAGATCGCCCAAATGTTGAACGCGTTCCACGCGGGCGATATAAAAAACGCGGAAGCATTGCACGAACGGCTGATGCCGTTGTTCAATGTCCTTTTTATCACCGCCAACCCGACCCCGGTAAAAGCGGCGCTTGAGATGGTAGGGATGCCGGTCGGCATTCCGCGCCTCCCGCTCATCGAAGCGACCGCGGGCGAAAAAGAACAGGTCCGCTCCGTCCTTAAACAACTGGGACTGGTGAAGTGAAGAAACTGCTCCTCCACACTTGCTGCGCGCCGTGCACCACCACCGTTTACCACTGGCTGACGGAGAACGGGTACGCGGCCGAAGGGTTCTTCTACAATCCCAACCTTTACCCTTCGTCGGAGCACGAAATGAGAAAAAAGTGCATGGAGTACTACTGCGCCATTTCCGGCCTCCCCATGACCTATGTCGAGAGCGAAGACAACAACGCTCCCGGCAACTGCGCGGGCTGCTACGAACAGCGACTGCGCGCCGCCGCCCGTTTTGCCAAAGAGAACGGATTTGAAATGTTCACCACCACCTTGCTCATCAGCCCGTACCAGAAGCATGATATGATAAAGGAGACGGGCGAACGGATCGCCGCGGAAGAGGGCGTGGCGTTCCTTTACCACGATTTCCGCGAAGGGTATTACAAAAGCCGGGAGATTTCTGCTAAACTTAACCTGTACCGGCAGAAGTACTGCGGCTGTTCGGAATCTTTGAAAGCGAGGGAAAAACGCAATGAGCAAGTTGCTTGAGAAACTTAAGAACAATAAAATGACGCTGATCGTCCAGCTGCCGGAGAACACCGCCGAAATGGCGGCGGCGGCCGAAAGGGCGGGGGCGGACGCCATCGTCATCCGCGACGGCGACGACGTTTCCGGCATTTCTTCGGCGGTAAAGGTCCCGGTCGGGCTGGATATATCCGACCAGGCCGAGATCGACGAAAAAACCGCACGATCGCACGACAAGTTCGATTTCGTCAATTTCCATTTCGAAGCGCTCAAAACGGTCTCCAAAAAGCTTAAAACGGGCAAGATCATCGCGCTCAACGAGGAATACACGCTCGATAAGATCATCGGGGTGGAAGAGACCGGCGCGCAGGCGATCGACGCCGCCATTCTTCCGCTCGGGGCCAGTTCGAAAGAGCTGATGGTGGGCGACCTGCAGAATTACATCGCCATCGCCATCTCGTCCGGGCTTCCCGTCATCATTCCCACCCAGCGCTCCATCAAACCGTCCGAAGTGGCGATCATCGCCGACACCGGCGCTCGCGGGATCATCCTTACCGAAGAAGTGCTGGGCGACAATGTGAGATCGCTGGAAAAGAACCTCAAAGAATACAGAACGGCCGCGGATGACTTGGGGTAGGGAAAATCCGAAATCCGAATCTCTGAGATCTGAACAATGTATGCCTTTGGCAAATTATAAATCCCGAGCGAAGCGAGGGATACCGAGTTCGGATTTAGGATTTCGGGTATTCGGATTTATCCTGGCGATAACTGTCTTCTTTTCATTTCAACCGGCGTTCGCCTTCTCTTTCGCCGTCTTTGGCGACAATCACGGCAACCTGCGCATGCTCTCCGATATCTTTTCCCGGATCAAGGCCGACAAGAGCATTGAGTTCGCCGTCAACACCGGCGACTTTGTCAACGACGGCAGCGCCGAAGAATACAAGGCGTACGCCGATTTTGTGAGCCGGGAGGGGGTAAGGGTCTACAATGTTATGGGGAACCACGATGCCTGCCGGGGCGCATACCGGTCGTTCGCTAAGTATTTCGGGCCGGACTATTATTCGTTCGATCGCGGGAACGCGCATTTCATCGTCCTCGATAATTCTTTCCGGGGGACCTTCGATAAAAAACAATTCGATTTTCTGGAGAGCGAACTTAAGGCCAACCGGAACAAGGTCCTGTTCGTCTTTTTCCATAAGCCCAATTTTGACCCGTCGAACGTGTATTCTGACTATGTGATGTCGGAGCGGCAAATGTCGGAAAAGATGACAGGCTTATTCGAAAAGTATCGCGTCCGGTACGTCTTCACCGGCCACATCCACGCGTATCTCAAAGCGGAGCGGAACGGGGTGGTGTATATCGTCACCGGCGGATCGGGCGGCGTTCTGCACCTGCCCGCGATGATGGGCGGGTTCTATCATTATATAAAGGTCACCGTTGACGGCGACCGCGTGAAGGACGAAGTAATGCGGCTGTACAAGGATATCTGAGCTTGCCGACAGATGGAATTTTCCTGTAAATCCTGCTATAATTCGGGTTGAAATGCCAGCAGACCTGCACGTTCACTCCACTTTTTCGGACGGGACCGACACACCTGAAGAGATCGTAGAGCTGGCGGCAAAAATCAAACTGAAGACGTTAGCGCTTACCGACCACGATACGGTGGACGGCATAGAACCCGCGCAGAAAAAGGGCGCGGAGCTGGGGGTGGAGGTGATCCCGGGGATCGAGTTCACCTGCGAGATCCCCCGCACCGAGGTCCACATTCTCGGCTATTTTTTCGACCATAAAAGCCCGGAGCTTTTACCGGTTTTGAGCAAGATCCAGAACTCCCGGGTGGAGCGGATCCATCGGATCGTGGAAAAGCTCAATAAGCTGGGAGTTCCCATCAAGTCGGAAGACGTCCTGGCGATCTCCGGTAAAAAATCCCCCGGCCGGCCGCACGTGGCGCGCGCGCTGGTGAAGATGGGAGCGGTCTCGGGATTCAAAGAAGCGTTCGACCGCTATCTGGAGTACAAGGGACCGGCGTACGTGAGCCACTACAAGCTTTCGCCGACGGAAGCGATCAAGCTGATCAATAAAGCGGGCGGAATGGCGGCGCTGGCGCATCCCGCCATCACCAACCGGGACAATATCATTCCCGGACTGGTCGCCGACGGCCTGCGCGGGATCGAGGCGTATTATCCCGGTTATCAGGACAAGTTCACCGAACATTACGTGACGCTGGCCCGCAAGTACGGGCTGCTTACCACCGGCGGCACCGATTACCACGGGCGCGACGCCGGACGGGAAGCGACGCTGGGCGACGTCACCGTCACCGACGAACTGGTGGAGAAGATGAGAAATGAACACTTACGCTGAAATAAGTATCGAAGCGATCAAGCATAATATCGCCGCGATCAAAAAATTGCTCAAGCCCGGCACGCGGTTCATGGCGGTCACCAAGGCCAACGCCTACGGGCACGGCTCAGTGGCGGTGTCGCGCGCCGCGCTGGAGGCGGGCGCCGATTTCCTGGCGGTCGCGAATTTAAAGGAAGCGCTGGAACTGCGCGAGGCGGGAGTGGTGGGCCCCATCCTGATACTTACCGAATCCCCGACCTCGGTGATGGACGAAGTGGTCCAGCACCGGCTTACGCAGACCGTTTATTCTTTCTCCGAAGCGAAGGCGCTATCCGACGAGGCGTCGAGACGGAAGCTGACGGCCAAGGTACACATCAAGGTGGATACGGGGATGGGAAGGGTGGGAGTTCAGCCGTCCGAAGCGGTGGCGCTGGTCGCCAAGGTGCAGTCACTCCCCAATCTTGAGATCGAAGGCGTCTTCACCCATTTCGCGAAAGCCGAAGAGCACATGGATTCATTTACCTCCGACCAGTTCGACCGTTTCCGCGCGCTCCTGCCGAAGCTTTCCGACATTCCGATCAAGCACGCGGCCAATTCCGCCGCCACGCTGTTCCATCCCGCCACCCATCTGGACATGGTCAGGGTGGGACTCATGCTTTACGGACTGTACCCCAAGCCCGAGGCGGTCCGCGATATCAGCCTTAAACCCGCGCTCTCGCTCAAGAGCCGGGTCGTCTATTTAAAGCGCGTGCCGTCCGGAACCCCCATCTCTTACGGCGGAATATATTCGACCAGCAAGGAGACTTCCATCGCCACGCTCCCAGTCGGCTACGCCGACGGATATTCGCGGCGGCTCAGCAACCGCGCCAAAGTGCTGATAAACGGCAAGCGGTACCCGGTGGTGGGGACGGTGACCATGGACATGACGCTGGTCGACGTGGGCGACGGCCGCGTCCAGGTCGGCGACGAAGCGGCGCTGATCGGCTCGCAGGGGATAGAGAACATCACCGCCGACGAGATCGCCGCGCTCGACGGCACGATTTCATATGAGGTCATCTGCAACATCGGCAAGCGCGTGCCCAGGGTGTACAGGTGAGAAAATCCGAAATCCCAAATCCGAATTACGAACATTGTGCCGCTTTCGGCGGATTATATAATAAAATCATCGTTCGGATTTCGGACATTCGGATTTCGGATTTATTTGATCGGATGTTGTTGAAATGAACTACATTTCCCTTTACCGCAAATACCGCTCACAGGACTTCGATGATCTGGTCGGGCAAAAGCATATCATCCAAACTTTGAAGAACGCCATTTCTAGCGACCGCATCTCCCACGCTTATCTGTTCACCGGACCGAGAGGGACGGGCAAGACTTCCACCGCCCGCATTTTTGCCAAAGCGCTCAACTGCAAGAACGGCCCCACCGTTTCCCCCTGCCTCAAGTGCGACATGTGCCTTAAGATCCGCGACGGCAACGCAGTGGACGTGATCGAGATCGACGCCGCCAGCAACCGCGGCATCGACGAGATCCGCGACCTGAGGGAAAAGGTCCGCTATGCGCCGGTCGAGGGAAAGTACAAGGTCTATATCATCGACGAGGTGCACATGCTCACCGCGGAGGCGTTCAATGCCCTCCTCAAGACGCTGGAGGAGCCGCCGTCGCACGTCATCTTCATCCTTGCCACCACCGAACCGCAAAAAGTTCCCATCACTATCGCTTCCCGCTGCCAGCGGCTCGACTTCGAGCGGATCAAGCTTTCGGAGATCAAGGAACAGCTGCTCAAGATCGCCAAAGCGGAAAAGTTCAAGATCGACGAAAAAGCGCTCGACATCGTGGCCCGCTCGGGCGAGGGGAGCATGCGCGATTCGATCTCACTGCTCGATCAGCTGGTCTCGTTCGCGGGCGACAGCATCACGCTTGATGACGTGGTGACGCTGCTCGGCGCCGCCGACGAGGACATGCTCTTTGCCCTTTCCGACGCCATCCATAACGGGAACGACGCCGAAGCGCTCGAGCTGCTGCGGACAGGGATAGACGAGGGGCGCAGCGCCGCGCAAGTGGCCAAGGACCTGATCAACCACTTCCGCGACCTCATGTTCGCCAAAGTGGGGGCCGCCGGTTCGCTGGAGCTGACCAAAGAATACCAGGAGCGTTTATCGGAGCAGTCCAACGGGATGGAAATGGGAAAGATCAAAGATATCCTCCGCGCGCTCACCCGCGCCGAGCTCGACATGAAGTGGCATCCGCACGCGCGGCTGGTACTGGAGGTCGCGCTGCTCGAGATCATGCAGCCGAAAGAAGTGCAGACCGTCAGCGCGGAAGTCAAACGCCCGGCCAATGTTGTCCGTCCGGCGGCGACGGTGGCCGCGATCCCGGCGGTAAAAGAAACGATATCCGCGCCCGTTCCGGCGGCCAAGCCGGCCAGCCCGGCGCCGGCCGGTTCCAGGATCGCGCACATCAAGACCAAATGGAACGAGATCCTCGCGCTGGTGAAAAAGCAGTCGCCTTACGGATTCGTTTCCCTCCACGAAGGTGAGCCGATGGAGATAAACGCGGGCGGGAAACTTGTGATCGGGTTCAAAAAAGGGTACGCTTTCCACAAGGAACGGTTGGAAGAGGCCAAGAACCGGGCGGCGGTGGAGTCGGCGATAAAAGAAGTTACCGGAGAGGAGATCGGGATCGAAGGGGAGATCATGGACGGGAGACCGTCCAGGCAGGCTCCGGTGACGGCGGACCTGGTGCGTGACATATTCGAAGGGGAGGTAATATAAAATGGTATTTGGACAGTTCGGCGATATGGTGAAACAGGCGAGGGACCTTCAGAACAATCTCAAAAAGGTGAAGGACGAACTTTCGCGCATGCGGTACGAGGCCGAGGTCAATGGAGTGTTCGTGATCGTGGACGGCGAGATGAACATCATCGACGTGAAGGTCAACCCGGGCGTCGATCCCAAAAAAGCGGTCTCGTCGTTCAAGGACGCGGCCAACCGCGCGCTCAAGAAATCGAAGGATGACGCGGCGGAAAGGCTCAAGGCTGCCACCGGAGGGATCAAGCTTCCCGGAATGTGACCATGACAGAATACTCAGCTACTTTCAAGAAACTAATAGACGAACTGAAGCGCCTGCCGGGGATCGGCCCCAAGTCGGCGCAGCGGATCGCTTTCCATATATTGGGCACTTCCGCCGGCGACGTGAAACAGCTGGCCGATGCCATGGTGGAGGCGCGCGCAAAACTCAAGCACTGCTCCATTTGCTACAACCTTACCGACCAGGACCCGTGCTCGATCTGCGCCGACACATCGCGCGACCCGTCCCTTCTTTGCGTTGTGGAAGAGCCGAAGGACCTGATCGCGATCGAGCGGACGCATGAGTTCAAAGGCCGTTATCATGTGCTGGGAGGGGTGATCTCCCCGCTCAACGGCATGGGGCCGGAGAACCTCCGCATCCGCGAACTGCTCGACCGGGTCAAGTCCGGGATCGGCGAGATCGTGCTGGCGCTAAATCCCACCACCGAGGGGGAAGCGACCGCTTTGTATTTGATGAGGATTTTATCCCCGCTGGGTGTTAAAATAACCAGGATCGCCTACGGCTTGCCGATCGGTTCCGATCTGGATTACGCCGACGAAGCGACGCTGATGAAGGCGTTCGAGGGAAGGAGAGAAGTGCATGTTTAAAAAATATCTCGGCCTGTTCAACCTGGTGCTTATGCGCCCGGTCCTGTTCTTCACCAAACTTCCATCGGGGAACTGGAAGGAAGAACCGGTGCTGTTCTGCGGGGTGGTGGCCTGGGTGATCGCGTTCTTCGTTTCCTGCGTGGTCTTTATCAACCAGATGCTGCCGATCGGGCTTACCATCTGGGTGGAAGTAACGGGATGGAAGCTGGTCCTGGTCGCGCCGGTGGCGGTGGTGCTATCGTTCATGTTCTTTATAATGGTATACGCGGTGATGGGGATGGTGTTGACGGGGCTGCTGCTGGGGCTTTTCTACGTGCTGGGCTGGCTGCTCCACTTCGGCGGACGGATGATGGGAGGGTTGTCGGACTACACTCTGAGCCTGAAGGCCTCTTTTTATTCGAGCGCGGCGGCGCTGATATTGATCATTCCCGTGCTCACGGTCATTTTTTCAAAGCAGGGACTGGTGGACTTTACAAATTTTAAAATTGGGTATAACATAGTTTACAGCCTTTTTGTTGTCTATCTGTACGGACTGATGGCTATCGCCTCGCGCAAGATCCAGGGGATAGAAAGATGGGAAGCGTTCGTGGCCGCCCTCCTTCCCGCCGCCGTGTTGGTGCTCTTCGGCATAGTCATGAGCGTCGCAATATTAGGCAAATTACAGAATTGGGTGATATAGTAAGCCGAGAATAAATTCTCGCTTAAATTTAACCGCGAATTCATTCGCGGATAGAAGGGTTGATAAGTAAGATGGCTAAACAAAAGATCCTTGAGATCCGTTGGCATGGCAGAGGCGGGCAGGGGGCCAAGACCGCGGCGCTGCTTTTTGCGGACGCGGCGCTTTCTTCCGGCCAGTATGTGCAGGCGTTCCCCGAGTACGGTCCGGAAAGGATGGGGGCCCCGGTGGCGTCGTTCAACCGTTTGTCCGACGCGCCGATCACGCTCCATTGCGGGATCACCGACCCCAAGATGGTGATCGTGCTCGATCCGTCGCTGATGGGGAAGGTTAACGTGACGCAGGGCATGCCGGACGACGGCATACTCATCGTCAACACTCCCGATACTCCCAAGAGCGTAAGGGAAATGCTCAAGCTCAAAGGCTCAAAGGTCTTCACCGTCGACGCTTCCGGCATTTCCAAATCGGCCATCGGCCGCGACATTCCCAACACCCCGATGCTTGGCGCGCTGCTAAAAGCTTCGGGCATGCTGGACTTCAAACAGACGATCGACGAGACCCGCAAAAAACTGCAGAAAAAGTTCGCTTCGAAGCCGGAAGTCGTTGAAGGCAACATCAAGGCGATCGAGCGCGCGTACGAGGAGGTCAAAGGTGAGTAAGTTAATGGGATGGAAAGAGCTTCCTCCCTGCGACCAGCTGAAGGCTGGGACGGCGGAGGAATTCGAGACCGGCGACTGGCGGCTGGGGGAAAAGCCGGTATGGCACCCCGAGACCTGCATCCAGTGCCTGATCTGCTGGATCTCGTGCCCCGATTCGGCGATCACGGCAAAGGACCAGAAGATGACGGGGATCGACCTCAAGCATTGCAAGGGCTGCGGCATCTGCGCCCGTGAATGCCCGACCAAGCAGAAGTCGATCACGATGGAAAGGGACAAGTAACATGCCAACAGTAGCAAAGACCGGAAACGAATCAATGGCCGAGGCGATGCGCCAGATCAATCCCGATGTGGTCGCCGCTTATCCCATCACTCCCGCCACCGAGATCGTGATGATCTTCGCCCAGTTCGTGGCCGACGGCCTGGTCGACACCAATTACGTCCCGGTAGAATCCGAGCATTCGGCGATGTCGGCCTGCATCGGCGCCGCCACCACCGGAGCCCGGGTCATGACCGGCACCTCGTCGCAGGGGCTCTGCCTGATGTACGAGATGCTGCCGATCGCGTCGGGCCTGCGCCTGCCGATCGTGATGTGCGACGTTAACCGCGCCATATCTGCGCCGATCAACATCCATTGCGACCACTCCGACACCATGGCGGCCAGGGATTTCGGCTGGCTGCAGATCTTCTCCGAGAACCCGCAGGAAGCTTACGATAATCTTCTGCAGGCGGTCCGGATCGCCGAGGACCCGCGGGTCCAGCTCCCGGCGATGGTGACCACCGACGGGTTCATCATCAGCCACGGCATGGAGAGGATGGAAATGCTGGACGACAAGGTGGTTAAGGATTACATAGGCGAAAAGAAACCGGTCTATTCTTCGCTCAATCTCGATGACCCGCTGACCATCGGCGCGCTCGATTTTACCGATTATTATTTTGAGCACCGCATGCAGCTGGCGGAAGCGATGAACAGCGCGAAGCCGGTGATCCTTGAGGTCGGCAAAGACTTCGGGAAAAAGTTCGGCCGCGAGTACGGCTTTTACGAAAAGTACAAGCTCGACGACGCCGACTTCGTGATGGTGGCGCTGGGTTCCACCGCCGGCACCGCCAAGGTCGCGATCGACGAACTGAGAGAGCAGGGGATCAAGGCCGGGCTGCTCAAGGTCCGGGTCTTCCGTCCGTTCCCGGGCGAGGAGATCGCCAACGAACTGGCCGGCAAGAAGGCGGTGGCGGTCATGGACCGTTCCGACTGCTACAATACGCAGGGCGGGCCGGTATTCGCCGAAGTCCGTTCGGCGCTTTACGGCAAGCCGAACGCGCCGAAAATGATCGATTACATTTACGGCCTCGGCGGCCGCGACATCAACGTCGCTCAGCTTAAAGGCGTGTTCGCCGACCTGGCCAAAGCCGACAAGATGCCGCCGGTCAATTATCTGGGAGTGAGGGAATAAAATGCCAACATTAAAAGAACTTTCGACTAGACAGGACCCGCTTTGCGGAGGCCACCGGGCCTGTTCCGGATGCGGTTTCCCGCAGATCGTAAGGATGGTCTGCATGTCTTCCAAGGACCCGGTAGTGGTGGTTTCCGCCACCGGCTGTCTTGAAGTGGTGACCACCATTTTCCCGTATTCCGCCTGGACCACGCCGTTCGTGCACAGCGCGTTCGAGAACTCGGCGGCGACCATGTCGGGGATCGAAGCGGCCTACAAGGCGCTTTCGAAGAAAGGCAAGATCGCCAAGAAGATAAATTTCGTCGCCTTCGGCGGCGACGGCGGCACCTACGACATCGGCCTGCAGTCGCTCTCCGGCGCGATGGAGAGGGGTCACGATCTGCTCTACGTCTGCTACAACAACCAGGCGTACATGAACACCGGCGTCCAGCGTTCCGGCGCCACTCCCACCGGGGCCAATACCACCACCGAACCCGCGGGCAAGGTGAAACAAGGGAAAATGGAGAAGCGGAAAGACCTGACCGAGATCATGGTCGCCCACAACATACCGTACGTCGCGCAGGCGACGGTCGGCTACTGGGCCGACCTTACGCGGAAAGCGGAAAAGGCGTTCGCCACCCCCGGCCCCAAGTTCATGAACGTTTTACAGCCGTGCCGTTTGGGCTGGATCTACAAGCCGGAGGACACAATGGTGGTGGCCAGGCTGGCGGCCGAGACCTGCTTCTGGCCGCTCTATGAAGTGGAGAACGGCAAGTATAAGGTCACTTATAAGCCCAAAGAGAAAAAGCCGGTCGTCGAGTTCCTCAAGTCGCAGGACCGGTTCCGCCATTTGTTCAAGCCCCAGAACGCCCAACTGCTCGAAGAGATCCAGAAGGATGTCGACGCAAACTGGGAAAAGCTTTTGGCCAAGGAGGCAAAGTAATGAACAAGAAGCAGCTGGCAGGGAAAGTGTCCAAGGAGACCGATCTGACCAAGGCCGAAGCGGAAAAGGTCATCGACGTCGTGCTCGGAAAGATCGAGGAGGCGCTGGTGAAAGGCGACAAGGTCCGCCTGGTCGGGTTCGG
>DATJPS010000027.1:0-15165 GCA_035506255.1 Candidatus Omnitrophota bacterium | reverse complement strand
AGATTATGCCTGGTACGACATCGCCGAGATCTATTTTAATCACGGGAACTACGATCTGGCGGGCCCGGCATATCAAAAAGTGGCGAAAGAAAGCCCGCTTTTCGGGGACGCCTTGCTTAAATCGGCCAGAAGTTATGAGCGGGCGGGAGACACCGAAAAGGAGATCACCGCCTACGAACGGTTCCTTCCCGACTTTTCGAGCGAACCGAACGCGGCCGAGGCCGGGTTCGCGCTGGCGTGCAGTTATGAAAAGATCGGCAATATCCGGTCTGCTTACGATATCTACAATGAGGTCGACCTCTACCATCCCCTGAGCGAATTCGCCAAAAAGGCGAGGATCAGGATCCGCAAGCTGGCGAGCATTTACGAACTGCCCGCTTACCAGGCAAAGCCGGAAGACCTTTACCGTAACGGCATGGCCAGCTTCAATGCCGGGGAGTACGACGAAGCGGAAACGGTCTTCCACCGGCTGGCCATGCAGTACCCGCATAGCAAGTACGCGGGCCGGGCGTTCATGATGCTGGGAAGGTCAGAATCCTCGGGGGGAAAGCTGGACGACGCGATCGCCAATATCGAAAAAAGCCTCAGCTATACGCCCGAAAAAGAGCAGGGGAGCAATTTGTACTATCTGGGCCGGGCGTACGGGCGAAGAGGTCGCTATGCCACCGCCGCCAATTATATGAGCAAGGTGATCGAGAACTATCCCGATAGCAATTATGCCGATAATGCCTGCTATTATCTGGGCGTATACTTTGAAGGGCTCGACAGTCCCCAGGCGGCGGCCGAGACCTACCTTTATCTGGCCGACCGTTATCCTAAATCGAGCTATGTCGACAGCGCCCTGTTCAAGGCCGGGATGTATTATTATAAAAAGTACGATTTCGATAACGCCTACCGGACCTTCTCCCTGGCCAAGCTTAAAAATACCGGGGACGATACGCCCAAGTGCCTGCTCTGGTGGGGAAAACTGGCGGAGCGGCAGGGAAAGACGGACGCGGCGGCCGGCATTTATTATTACCTGGCCGACCGTTACGATCACACCTATTCATCTTACCGGGCGAAGGAAAAGCTGATCTCGCTCGGCTACGCGATACCCAGAGGGAAGTCCATTCCCATTAACGAACTGGCATCCCTTTCGGACGACGATGACATTATCGCAAGAACGGACCAGCGATTGACAATAGAAGCGGCCCGCAGCGCGGAGGTCAAGGAAAGCGTAGAACGGTATCGATCACTGGTCGAGCTTGATCTGATGGACTTTGCGGCGGTGGAAGGGAAGCGGATACTGGAAGCGAGCGGAGACAAGGAATCAGCGCAGGCGACGATGGCGCGCATCCTCCAGCGTTCGGGCGAATACCGGACCCCGATACTGCTTTCGGAAAGTAAGGTGGCCGATGCGGTGATAGCCGGAAAGCCGGACCGGATCGATCCCCAATTGTTCCAATTTTCATACCCAAAGGGGTTCTGGAACTACGTTCTCAAATATTCGCAGAAGAACCAGCTGGACCCGCTGCTGACCCTGGCGCTGATCCGCGAAGAGAGCCGGTTCAATCCGGCCGCGCTGTCGCATTCGCACGCGTACGGCCTGATGCAGATCATCCCCTCCACCGGCCGCCTGATCGCGAAAGATCTGAAGCTATATCCGTTCCGGTCCAGCATGATGTACGAGGCCAACGTCAACATCATGATGGGAACGTATTATTTAAAGAATCTGCTCGACGAGTTCCGGGGCAACGTGTTCCTGGCGCTGGCCGGGTACAACGGCGGGTCGGGAAGGGTTAAAAAGTGGGTCAATAACTGGTACAATGGCGACATGATCAATCTGGACATTGACGAGTTCATCGAATACATCCCGCTGCGCGAGACGCGCAACTACGTCCAGAAGGTGATGGGGAGCTATTACGAATACAAGAGGCTCTATGGCGGAAGAAGCTAGGATCGTTAACCTCGAAAAAAGGGACGAAGACCTCGATCTGGGATCGCTGCGTCCCAAAAAGCTCGACTCGTTCGTCGGGCAGGGTAAGCTTAAAGAGAACCTCAAGATATTGATGCGCGCCGCGACCGAACGCAAAGAACCGCTGGAGCATATCCTGTTTTACGGCCCGCCCGGGCTCGGCAAGACCACGCTTTCGAACATCATGGCGCACGAGATGGGGGTAAACATCCGCACCACTTCCGGCCCGGCGATCGAGCGCCCCGGCGACCTCGCCTCGATCCTCACCAACCTCAAGGCGAACGACATCCTGTTCGTCGACGAGATCCACCGCCTGAACAAAGTGATCGAAGAGGTGCTTTACCCGGCGATGGAGGATTACTGCATCGATATCGTGATCGGTAAGGGGCCGAGCGCGCGCAGCATCCGGCTCGATCTTCCCAAGTTCACGCTGATCGGCGCGACCACGCGCGTCGGGCTCTTGAGCGCGCCGCTTCGCGACCGGTTCGGCATGATCCTGCGTCTTGAATTTTATACGTTCACCGAACTGGAACAGATAATCGACCGGGCGGCGCAGGTGTTCGGGATCGAGATAAAACCGGACGGAGCGAAAGAGATCTCAATGCGCTCTCGCGGCACGCCCCGAATTGCCAACCGCCTCCTTCGCCGGGTGCGCGATTACGCGCAGGTAAAAGCGGCCGGAGTGATAACCCGGGAAGTGGCGAAAGAAGCGCTGGACAAGCTTGGGATAGACGAGCTGGGGCTGGACGCCACCGATCGCCGCTATCTCAAGACGATCATCGAAAAGTACGGCGGGGGGCCGGTGGGCGTGGAAACGATCTCCGCCTCCATTTCGGAAGAGGTGGACACGATCGAGGATGTTTACGAACCGTATCTGTTACAATTGGGGTTCATCGAACGAACTCCCAGGGGAAGGATGGCGACCCCGCTGGCATACGAGCATCTGGGATTGAAGCCGCCGAAGAAGGCGGCGGTCGCGACGGAAAAATTATTTAAGGAAGTATAAAATGAAAAAGCGGATCGGCGAGGTCCATCGGAAAACGAAAGAGACCGATATCAAGATAAAATTGGTGATAGACGGAACGGGGAAGAGCTCGATCAAATATCCGATACCGTTCATAGGCCACATGCTGACGCTCTTCTCGAAGCACGGATTGTTCGACCTGCAACTGCAGGCTAAAGGGGACCTGGAAGTAGACCTGCACCATCTGGTAGAGGATACAGGTCTGGCACTGGGGGAGGCGTTCGCTAAAGCGGCGGGGAAAAAGTTGAAGATCGAGCGCTACGGTCATGCCATCGTCCCGATGGACGAGTCGCTGGCGGAAGTGAAAGCGGCGGTCGACATTTCCGGCCGGCCTCATTTCACCTTCAAAGCAAAGTTCGACAAAGAGCTGGTCTACGCCGAAGTCGGAAAACAGAAAGTTAAGATGTACCTTGATGATGAAATGCTGAGGGAGTTCTTCGAATCTTTTGTTTACAAGGCCGGGATCTCGCTCCACATCGACCTGGTCCGCGGCAAGAACACCCACCACAAGATCGAGGCGATCTTCAAAGCGTTCGGCGTGGCGTTGATGCGCGCCTGCGAGATCAACCCCCGAAAAAAAGGGGTGCCGTCCACCAAGGGCAAACTGTAGCAAATCCCGTCTTCCGCGACGAAATATCCGCTATATATAATGTAAACGGGGCTGGATCCCCGGCGCAATAATTGCTTTTCCCTTCTTCATGAGATGTTTATTCCTGCTGCTGTTACTGGCTTTTGCTCTATCCTCCTGTTCCTATTCGGAGCAAACACCCACGACCACTTCAAATGAAACTCCGACCGTGGAAGTGGAAACGCCGTCCCGCGGACCGGTGCTGGTCTACGGCCGCCCGGCGAACGGAAAAGAGATCACGCTGCGGTTCGGCGCGGAACCGGTAATGCTTTCGTGCGGATACGTCCGGCTTACCGGAACGGTCCTGGGGGACGACCCGGGAGCGGTGATCGAGATCGGCGGAAAAGGATTGGTCTTTGGCATTGGTGAGGAAATAGGTGGCTATCGCATAGCTTCGATTGACGACAAGGAGGTAAAATTGTGCTTAAAAAGATGATCATCGGATTGTTCCTGTTGATGTTACCCTGGCAGGCGGCGTTGGCGGTGGAGATCAATTTTTCGGACGCATCGGTGGCGGACGTGAGCCAGGCGCTGGCGAAAGAGGCGGGAATAGACCTGATCATGAGCAGCGACCAGGGGGCGGCGAAACGGACTTCGGTCCATTTAAAGGACGCTACCGCGGAAGAAGCGCTGCAGTCGATCCTCAAAGCGAACGGCTATTCTTTCGAGAAGAAAGGGAACGTCATGACCGTTTCCACCCTGCCGCAGGACCTGTCACAGACCGCTTACAAACCGGCATCGCGCGTTTACAGATTGAAATATGCATCCGCCGACAAGATCACCGCTCTTCTGGCCAAGGTCATGCCGTCGGTCACCTGTTCCTGCGGCCTGCGCGCCAACAGTCTGGTCGTCCGAGGAAAGGAGAGCGACCTGGACGAGGCGGAAACGCTGATCGGTGACCTTGATTATCCGGTCCCGCAGATCCTGATCGAAAGCAAGGTGGTGGAGGTATCGGAGTCAGATTCGATCCGGTTCGGGATCGACCACAATTCCGGGACGTTCAAGTTCATCAATGGCAAGAATGAGGACGTGATGTCGACGCTCAACCTTCTGCTCGGTAGCGGGAAGGCGAACCTGGTAGCCAGCCCCAAGATCGCGACGCTAGATAACAGCGAGGCGGTGATCAATATCGGCAACCGCATCCCATATGCGGTCCCGGTTTGCTCCTCCTCCACCGCCACCCAGTGGACGGTCGATTACATCGACGCCGGGGTCAAGCTCAAGATCGTCCCCCAGCTGGGGAACGAGAACAGCATCACCACTTTGCTCCAGCCGGAGGTGTCGTCCGTTTCCGAATGGCGGAGCACCGCGGCGGGAGAGTTCCCCGTGATCTCGACGCGCAACGCCTCGGCGACGGTAAGGGTTAAGAACGGGGAAACGATCGTGGTTGGAGGATTGATCTCGGATACAGACCGGGTCAGCCTGACGCGCGTGCCGATCCTCGGGCAGATACCCCTGCTCAATCTGCTTTTTCAGAACCGGACGGTGGAAAAAGAGAAGACCGAGATCTTATTCCTGATAACGCCGTACGTGATCTAGACCGACACGATCTTGATCTTCCCGATCGCGCCCATTCGGTCGTCCTTGATGATCAGAACGCCGGTCAGCCCTTTGATCTTCTTTGCCACTTCCAGCCCATCGTTGATCGTATTGACATCTTGTACCACATTGCCGATCGCGCTGGCCGCGGCATCCGCCAGCGCCGCCGACCGGGCCACCACGCAGACCGCGTCGGCCTTGCCGAAAGAAAAGGAAGGCCCCACCGTTCCGGAAGAAGTGCATACTCCGCAAGGCGAATCGGCCGGGTCGATCTCGAGCGCGATCTTTTCTGAAAAGGGAGAAGCCCCCGCAAAGATCCCCACCTTGATTGGTCTTTTGATACTGATGAAATTGTCCCCACCGTTCTCGACGATCACTTCGCGCGAATAGACCATCAATTCGCGCCCCACCGCCTCCGCCATCGCTCCCGCCACCGCCGCCATCGGCCCCACCATGCAGCGCTTGGCGGCCCAGGCCATGTCGCGCACGATCCGGGGGGAGAGGAATGGGACGCGGAAAGGATGGAACGCTTCCCTGAAACCGGGATTCTGCGAAATGAAGTTCTCCAGCTGCTTGCGGTATCTTTCCACGAGCGGCTTTGCTTTCAAGGTCAAATCCTCTTTGGCCAGGATCAGAAGATCGGTCTCCTGTTCCGCCACCGTGAACTTGACCAGTCCGGAAGATCTTATATAGTCGCGGTATTTCCTTTCTTCCTGCATGTTATAATTTCCCCGTGCGCTATGGAATTATAGCAGACGTCCACGGCAACCTGGAAGCCCTGCTTTCAGTTCTCGATGCCCTGTCCGGCAGGATGGACCGCATTATTTGCCTGGGCGATATCATCGGCTACGGTCCCAACCCCAACGAATGCTGCGATCTGATAAAAAGGCATGACATCAAGTCGGTCGCCGGCAACCACGAAAAAGCGGCGCTGGGAGAGATGCCGATCGAATGGTTCAACCCGGCCGCCGCCTGCGCGATCCGCTGGACGCAGGCCGAATTGACGGAACCTAACCGGGAATTTATAAAAGGCCTTCCGCTCACGATGGAATTCGGGGATTTTGCGGCGGTCCACGGCGGGCTGGTCTCCCCGCTTGAAGAATACCTGGAGAATATCTTCACCGCGGTACCGACGTTCAATTTGATGAGAACGCGCTATCTTTTTGTCGGGCACACGCACCGCCCGCTGATGCTAAATTACGGCGATAAAAAGATCATCAATCCCGGAAGCGTCGGCCAGCCCCGGGACGGCGATCCGCGCGCCGCTTACGTGACCTTCAATCCCGAAAGCGGGGAAGCGATACTTCACCGGGTCGATTACGATATTCAAGGCGTGCAGGAGAAGATGCGGAAAGCGGAACTTCCGGCAAAGCTTATCGAAAGATTAAGATCAGGAATGTAGGGCCGATTCGGCCGCCCGCCGCATCAATTCCATCGGCGCGAGCTTGCCGGTAAAAACGGTGAACGCGATCGCTCCCTGCCTTACCAGCATTCCCAGCCCCGAGACCGCCTTCGCCCCCGCCGCCTTGGCAGCGCGGAGCATACGGGTCTCGTAAGGATTATAGACCAGGTCGTACACTGTCAGATTGCGATGGAGCCTGATACCGTCGGGAATCGGCGAGGCTTCGATCTTCGGATGCATGCCGATCGGCGAAGCGTTGACCAACAGGTCGGCGCCGTCTATCTCCTTTTGCAGGTCTTTAACGGAGCGCCCCCCCACATATCCGGCCAGCTCTTCCGCTTTTTCGCCCGCGATGTCGAAGATCGCGATCGATCTCGCCTTGTTCTCCGAAAGCGATACCGCGATCGCGCGCCCGGCCCCGCCCGCGCCAATAAGGACGCATTTTTTCCCCTTCGGGTCGAAGCCGGCGTCCTCCCGTAGGGATTCGATGAACCCGGGGCCGTCAGTGTTATAACCGATCAACTTACCTTCCTGGTTCTGTACGGTGTTGACGGCGCCGATCTCCTCCGCCAGTCTGGTCACTTCGTCAAGGTGTTCGAGGATCGCTTCTTTGTGGGGGATGGTTACGTTGAACCCGGCAAAATGCAGTGCCTTCAACCCTTCGATCGCTTCTTTGAGGTCGTTCGGCGCGACTTCGAGCGGGACATATTCAAAATCAAGCCCGAGCGATCTGTAAGCGGCGTTATGCATGGCGGGCGAGACCGAATGTCCGATCGGGTAGCCTATCAGCGCGACGGTTTTCATGCCGTGATTGTAGCATAGATGAGGCGCGGGCGGGAATGCGTTCAGAGCTTCCCGGCCATCCGGCTGAACCTTAATTCGAACAGGCCGCGATATTTGCTCAACGCCTCGATCATCAGATTGAAGCGGCTTTTACGGCGGTCATCGCAGGAGATGGATATCTCCGCCACCGGGAGCCGCTTGATGGAAGCGATATACGTGAGATTGAGGACAAAGCTGGTATGATCATCGATGTAAGGAAGGTATTTCATCAAAAATTCCCGGCGGTACGCTTTTGCTCCCGGCGCGTAATCGATATATTTCATTCCCATTATCAGCCGCACCGAAAGATAAAAGACAAGACTTCCGAACTTGCGGAACAGGCTTCGGTCCTGCAGGCCGTTGATCTTGGTGCCGAGCACGATCGCATGATCGTCCAGCAGGGGGACCGCTTTGTCTATAAAGGCCAGATCGGCGGAAAGATCGGCGTCCATGAAGACGACCCGGTCGTAACGGAATTCCGCCAGCCCCCGCTTGAAGGCGCGGCCCACACCCTTTTTCGGGAGGGAAAAGAATTTGATCTGCGGGAAACGACGGGAAAGGCCGTTGCCGATCCACTCTGTCCGGTCGGTCGAACCGTTGCTGATGATGATGATCTCGTAGGGTGATTTAAAACGGTTAACGTGATCGACCAGCCGGACGAGGTTATTTTCCAGCAGTTCTTCTTCGTTGTATGCGGGTATGAATAGCGAAAAAGGACGCATCGCGAGCTCCTATTTTATAAAATCAAGAAATAACCGGACCTTTGATGCCAGTTCTGCCGGCCGGGTGAACATCTTTTTAAGGATGTACCGCGGGCGGAGATAGAACTTCATGAACGCCTTCCGAGAGATAGCCCTTAATTCATCGGACGGCACCTCTTTATTATACATTTCGGGGCATTCCTCCGCCATGCTGGCCAGCTGGTGGAACTTTGTTCCAGGATATGGGATGGCGATGTGGAAGGAGGCGTAATCGGGATCGAGCGCGACCGCAAGATCGATGGTCTTCTCCATGTCCGATAACTTTTCCCCGGGAAATCCGAACATGAAGAAACAGGCGACGGGGATCCCCGCTCTTTTTGCGAGCGCGACCCCTTTCTTGATTTGTTGTATGTCTATCCGTTTATCAAGTGACTTCGAGACCTTTTCCGAACCCGATTCGACGCCGAAGTGTATCAGCTTACATCCCGCCGCCCTCATTTCCCGCAATAGTTCTTCGTCCACCATTTCGGCCCTGGTCTGGCAGCACCAGTCGAACTTCAAACCGCGTTCCTTTATCAGCCAGCATATCTCCAGGACCGAAGGCCGGTGCGCGGTAAAGGTCAGGTCGTAGAAATAGACCGACCTGGCGCGGATATCGCGCACCACGTATTCGATCTCATTAATGAATTTATCCGGTGACTTCATCCGGTACCCGTCACCGTACATTTTCTTCAGGCAAAAGATGCAATCGAAAGGACAGCCGCGGGAGAATTGCAGCAAGGCGAAATCCCCGCCGAGGAGCTCATACCTGTAGTCCTTGATGCTGACGGCGCCGTAGTCGGGGACCGGGAATTCTTCAAATCTCAATTCCTTGCCGCCGAAAAGCGCACTTATTTTCCCTTCGGGTTCGCCCTCGATGACGGTCGCCGCTCCCGTCCGCTTGGTGCCGTGCGCCCCGATGAGGATGAGCTTGCTTTTATCCCTGACGAGCGAAGCAAGCCGGAATACCGGCTCCAGATCGAGGTTCGGGCACTGCCAGCGGTCGAGCGGCGAGCTGGTAAGGATCACTTTTTCCGCGGCGTCGAATTCTTTCGTCAGCTCATCGTCGGCGAGAGGCCGGACGCGGAGGTCGAGCACTTTGGTCCGTTTGCCGAGGCCCTTAAGTATCGCTGAAATGTTCAGCAGGTCTAGCGGCGGAAAATGCCAGTTATAAAGGCGCCCCTTTTTACTGACCAGCCCCTCGAACGACGGGTTAACAAGGAGGATCGCCATCTAGAAGTACCACCCGTATTTGAATTCGAGCGTGATTTTCTTCTCTTTTGGGAATATCAGCATGAACGACGGGGTCGTAAGATAAACACGGTCCGCTCCCGTCACCCTCCAGTTCGGGTGGTAGGAAACTTTGACGAGCAGCGGGCGCGAGGGATCGCTGGTCTCGATCATTATTTTTTCCGGGAGCATAACGGCCTTGACCACGATCTGCTTTTTGGGATACGGGACCGGCGCGAGCTCACCGGTTGCGAACCGATTATCGTCTCCCGAGAAGACGAGGTGTACATCCTGCATCCCTTTCTTCCTGAACCAGTCGTACGCCGTTCGCTTCCAGTTATCCGTCTTTACCAGGAACGGCCGGTACTTCAGCGGCTCGACATAAATACCCGGGTTCGTCGTCAGCCTGTAAATATTGTAATTTCCAAAGCTCTTCTCCAGTTTGAACTCGTGGAAAGCACTTATTGCTCGTTTGACCCGGTCGGAACTCGCGACGAACTGAGTGACATTGAAAAGCTTGAAATGTTCGATCGCGGCCGCCAGGTCAAGTTGTGAATATTCGTACTGCGGCAGCGGGTTGCAAGGCTGTGCCGACATTTCCGATTCGATATAAAAAACGAAGGGAGCGGAGACCGACCCGAGCATGTGGATACCTTCGAGAGTTTCCCGCTTCGCGAAATAGGGGAGCAGCTCGTGGGTCCGGATCGAGCCCAGCTG
This sequence comes from Candidatus Omnitrophota bacterium, assembly GCA_035506255.1. Taxonomy (GTDB): domain Bacteria; phylum Margulisbacteria; class WOR-1; order XYC2-FULL-46-14; family WPAF01; genus CAIYXV01. The sequence continues at coordinate 5,109 of DATJPS010000027.1, read as the reverse complement.
TTCATCGGCCGCCGAATGTTCCCAGGCGACGCGTCCGGGGCTGGAATTTTCAAGATAGGAGGATATACCGTTCAGGACCGGCCAGGACGCCTTGCTTTCGTACCCGCTGTAGTTCCAGTTTATCCAACTGCGGATAAATATGGTGTTCGCGCTAACGAACAGAACGACCGCGAGCGCCAGTGCGATCGGGACCAGCCAGTTCATTCTCCATCCCTTTAAGATCCCGGGAATGACCGTCGCGCCGAAGATCGCCAGCAATAGCTGGATGAACGGGACAAATCTTATATCGAGAACGCCGAAACAGGGAAACACCAGATACGCGATCGCGCAAATAGTTATCGCGTACAGGAGATATATCGTCCGGTCGTCTTTGCGCCTGGAAAAGAAGGCGAACGCCGATAGTAAAATGAAAGGAAGCATCACGGGCGGGAATACTTCGAGCACTGAACTGACCGTCCATCTGGTTATGAACGCTGTCGTGTAAGGCGAATTCAACAGTACCGGTACCAGCCAGGGGGCAAGGAACAGAAGGGCCAGCGTGTAAACGGAAAAAACGTAACGCCAGTTCCTTCTGATGAAATATACGCCTAGCAGGAAGCTGAATATCAAAGCGTAAATATGGCTAAGTCCGATCAACATTAGAAGCATAACGTTCAGGATGCGCCATTTGTTGTCTTTTGCGCCTTTATAAAGCGCGCCAAGGAACAGCAAGGCCAGCGCCAGGCCGAAGCTGTAACAGAATTCACCGGAAAGAGTGCTTGGGATATTGCCGCCCCACATCGAATTCCCCTCGTTAAAGAGAAAAGCGAGGGAAAAACAGGCCGCGGCGACGGGCGCGGGAAAATCATATCGCATCGCGCGGAATGAAAGGTAGATGCAAAGCGGAAGCAGAAAGGTGCCGAGTACCGTTCCGAGCTTGAACGCGATCTCGATCGGCAAGACAAAACCGGTCAGCGCGATCAGCACGAACGGGAGGGGAAAATAATGGTAAAAGAGGGGGAACCCGGCGTAATTGCCGGGCATCCAGCCCATGATCTTGCCATGCGGAAGAAGGTATTCTTTAAGATACACCGCGCAGGGGAAATGCGAACCGGTATCTCCGCCGTTGATCACCGTTTTGAGAAAAAGCAGAGAAGGCGAAAAATAACTTATCAGAAAAAGATAAATAAGTGAGAATACAACGATCTCGGATATAAAATACTTTTTCCCTTTCCAGGCTGCGCCGCCGGGGAGTGGGATCATTTACGTATTCTTGGCACGAACTGGACGGCAATAAGGATCACAATGAGCGTGATAAAAATATAAAGCAATTGAAAGGTGCTGATATCGAGCAGGGAGCCGGGGGCCGTTACGCTAACCGTCCCGGGGGTGATCACGGTTTGGTGGAAATCGTTCAGGTCGTACTCGATGATGGCGAAGATCTGGTACGAACTGCCATTGAGGGCGGAGAGGTTTCGGAGCGTAAAGCTGAAGTTCTTTTCGCTCCCTCCGAGAAGATCCATTTTTATACCATTCGGGTCCGCCTTCAGTTCGTTCGGGAGAAAAAGCTTCACGCTTCCCGCGAGGCCCTTGCCGCCGCCGTTCATGACCTTCACTTCGGTACGGGCTGTGCCGGAAAGGCGGACCGGTGTGATCTCGCAACTCGTCAGGGGGAGGAGAGTAGCTCCATATTTATATGTTTGCGCCACCAGCGCGGAAAATGGATGCTGGTTCGCGTCCTCGTAATTAAGCACGATCAAAAGAGGATAGATCCCCGGTTTTATGGATTTAAGGTCGAATTTTAAAGCGGTGCGGTAGGTCGCCCCGGGCGATAAAGCGTTCGCCCGGTCCGCGGAGACCGTCCGGCCCGCGGCATTGATATGGGGGGAAAAGCGGCGGGCGGCTTCGTCCCCGGAATTGATCACGGATAGGCTGACGTTCAATGTCGCTCCGGCGACTTCGGACGTCACGGTCGTGACCAGACTGATGCGGCCGGCGTAACAGCAAGGCGCCGCTAACAGTAAGAACAAGGACGCGAACAAAAAAGCTCTTTTCATTTGACCCGAATATGTAATTATACCATTCTTGAAAGTATTGACGCTTGCTTATATTCAGGCATTACATTAAAATACGGGCTAAAGGGAGCGGCCATGACCTTTAAAACAAAAATCATACTGATAATCTTCATCGTTTTTATGGTCTTCTACGGCCTTTCTGACGTGGTGGCAAGGCGTATCGTTCTTGACCGTTTTGATGGGCTTGAAAAGCAGAACTCCATAATGGATATGGGACGGATCCTTTATTTTATGGATGACAATTACTCCATGTTCGACCATGTGGTGCGGGACTGGGCGACCTGGGACGATGCGTACGCATTCATTAAGAATAATAACCCGGGCTTCAAGACCTCGAACCTGGTACCCCAGACCTTCGATAATTTAAAGATCGGCATGATCCTGTTCAGCGACGAGAAAGGGAAAATCGTCTACTCGTCCGAATTCACTGCCGATCCGGACACTTTGTCGCCGATAGACCAGGTAACAGAAAAAAATTTGATCGCCGGTTTTACCTGCCCTCCCAATAAAGAGGAGACCCATGGCCTGATCCTGACCCCGCGCGGAGCGATGATGGTGGTCGCGAGGCAGATATTAAAAAGCGACCGTTCCGGCCCGCCGAGAGGAACGCTGATGATGGGACGATTCCTGGACAGTTCACAGGTCGACCGGCTGGTATCGGTGACGCATATTCTTGCCACGGCATACCCGCTCAACGCCGCCGAACCCCCGCCCGAAGTGAAGGACGTCCTTCCTTTGCTGGCGAAGACGCCGATCATATTAAGGACCGGCAGTGCGGATGATATGTTCGGTTATCTGCTGATGAATGATATATTCCGCAAACCGGCGATCGTGATCAAAGCCGAGCTCCCCCGGGACCTGCATTTCCAGTCGATCGTATTTTACGATCTGTTGACGCTCAATCGGGGAGGGATGTTCCTGCTGGCAGCGATAACCGTCATTATCCTTTTACAGTATTTTGTAGTGCGGCCGATCGATCAGGTCAATCGGCAGCTGAAACAAATTACCGATAAATGCGGCATAGTGCATAAGACAAATATCCCGCGCGGCGACGAATTGAAGGAATTACAAGGAACGGTCGAGAGCATGATCTCCGAGCTTGATAGAAAGAACTCCCCGAATTAAGGCAAAGTATTGAAGGTAAGGGTTGACCCGGAGATCGTTGTGCCGCTACCGTACTGCAATTGAGCATAGAAGTAATACAAGCTGTTGGACGACATCCCCCCGACATTCTTTGAATAGTTCCCCGATCCTGATTTACTGGTCCAACCGGTGGCGGTCCATGAGCCGCTGGTCGATTTACGGTACTGGAACCTTACGTTCCCAGACCCATACGAGCCGAAACTATAGGTCATATTGAGATTGGCGTTGGTGCGCTGAACACTGGTGGCGGCGGTCGTTACGACGGTGGGTGTACCCAGAGTTGTCGTCGTAGTGGTAGTAGTAGTTGTTGTTGTCGTGGTTGTTGTAGTTGTAGTCGTTGTAGTCGTCGTTGTCGTCGTCGTTGTCGTAGTAGTAGTCGTTGTAGTGGTCGTAGTGGTAGTAGTAGTAGTTGTTGTTGTTGTGCTCGTCGTTGTACTGGTAGTACTGGTCGTTGTGGTAGTTGTGGTCGAAGGGGTGGAAGACCCGATCAACACGAACAGCCCGGCTTGTTGCGGATAATATTTGTAAGAATTTCCCGAGGATTCACATTCCCATGAATTGACGTCGATCTTTTTCCAGCCGTCCTGGACCGGCTGCTGAAGCACATAGTTGAAGAACGGATTGTTGGACGAAGCATAGGTGCCGACCTCCGCGGTGTCGAGCTGTGGAGGGAACGAGGAATTATTGCCCGCATTGGGATCGAGGTAGTAATTGATGATCCCGGTCTTTATCTTGGCGATCGTATCCTTTTCCACCGATTCTTTCGCGATGGGGGAGAAATTGCGGAAGGCCGAGACGACGAAAGCGGTCATCATACCGATGATCGCGATGATCAGCAAAGCCTCAATAATGGTATAACCTTTATTTGCCGTGGCCCGCATGTTAATTATTATAACACGAGGAAATCTTGCGAAAGGGCGCAAATTATTGTAAAATTGCAGATAGCTATCAAGGAGGAAAAATGGCAAGAGTATATATAATAGATGTAACGAACCGCGACGGGGTGCAGACCGCGATGATCGGCCTGGCCAAGTTGCAGAAGACGATGGTCAACTGGTATCTGAACGAAATGGGCGTTTTCCAGTCAGAGTTCGGTTTTCCCTTTACTCATCACGAAACTAATTATATAAATGCCAATATCGAGCTGTCCGAAATGGGGGTACTGGCCCCGATCCGGTTGGAGGGCTGGGCCCGCGCCGTTAAAAAGGACGTCGAGCTTTCATTCCAGCTGGTCCCCAAGATAAAGCACCTTAACCTTTCCATCTCCACCTCCCGCATCATGCTTGACGGCAAGTTCATGGGGAAGATGGACGAGGACGACGTCATTAAATTGATGACCGAAGCGACCGACACCGCCTATAAACTAGGCGCGGAAACGGTGGGCGTGAACGCCGAAGACGCATCCCGCACCGACATGGATTATCTGATACGCTATGCCAAAGCGGCGAAAGAGCACGGAGCGAAAAGGATCCGCTATTGCGACACGCTCGGCGTCGACGATCCGGCCACGATCTACGACCGGATAAAGAACATCGCCAAGAAAACGACGATGCCGGTCGAACTGCATTGCCATAACGACCTGGGAATGGGAGTGGCTTGCTCGGTGGCAGGCGCGGTGGGCGCGATCGACGGTGGCCAGGACGCCTATATCAACACCACGATCAACGCGGTCGGGGAACGGGCCGGCAACGCCGACCTGCTTTCGGTCCTGCTGGCGCTCAAGTACGGAAGTGGATTGCGCGACCGGAACCTTTGCCCGCCGGAGACCAAGCTGAACAAGATCTGGGCGTTTGCAAAGTACGCTTCTTATGCCTTCGGGATCCCGATCCCGGTCAATCAAGTGGGAGTCGGTTCCAACGCGTTCGCGCACGAATCGGGGATCCATGCCGATGGGGCGCTAAAGAACCGCCGC
>DATJPS010000026.1:0-10966 GCA_035506255.1 Candidatus Omnitrophota bacterium | reverse complement strand
AATCGGGAGTAAGGCCCATTACTTCCATCGTCTGCGACATCGGGTAGGGGAACGACACCAATTCATAGGTGTTCTGAGGAATGTGCCTGACGAACGGAGTGGCGAACTTGCCTATCCTCCCAGTGATCGCCAGCTTCTTGCCGTCTATGTGCGACCGTACCAGGAACCCTTCGCTGATCTTGAGCGCATCGTCATCACCGCCCCAACTGCTGCCGGCATAAGTGCCGGGATGATAACCGGCGCCATCCCACCAGAGGAATTCGCCCGCGCTGCCGACCTGCTCGGCCAGCGTTGCCTTGAGCGAAGCGCCGTCGGTCATGAACGGAATATTGGAGAACACATATTTATTGTTGGGAATATCCATCTGCACTTTGCCCACGGTCAGTCCATTGGCCTCAGCGCTTAAAATGTCGGTGCCGGGCGTGGACGGGAGCGGGTTAGGCACCACGCGGTAGAACCGATTCAAGCCGTCATAGGCTTTATTGGTATCAATGTAACTGAGAACTCCGTTCGGTTCGTTGACCACCCAGGTGTAACTGGTTGTTTTTGCCGCATAGGAGTCGGTGGTCGCGGTAGTTTCAACCGAAATGGAAACGCTTATCCCCGAATGGGCCGGATCGTAGGTCCAGGAAAGGATCAGGTTACCGGTCGCCGCGTCGCGGGTGAGCGTGGTATTTCGCACCCAGCCGTTATCGCCGATGTCGAAGGGCGAACCCTCAAAGAACCATCTAACGTTATTGCCGGCATCGCCGCCGGTGGAATATGTGGCATCGATCGTTACCGAGTTGTCGTTGACCGAATCTTTAACGTTAACGCGCGAAACATCGCGGCTGCTGGAACCGGTATTGGTGGGATTAACATGCCATTGATTACCGGCGGAAGAACTCCTCATATATAACTTGTAGCCGGCCCCGATGCTATCGCCTTTAAGCGTCATCCTTCCTTCTACCGTCTGCGTGGTCCCGGCCTCGAACGTGATGTTGCGGTCGGCGGCGGCATAATCGCCGCTGATCCTGAAGTTATAAAACTTGGTGTTGCCCCTGACATTCTGGGTGGTGGTGGCAGGGGAGGGGGTAGTGATCTCCACCGTGCCGGCCGTGGACTGGAAAACGCCATGGTTGGTCCAGTTGCCGTTCAATTGAATGACGCCGGTGCTTTGCATCACGGAGCCTTCATTAGATATATCGCCGGGGACTACCAGGGTGGCAGTGGAAACATCGAGAGTGGAGCCGGAGCCGATCGTGATGCCGGCGGCGTGGACAGAACCGGAAAGTGCCGCAAGCGCTAACAGCGAGAAAAGCAGAATGCCCAGATTTTTATTTAACAACATTAGCTCCTAATTTATTACTGCGCTGCTTTACGGGACATTATATCACAGCCGGAACTCGATGCAACAACTATTTTTATTTTTCCGTCGGCAAAAGAACGATAAAAACATTGCCACATTTTTCATAATTCTAACGCACATAATAATTTTGTCAACAACATTTTAATAATTTATTTTTCGACCCGCGACTTTAATTCCAGGACCGTTTTTTTCAAGGAAACTATCTCCTGCTTGAGCGAGTCGTTCTCCGCTTTCAGCTCTTTGATCGATTCGACAACGAGCGCATCATATTCAAATGGCAATGCAAGGCCTTTTATCCTCCCGCCTTTCGGCACAAGGTTGATGTCTTTCCCGGTGGGGGAGGTTTCCTTGACCCAGGAAGGGAAGGTCTTTTCGACTTCCTGCGCGATGAATCCTCCTTGCGTCCCGTTGCTGCCGCCGTGGTCATCGGGGTTTATCCACTCAAAAGCGACGCCGCGTAATTTGCATATCCTGTCCAGCGCATTGCCCAAAGGTTTGATGTTTTTCTTCAACCGGACATCTGACAAATTTCCCCACGACCCACCATTGGGCTTATAAGCGTCATCGGCGCCCATTTCCAAGAGATGGGTGGGGGCAGTGGTGCCAATACCGAGATAACCAGATCCGGAGTCGCGGTGTATCCAGCTATTGCCGTCAGCCTTCAGGCAAATGTCCATGTTGCCGTTGCCGATCCCTACGGAATAAGATTGGTCGTTCGTGAATAAGCTGCCAAAAGCTACCGAACAGGAATTGCTGGCGGTCGAGCGATCGCACATTGCTACCGAATTGTATCCGCTAGCTACTGACCCGCCGCCTGCGGCGAACGCGTATCCCTGTGAGGCCTGAGTGTTGGCTCCGAGGGCTACCGCAACGTTTTGCGATGCATTGCATTGATAGCCGACCGCAAGGGATCGAGCTCCGGATGCTGTTGATTGATATCCCATCGCCACCGAATTCCCGCCTGAAGCAATGCTCTGGTAACCCTCGGCAAAATTTTCCGAACTGGTACCGGCCGATGACCCGTTGCCCATGGCGGTGCAGTTAGAGCCGGAGGCGGTAGTGCCGACCCCCATCGCGGTAGCGGTATTTCCGGTCGCATAGGTCGAGGATCCCATGGCCGTTGAGTAAATTCCGCCGGCATAGGTATTGGTCCCTAAAGCCATTGAATAATTCGCGTTGGCGTTAGCGCCAAATCCCATCGAGGAAGCATAATTTCCGGCAGAACTGTTTCCGAATGAAGTGGCATAATCTCCCCAGGCGTTCGAATAATATCCTCCACCGGTGGAATAATTGCCCGCGGCGGAATGTTCTCCCATGGCAGTGGCACTAGTGCCGCTAGCCACTGCATTATTCCCGAACGCGGTCGATTGCGCGCCGCTGGCGGTGGATACCCATCCTATGGCCGTAGAGTAATCCCCGCTCGCGGTCGATCCCCTGCCCATAGCGGTAGAATAATTTCCCGCTGAAGTGGTGGTCCCCAGCGCGATCGCGTTCGTGCCCGAAGCGACCGACCCGTTCGATATGATCTTACCATTAAAAGAAGCTGCTGTGGGAGCGGACCCGTAAACACCGATACCGGTATTGGAAGTCCCGTATACTCCGATCCCGGTATTCGATCCTCCGACAACCGCTGTGCCTGCTCCAAAGTTGATCCCCTGTACGCCATCCGGGTAGCCAAGGCTATACCCGCGCACGCCGGCGTCTCCTGAAACCCCGGAGGAAGTGCCCCACACCGCGACCGGGGACAGAGCGGTCAGCCAGCCGGTGGCAAGGGAAGCGGATCTCATGCCGCCGTTGACCTCAAAGGTGGCGGTAGGCGCACTGGTCCCGATGCCGACATTCCCTTCGTTGAACTTTCCGTATATCAGCGGGGTACCGCCGGCATTGGCGATATACAGCTCATTGGAACGGGATGAGGAAGAACCAGGTCCGGCGTAATATCCCAGATACACGTTTCCGGTCCCTGATGTGTTGTATTGTCCGGAAGCGTATCCCACCGCGACATTGTTACCGGCGGTCGTAAGCGATAAGGCAAAAGCGCCCAGGCCCACGTTATTGCCGCCGGAAACGTTGGTATAGAGAGTGTCGTACCCGATAGCGGTATTATAAGCTCCTCCTTGATTCAACTGTAATGTGTTGTATCCCATGGCTACGTTGTTAGCGCCGCTGGAGTTGTTTTGGAGCGTATTCACGCCGATCGCTATGTTCTCGCTTCCCGAGGTGCCGGATGGTAAAGAATTGTAACCCATGGCCGTGTTATAGGATCCGGGAGTGGAATTGGTGCCACCGGTAACAAATGTGTTATAGTTCGCATCCTGGATCTTTGCTCTTCCGGCCACTTCCAGCGTTGCGGTAGGGTTAGTGGCTTTAATACCGACATTGCCATTGTTATAGTAGATGTTAGAGCCGGAGGTGACCCACTGGCTGCTGGCGCCGCCGCTGGAAGCGGTGGTCTGGATCGTCCCGTCCGGAAATTTTATCCCGTTGTTCGTGCCGGATATTTCCACCGATCCGGAGACCGTGAGCCTGGAAGTAGGGCTGGATGTCCCGATACCGACATATCCGTTGACAAATGATTTGCCGGTCGAGTCGATGGACGCAATTGTGGTGGAGGAGCTATTCGTGACATTAAAAGCGCTGGAACCGTTCGAAGAATCGAGTTTGAGAATGACGTTGGCGGCGAAAGAGGGGAGTGAAAAGAGAACGATCATTAAAACCGATGCGAAAATCACTGCTATTTTTTTCATGCCCATTTATCTCCGTTTACGCCATTGCTATGGCGTATGATTAAATCGCTATCAAATACATAATAATATGGAAAGGGGGCCTGTCAACGGGAATTTTATAAACTGTGAGCGGGAACGTACCTCTCGTGCCCGCTCGCTCATTTGTAGTTTACGATTTGGTTAAAGTGCTGGAGATCCAGCTGGAAGATGTGACCCCGATCACGCGCATGCAATTATAAGGAGTGTTGGTGGAGACCGATGACGTCCCGTTGACCGTGTCAGAGCCGTTGCGCGCGACTAACACAAAATGGGCGGAAGCGTCGGTCTTGTAAATATAGTACACCCTGCCGATGGTGGAGGATGAGGCGGCGGGAAGGGTGATAGTGACATCGGCGCTGTTCGCGTTTACAAAGATCACACTGTCATTGGCGGTGATAGTATAGTTGCTGCTTTGATTATTGGTAGCGGTGGCGATGGGGCCGTTGACATGCAAGCGGCTGGCGGGTGATGAGGTCCCAATCCCAACATTGCTCCCCTCAAAATCAAAGCCGAGTGAATTTGATATCCGCATGGTTACAGTGCTAGATACGCTGGTGGAAGGGACCTCGAAAAGCACATAATCGCCGTAGCCGGAAGCCCAGCCGTTAGAAAGGATGTTTTTTGACGAACTGCCGGACCCATTGTACGCCCGGATGCTTCCGCCCCAGCCAAGATTGATCGCTGATCTGACATCGAGCTTCTCAAGAGGGGCGGTCGTCCCAATGCCGACATTGCCCGATCCGGAGTTTATCCAGGAATTACCTGAAGGGTTGAGCAGTATCTGCGGAGGGGTTGAAGAATATCCGATGCCGAGCGAATTCGCATAAGACGATCCCAGCGTGGTGCTCCAGCCCATGACGGTAGAATAATCGGCGGTGGTGGTCGTTAAGTATCCCATTGCCATGGAATCCGCCCCGCTGGCGCGGGTGTACCCGCCAAAAGTTGTTGAGGTGTCCCCTCCGGCCGTGGTGTGATTGCCGAACGCGGTCGAATTGGTCGCGCTGGCAGAAGTGCTGTTGCCCATCGCAAATGAATAAGTCCCGCTGGCCGTGGTGTTAATGTTTCCGGCAAAAGAACCAGTGCCGATATTGGCGCTGTCCCACTGTGAGCCTGAAATATTGCCGGCGCGGAACGCCGCCTCTTTTGGCCACCAGATCAGACGAGTCCCGGAACCGGTCGTGACAAGATCGGCCCCGGAATAAAGCGTCCCTGTCGCCAGGATGCCGCCGTCCGAACCGAGCGTTAACTTTAACTCTGGCACGCCGGCCTCGATGCCGACGCGGTACTGGTTGAAGTCCAGGGTCATAAGATCGTCCACCCCGGGTTCGGTAAAATTCAATCGGCCGACCGCTCCCTGGTTGATGGTGAGCGTCTTGCCGCTGGGATTAAGGCTGGTGATCCCTAGTCCGGCATCGGCAAAGGTGCTGTATGTAAAAAGGTTCAATTCGGCGAACGGGGTGGAGACCGGACCGATCGCCACATAGCCGTCCTTGGAGAGGGTCATCCGCAGTGTCCCGTTGGTGCCGAGATAGATCGGGGAATAAGAACTGGTAAGAAGTGTCAGCCCGTCCGCGCTCAGATAATCGTCCTGTCCCAACAGCCAGTTGGTCGGCCCGTTGCCTTTGCCTTCGATCTTCGGCCAGTCATTTAAGTTATGCCCGGTCAAAAAAAGGCTGCTCCCCCCCCCGGAACTTGAAAGGTTGCCGTTTAAAAACATGTTGCCAATGGAATCGATCGTGGCGACCTGCGTGAGGCTGGCATTCTCTAAGATCATCCCGGTGTTGCCATCACTGGTGTCAAGCTTCATTTCTATGTTGTGGGATAGGGTGGCGTGGGATGGGGCGATCAGGGACAAGAGCAGGACTAGCCCGGCGGCCAGGATCGATTTTATTTTCAAAATGCCCTCAACTCCTAATATCGAATAATTGATACAATGATAGACCTAAAAAAAGCGGTGTCAAGCGGGAAATGGGCAGAGGGGATGAACGGATTTTTTTGCCGCCGGTTGAACCGGCCCGATTATGTGATAACATTTGAGCATCAGGAGCGTGGCAACATGGCAATAGATCCGATATGCGGAATGGAAGTGGACGAAAAGGACGCGAAGTTCAAGGCCGAAAAGGACGGCCGGACCTATTACTTCTGCAGCCAGCATTGCCTGGACGCGTTCCTTGAGAAAGGCCGTAATGCGCAATCAGTATTGCGTAATGTGGATAAACCATTACGCAAAACCGAGAAGCTGAAGTTCTCGATCGGCGGGATGAGCTGCGCGGCGTGCGTGGCGGCGATCGAGAACGGGCTGAGAAGTTTTAAAGGCGTCGTTTCTGCCAACGTCAATTTCGCTACCGAAAAAGCGACCGTCGAATACGATCCCGCCACCACCGACATCGAAAAGATAAAAGCGGTGGTGCGCGCCACCGGCTACGAAGTGGTGGAGCCGAAACCATCCGAAGAAAATGTGCTGAAGTTGAAAGTGATCGGCATGGACAATCCCCATTGTGTGGGCATAATCGAAGGAGCGCTGGAGAACCTGGCCGGCGTGCTGTCTTACGACCTCAAAGTCAATGAGAAAGCGGCGGTGAAGTTCGACCCCAAAAAAGTGACGCCCCGGGTGATCATGGACGTGATCCGCGAGGCGGGGTATACGCCGATAGAGGAAAAAGAGGCGACCGAGGACGCCGAAAGGGCGGCGCGGGAAAAAGAAATAGCCAGCCTGCGCAACCGTTTTATCGGGTCTTTCGTCCTTTGCCTGCCGCTGGTCTATTATATGCTCCACATGCTGTTCGGCCTGCCTCTGCCGGAATTCATGATGAAGAACGCCGCCGCCATCGAACTGGCGCTCACCACGCCGATCCTTTTTCTGGGGAGTATTTTCTTTACCCGCGGACTGATCTCGCTCACCAAAACGCGCACCGCGAACATGGACACGCTAGTATCGATGGGAGTGGGGACCGCTTATATCTACAGTTTTTACGTTTCGGTGGGGATCTGGTCGGGCCGGACCGGACTGGGGATGAACGATCTTTACTACGAGGTCGCCGGTTTCCTTATAACTTTCATACTGCTCGGCAAGTACTTTGAGGCGCGGGCGAAAGGGCGGACGTCGGAGGCGATCCGCCGGCTGATCGGCCTGCGGCCCAAGACCGCGACCGTGGTGCGCGGCGGGAAAGAGATAGAGATCGGGATAGACGAGGTCGCAGTGGGCGACGTCGTTCTGGTAAAACCGGGCGGGAAAATACCGGTCGATGGAGAAGTGATTGACGGGCGCTCTTACGTCGACGAATCGATGGTGTCGGGCGAAAGCCTGCCGGTGGAAAAATCACCGGGTTCGAAAGTGATCGGCACCACCATCCTCAAGACCGGCTCCCTCAGGATAAAAGCGGAAAAGATCGGGCAGGACACTTTTTTGGCCCATATCATCAAGCTGGTGGAGGACGCTCAGGGGAGCAAAGCGCCGGTGGAAGAGCTGGCCGACCGGATCTCGGCGGTGTTCGTGCCGGGCGTGCTATTGGCGGCGGTGCTGACCTTTATCGCGTGGATCATCTTTAGCGGAAATTTCATCTTTGCGCTGAACGCTTTTATCGCGGTGCTGATAATCGCCTGCCCGTGCGCGCTGGGGCTTGCCACGCCGACGGCGGTGATGGTGGGGACGGGGATCGGCGCGGAGCGCGGGATACTCATCAAGAACGCGGAGGCGCTGCAACTGGCGTCGTCCGTGGATACGGTGGTGTTCGATAAGACGGGGACATTGACCAACGGAAAACCGGAAGTGACGGACATAGTTGAATTGAACTCCGGCAGTGAGCTGCTGCTCCACGCCGCGATCGCGGAAAAGAATTCCGAACATCCGCTGGCGGAGGCGGTGCTGGCCAGGGCCGCCGCGGAAAAACTTTCCCTTCCGAATACGGAGAGTTTTGAGGCTCTCCCCGGCCGCGGCGTAAAAGCGCTCTTCATGAGCGAAGAGATACTGCTGGGCAACCGCAAACTTTTTAACGAAGCGGGCATTCCTCTGGAAAAGTTTGAGGGAACGCTGGTGCGGCTGGAGTCGCAGGGGAAAACGGCGGTGATCGTTTCAAAAGGAAAAACGGTCCTGGGCGCGATCGGCATCGCGGACACGCTGAAGGAGAGCGCGAAGGAAGCGGTGGCGAAGCTGAGGAAAATGGGGAAAGGGGTGGTGATGCTGTCCGGCGACAACCGCCACACCGCTGCCGCCATCGCCGATCAGGCGGGAATAAGCGAAGTGCTGGCGGAGGTGATGCCGCAGGACAAATCGCTAAAGATATACGAGATCCAACAAGAGGGGAAAAAGGTGGCGATGGTGGGGGACGGTATCAACGACGCTCCGGCGCTGGCGCAGGCGGACGTGGGGATCGCCATCGGGAGCGGAACGGACGTGGCGATCGAGACGGGAGAGATCGTGCTGGTCCGGGACGATCTGCGCGATGTGGTGACGGCGATCGAACTGAGCGCTTACGCGATGCGCAAGATAAAACAAAACCTTTTTTGGGCGTTCGTTTACAACACGCTGGGGATCCCGATCGCGGCGGGAATTCTATATCCTTTCACCGGGTTCCTGCTGAGCCCGATCATCGCCGGCGCGGCGATGGCGTTCAGCTCGGTGTCGGTGGTGACGAACTCGTTGTTGATGAGAAGATTTAAAAATTGAATCTTTCCCCTTTTCTTCTTACTTTCTTTTCCATGATGAAAAGAAAGTAACAAAGAAAAATCTAGGCGATTTCGATTATTCACCTCCCTTTCCCCCGGCCCGATAACCGCCCCGAGCTCGCCCCGCAAGAATTCGCGGGACTCGCTAACGGCCACCCGTCCTCCACCCTAAATAATGAATAAGAAATCGCCGGACATTATATATTCGGATGTGACCTGAGTGGGGTGTTTCACAATCGGGAGGGGTGGAGAGCTGCGGCGCTCACTACGTTCATCGGATTTGACATAACTATTCGTTTTATATCTGAATTGCGGAGCAGCGAGGGCATACGAAGGTCGGGGGTCCAGGGGGAATCCCCCGGTTGTTTCTTTTCATCCACTTTTCTTTTCAATAAAAGAAAAGTGGAAAAGATCTCTTTTTAATCATAATAATGTGCTAAAATTCGGCAGGTGAATCAAATGGAAAAAAGAAGCGTTTATTTGGACAACATGGCCAGCACTCCGGTCGATCCCCGCGTGGTGGACGCGATGCTCCCGCACCTTAAGAACACTTACGGCAATCCGCTCAACATCCACGACTGGGGGCAGGCGTCGCTCGCCGCGATCGACGAGGCGAGGGAAAAGCTGGCGGCGCTGATCGGGGCGAAACCGGAAGAGATCATCTTCACCTCCTGCGGCACCGAATCGAACAATTTCGCTCTGCGCGGCATCGCCAGGGCGAACGAAAAAAAAGGGAAACACATCATCTCATCTAAGATCGAACATTTTTCCGTCCTCTACCAGCTGCAGGCGCTGGAAAAAGAAGGATTCAAAGTGACGTATCTGCCGGTCGACAACAACGGCCTGGTGGACCCGTCCTCGGTGGAGGCGGCGATCACCACGGAAACGACGCTGGTAACGATCACGCACGCCAGCAACGAGATCGGGACGATCGAACCGATCAAAGCGATCGGGGAAAAGGTAAAAGGTAAGGGTATCGTTTTTCATATCGACGCGGTCCAAACCGCCGGAACGATCCCGCTCTCCGTCGCCGATCTCGGGGTCGACGCGCTCTCGCTGGCGGCCAACCAGTTCTACGGCCCCACCGGCATTGCCGCGCTTTATGTCAAAAAAGGGACAAGGATCCTGCCGCAGATGATTGGCGGGACGCAGGAGGAAGGGCGAAGGGCGGGGACGCAGAACATTCCGGGGATCGTGGGGATGGGAGCGGCGGCGGAGCTGGCGGTAAAAGAAATGCCGGAGCGGATAAAGCGGCTCGCGCCGCTGCGCGACCGCATACTCAACGGATTGAAGGGAAAGATATCGGACTTTTTTATCACCGGCCATCCGACGGAGCGGCTGCCGGGGCACGCCAGCGGCTGCGTCAAGTTCATCGAAGGGGAGTCGATGTCGATGTTCCTCAACATGGAAGGGATCGCGGTCTCCACCGGATCGGCGTGCGTTTCCAAAGCGTTGAAAGCCTCGCACGTGCTGATCGCCATCGGCGTAGGGGAGGAGAACGTGCACGGTTCGCTGGTCTTTTCCCTCGGCAAGGACGCGGTGCCGGAAGACGCGGAATACGTGATCGAAAAGCTTCCGCCGATCGTGGAACGGCTGCGCAGCATGTCGCCGCTGGGGAGATAACATGGAAAAAGAAAAGTTCAATATCATCGTTTTTTCAGGCGACATGGACAAGGTGCTGGCCGCGTTCATACTGGCCACCACCTCCGCCTCCATGGGAATGGAGGTCAACATGTTCTTCACCTTCTGGGGGCTCAATGTGCTGAGGAAGAAAAAATTCACCTCGGGAAAGAACCTGCTGCAGAAAATGATGAACTTCATGAACCGGAGCGGCGCCGGGCGCCTGCCGCTCTCAAAATTTAACCTGCTCGGCATGGGGCCGATGATGATGAAAAAAATGATGCGAAATTCCCGGGTCCCTTCCATCGAAGAACTGATGAAGATCGCGAAGGGGCAGGGGGTGAAGTTCATCGCCTGCACCACCACTTTCGCGTTCATGGGGTTTAGCAAGGACGATTTTATCCCCGAAGTGGACGACTACGCCGGGGCGGCGACCTACCTGGCGATGGCGCGCGAAGGGAAGATGAGCTATTTCATTTAGGAGAAAAGATCGATGAAAGCGGACGTTAAACTTGATTGCTACGGATTGCTCTGCCCGATGCCGATCATCCGCACCGCGGACGAGATC
>DATJPS010000025.1:0-4387 GCA_035506255.1 Candidatus Omnitrophota bacterium | reverse complement strand
ATGGTCGGCTGGGAGATCTTCAACGAGACGCGGATGGGCGCCACCGACTTCGACCGCCGTATACAGATGATCCGCGCCATTTCCGGGGAACTGTCGCGTAACATACGCCGGATCTCGGGTGTGGAGGACGCGCGGGTGCAGATCGTGATCCCGGAGACGCAGCTTTTCCAGGCGACCAAATCGCCGGTCACCGCCGCGGTGCTGCTGAAGATCACCCCCGGTTTTAAATTAAAATCCGAACAGATCGCCGGCATCGTCCATCTTACCTCCAGCAGCGTGGAAAACCTGCAGCCGGAGAACGTCACTGTGGTCGACGAGACCGGCAACATCCTTTCACAGAAGGGAGTGGAAACGGTCGGCCAGCCGAGGATGGAGACCGAGATCCCGGCGCCGGTAAAGACGCTGGAGGCGGTGACCCCGATCGAACAGAACATCATCTCCAAGACTTCGGCGCCCGCCGCGGTCCCGACCCAGGCCGCGACCTCCGCCTTCCCGTCCACTTCGGTATCCACCGCCGCCGCGGCCGCTGCGGTAAACAAAGAGGAAAAAACTCCGCATCTGCCTTTAACGGCGGAAGAAAAGACGCTACTCAAGCTCAAGGCCAAGGAAGAGTACGAACGGCAGCTTACCGCCAAGATCCAGGACCTCTTGAACCAGTTCTATCCGCCGAACGGAGTGATAACGAAGGTCTCGCTCGACTTCGGCACTCCCGCTAAGGGCAAGACCTCCAATCTTAAGATCAAATCCAATTCGGAGTCCCTGGTCCAGCCGATCAAATTGATAAAAGTGTTCGTGCTGGTGGACAACCGGGTCAATCTCACCGCAAAGCTCAAGAAGAACACTTACCAGACGGTATCGGAAGTGGTAGGGTACGACCGCAAGCGCGGCGACAAGATCATCCTGAAAAAAGTCCCTTTTCATTATGCCACTACGCCGCCGGTCCCAAAGAAACCGAAATCACTGGTCCAGATGATACCGATCCGCTCCACCATGGTGCTGGCGATCTTTACCCTGGCGGCGCTGGTTTTGGTATTGATCGTTCTTTACCTTATGCGGCCGCGCAAGGAAAAAACGATGCCGTTCGAGGACCGGCTGGAGCCGTCGGCGGCGCCTTCCGAATCGGAAGCGGGATCGGTGATCGACGAGATCAAGAACCTGGCCGGGAACGATCCCGAGAGGATAGCCAACCTGCTTAAAAAATGGCTCACGGAGGAATGATGCAGCTTACCGGCAAGGAAAAAGCGACGATCTTCCTTTCGATCCTGGGGACTGATACTTCTTCCCGCATTCTGCGGTACCTTCCGGAAGAGCTGGCGGATATCATCGCCTCCTCTGTCAATCACCTGCCGACTCCAACGCCCGACGCGCTGGGGGAAGTGCTCAACGATTTCCGGAGCTACACTGCGCTTCCGGCTCCCGCCGCGCCACATCCGGCCGCGTCCGTTCCCACCCCGATGCCGCACCGGGCGGGGGAATCAGCGACGCCTGAGATCCATCTGGAACCGGGAACGCCTAGGGAAACGCTGGAGCACGCTCCCGCGCAGGCGATCGCGTTCGTGCTTTCGGACGAACGGCCGCAGATGATCGCGTTCGTGCTTTCGCGGCTTTCGGCCGCGAAGCGGGAAGAGGTGCTGGCTCAGATCACCGCGCAGAAAGACATCGTGCTCGACCTGCTTTCCGGCATGAGAAAATCCCCGGTCGCGCAAAGGATCGAAGAAAAACTGCTGGCCGATTTCGCGGAGAAACTTAAATAAAACATGGCGCTGATTAAAAAGAACCGTATCCAGGAAACTGGCGAGATCGTCATCGAACAGAAGCCGGTAGAAGTGATCCCGCGCGCTCCGGAGCTGGAAGCGGTCGAAAGTTCCGCGTCGCCGGCGTATCCGCCCGCCAATTATTCCCCTGGAATGGACATCGGCGAGGCCGATTCGGAGGCGCGCCAGATCATCGAACGGGCGAACCATGAAGCGCGTGCGATCGTGGAGAAGGCGAAACAGGACGGGTACGAGGCGGGAAGGGCGGAGGCCGACCAGAAGATAAAAGAAGCGCTGGAGACGCTTAACCAGGCGGTGATCGAACGCAAGAAGATCGTGAAGGACGCCGAGGCGGAGATACTGCGGCTGGCCCTCAAGGTGGCCGAGCAGATCATCCGCTCCGAGGTCTCGCTTCACCGCGACGTTTCCATGAACATTGTGACCGAAGCGATCAACCGCATTTCAGACCGGGAACAGGTGATCGTGCGCGCCAACCGCGAGGACGCGGAGTACATCAAGCATTACAAGGACCGTCTCTCCGGCATCCTCGACGGGGTCAAAAGCTTTTCGGTGATCGAAGACTCGACCATCGAACCGGGAGGCTGCATCGTCGAGACCAACCTCGGTTACGTCGACGCCCGTATATCCACTAAACTTAAAGCGATCGAAGAAGCGCTCGAAAAGGTCCGCACCTCGGAAGAACAGTGATGGCGATCGATTTCGAAAAATACCACCGCGCGGTCGAGTCCGCCGAAATGGTCCGCGTCATCGGCAAGGTCATACAGGTCGTGGGATTGATCATCGAAGCGCAGGTTGGCGGAGTATCGGTCGGGGACCTCTGCTCGATCAAGATCGAAAAAGAAGGGCGCGAAGCTTACGCCGAGGTCGTCGGTTTCAAGGAATCGCGCGTTCTGCTGATGCCGCTCGGCACCACTTCCGGTATCGCTCCTGGTTCCCAGGTGATGGCGGCCGGCCGGCCATTAATGGTCACGGTCGGTCCCCAGGTGTTGGGAAGGGTGCTCACAGGGCTGGGCGAACCGATGGATGGTAAAGGGCCGATCGCCGGCGAAGAGCAGCGTTCTCTGTATGCGGAGCCGCCAGACCCTGTGCGTCGCCCCCGGGTGACGGAAATATTGCGGGTGGGGGTACGCGCCATCGACGGCATGCTCACCATCGGCCGCGGGCAAAGAATGGGTATCTTCGCCGGCTCCGGCGTCGGAAAGTCGACGCTGATGGGCATGATCGCGCGCAACGCGGAAGCGGACGTCAACGTGATCTCGCTGGTGGGAGAGCGCGGACGCGAAGTGCGCGACTTCATCGAGGAATCGCTGGGGGAAGAAGGTTTGAAGAAATCAGTGGTGATAGTCGCCACTTCCGACCAGCCCCCGCTGATCCGTCTCAAGGCGGCGTTCGTCGCCACCGCCATCGCCGAATATTTCCGCGACCTGGGGAATAAGGTCATATTGATGATGGACTCGGTCACCCGCTTCGCCATGGCCCAGCGCGAGATCGGGTTGGCCACCGGCGAGCCGCCGACTACCCGCGGCTACACGCCGTCGGTGTTCGCCATGCTGCCCAAGCTGATGGAGCGCTCCGGGACTTCGGTCGTCGGTTCCATTACCGCGCTTTACACCATCCTGGTCGAAGGCGACGACTTCAACGAACCGATCGCCGACCAATGCCGTTCGATCCTCGACGGCCACATCATCCTTTCGCGCGATCTGGCGGCCAAGAACCATTATCCGGCGATCGACGTCCCGCACAGCGTCTCCCGTATCATGTCGAACCTCGTGACCGACGAGCAGAAATCTTCCGCGGCCAAGCTCCGGGAGGTGCTGGCGCGTTATGAGGAGGCGGAGGACCTGATCAACATCGGCGCGTACGTAAAGGGGAGCAACCCCAAGATAGATTATTCGCTCTCCAAGATCGACCAGGTGAACGAGTTCCTGAAGCAGGGGACTTTCGAGAAAGTAGGTTACGAAGATACGGTCAGGAAGCTCCTGGCAATCTTCAGATAGGCGGACATAAATGGCGAAAGAAGTAAAAGCGGGAAAAAAATTCAAATACGGGCTGGAGACGGTGCTCAAGGTCCGCGGCATCCGCGAGCGGAAGGAGCAGGAGAAGTTCGCGGTCAAGAAACGCGAATATCTGACGGAAAAGGAAAAAGAGGAAGAGCTGAAGGACAAGAAGAAAGGCGAAGAGCAGGAGATCCGCGAAGCGTTCAAGGGCCCGGTCTCCGATTTTGAAAAGGTTTTACGGCGTCATTCGCATCTGGGGGTGCTCAAGGGGGAGATCGAGAACCAGGTGGAAAAAGTGATCGAATCCAGCCGACAGCTGGAGGACCAGCGCGAACAGCTGTTAAGATCGATGAAGGACAAGAAGATCATCGAGAAGGACAAGGAAAAGAAGCTCCAGCAATACGGAAAAGCGATGCAGGACGCCGAGATAAAGTTCCTGGACGAGATCGCCACCGAAAGGTTCATCCAGAACAAGATGGAAAAGGAAGCGGAAGGGGAATAGGACCGATTTATCTGGTCGCTTTTACCGCTTTTCCGGCCTTGATGCACTTGGTGCAGACGTATTCCTTCAGTTTCTTCCCGGCGATGACGATATTGATCTTCTGGAGGTTAGGC
>DATJPS010000024.1:0-9480 GCA_035506255.1 Candidatus Omnitrophota bacterium | reverse complement strand
CGATGATGTCGATCATCCCCTGCTGGGTGTGGAGGTGGAAATCCTCCTTGTGGTGGCGCGAGATCAGTATTTTCTTGACGTCGACGATCGCGCCTTCCACCTGGTCGTCCTTTTCCACCGTCATGAATATTTCCCAGATCTTGGTGGTGCCCAGCACCGATCCCGAAAGGCTGGAGGGGATGAGCGCGATGTCGTCCATGTCCTCTGTGAGCATGGTACCTTTTTCCTCCAGCACGCCGGCCACGGTGAACCCGATCCCGTTCACCTTCACGGTCTCGCCGATGGGGGAATATTCGCCGAACAGCTTGCGGGCCACCGTTTTCCCGATCACGATCAAATGTTTGCGGCCTTCATCCTCGGCGGCGGTGAAAAATCGGCCGTCGGCCGCTTTTTGCTTGTAGGCCAGGGGATAGTCCGCGGACGCTCCCATGGTGTAGGCCGGGGAATAGGAATTTTTGCCGTATTCGATCCGCCCGCGACCGACGAACTCGGGCATAAGATATTGAAGATGACGGACCTTTTGCTTGAGCGCGATCTCATCTTCGTAGGTGATCGAGAGGGTGGGCACCATCGAGCCTTCCGCTCCGGGGTGCACCAGCAGGCTGTTGGCCCCCATGCCCCAGCTTCCGATCTGCGTCAGTATATAATTTTTCGCGCCTTCGCCCATGCTGACCAGCGTGATCACCGCGGCCACGCCGATGATGACCCCCATGGTGGTGAGGATGGAACGCAGTTTGTTGGAAAAAAGCGAACCGATCGCGATCCGCAGCGGTTCGATCAGATTGATCATTTTATCCGGTCATCGGAAACGACCAGCCCGTCCTTGAGCTTCACGATCCGTTTGCTGTGCCCGGCGATGTCCTTGTCGTGCGTGACCATGATGAGCGTGATGCCGCGCGCGTTCAGTTCTTCGAACAAATGGATGATCTCTTCCCCGCTTTTGGAGTCGAGATTGCCGGTCGGTTCGTCGGCCAGCACCAGCGACGGGTCGTTGACCAGCGCGCGCGCGATCGCCACCCGCTGGCTTTGCCCGCCCGAAAGCTCGGACGGCTTGTGGAACATCCGATCCTCCAGCCCCACCACCTTGAGCAGTTCGGTTGCTTTAGCGCGGCGGCGGTCGAAATCGATGCCCGCGTAGATCAGCGGGAGCTCGACGTTCTCGATGGCGTTGAGCTTGGGAAGCAGGTTGAAGGTCTGGAAGACGAAGCCGACCTTGCGGTTGCGGATGCCGGCCAGCTGATTGTCGTCAAGCTCGTCGATGTCCACTTCATCGATGGAGATATGTCCTGAAGAAGGGCGGTCAAGACAGCCGATCAGGTGCATAAGGGTTGACTTGCCGCAGCCGGAAGGTCCCATGATGGAGACGAACTCGCCTTTTTCCACGATCAGGTTGACGCCCTGGAGAGCGTTGACCTCGACCTTGCCCAGATGATAGACCCGTTTTACGTCCGCTATCCTAACGACCGGGGAACTACCGTTCAATTTTGATCCGCCCCTTGTCCTGCAGTTTGGCCAGGTTGCTCACGGCCAGCGTATCGCCTTCGTTAACGCCGGAGGCCGCTTCCACGCTGGTGAAAGACCGGATGCCGATCCCCACCTGGGTCTGGTAGGAATGCCCTTTCCTGATCTCAAAAACGTAAGCGGTATCGTCCTTGCTGAGCAGCGCTTCTCTGGGAATGAGCATGGCGTTGGGCTTGGAATCGGTGGCGATGTCGATATTGACCGACATGTTGACCTTCATTTCCGAATGTTCGCCGATGAACCGCGCCTTGCAGGGGAAGACATAAGATTCTTCATCGATCTTGACGCGCCCGCCGACCTTGCGCAGTTCCGCCACCGGCGCGATCCAGTAAACCTCGCCGGTAAAGGTCCGGTCGGGCAGGTCGTCGGATGTGATGCTGGCGATATCGCCGATCTTCACCTTGGAAATATCGACCTCGTCGATCTGGCCTTCGACCCAGGGGTTGGAATAATTTACCACCTGGATGGCGGGGGAGCCGGGGACCACCGTTTCCCCTTCCTCGTAATAACGGCGCGATACCATCCCGTCGTTGGGAGAAACGATGCGCGAATTTTCGAATATGGTCTTGGCGGCGTCGAACTGCTGCTGGCTGGCGGCGTCTTCTTTAAAGAGCTCGCGCGTACGCTCAAAATCGTTGCGCGCCTGCTCGTAGCTGTCGAACTCGCAGAGCAGTTGGCCCTTCTTCACCATGTCGCCTTCTTTGGCGTGCCAGACCGCGATCCGGCCTCCCATCTTGGTGCCAAGGTTATAGACCGGCGCGTTGACGATACCGTCGGAAGAGACGATCTCCTGGATCGGGCCGCGGACCACCGCGGCGGTCTTGACCGGGACCACGCCGCTGTTGAACCATTTAATGAATATCCAGACGACGATGACGGCGGCAAGCGCGATCAGGACCCAGAACCATTTACGGTCCTTTTTCATCAAAGCACTTCCTGGCCGACCGATTTGTTGATCTTGGCCTTGGCGATCTCAAGATCGAAGAGCGCCTGCGAATAATTGCTGCGCGCCTGAGTGAGCGCCACCTGCGCGTCCAGCACTTCGATGTTGGTGGCCACGCCGGACTTGTAGCGGAGTTCGGACACCTTGTCGTTCTCTTCGGCCAGGTCCACCGCTTTTTTGGCGGAAGTGATGGTCTGCTCCGCCGCGTTGAAGTCGAGCAGGGCGTTGCGGACCGATAGGATGATGCCGTTGCGCACGTTCTCTTCCGACGCTTTCTGGGCGTCGAGGTTCGCTTCCGCCTCGCGGATCCGGTTCTGGATGCCAAGGCCGTCAAAGAGAGTGATGGAAGCGCTGCCGGTGATCGACCAGTTCCTGACGTCGGTGGTGTAGGACGGATAATAGGTGATCTGGTCGCCGGTCGAACCGGAGAGCATCAAGGTGGGAACGTACGCCGAGCGCTGGACCCATACGTTTTGGTCGGCGATGTCGCCCGCCATCTTGAACATTTTCCAGTCGGGCAGATATTTGAACGCGGTGTCGGTGAGGTCGGACAGGCCGGGAGCGGTCGCCTGCGTCGAGGTGTGCTCCTGGTCGCTGAACGATATCTGCGCGTCGATCGGCTGGCCCATCACGTTATTCAGCGACCCTTTGGCCAGTTCGAACCCGTTATTCGCTTTGGTCAGCGCCACTTCCGAGTTGGCCACCTGCACTTCGGCGCGGAGCAGGTCGGAGCGGGTGGCGACCCCCGCGCTGATCATCGCCTGCACTTGCGAAAGGTGCGATTTGGCCATGTCCAGAGATTCATTTGAAAGTTTAACGAACTCGTCCGCCTTGAGCAGGGCGAAGTAAGCCACGGTAGTGTCGTAAGCGGTCCCTTGCATCGTCTTGCTGAGGTCTTCTTTGGCGGTATCGGCCGCGAGCTTGGCGATATTAAAACCGGGCAGGAGCGCCGCCACCAGCAGCGGCTGGGTCAGCGAAGCCGAATAGCCTCGGCTGTCGGTGGCGGAGTCGATGCCGAACGAGAACGGCACGGGCGTAGGAATGATCGGCGGGGCGTATACCTGTACCGCGTAAGGCTGGGAATATTCACGGCCGACATTGCCGCTCAGCTTGACGGTGGGCGTGAACGCTCCGATCGCCTGGGCCAGCCGCGCGTTGGCGGCATCGAGCTTCTTTTGCGAAGAGACCACTTCCGGATTGTTCTTCAGCGCGATGCTTATGCTTTCTTTTAATGTAAGCGACATGGCCGAAGCGGAAAGGCAGATAACGGCGATCAGGGACGCATATAGTTTATGTCTTTTCATGGGGATATTCTATCTCAAAAAGAGGGGGAAATCAAAGAGGAATCGAGATGCGTGATCCGTAATGCGTAATCCGTAATTTGATTATTTTGCGGCTTTGATGATCTTTTTGGCGAGCGTTACCGCCTGCGCCGCGTCGGCCCCGAACGAAGCGCCGATCCGTTCCGCATAGTCGCTGGTCACCACCGCGCCGCCGACGATCAGCGGGACGTTCAAACCTGCCTGAGCCAGCGCTTCTTTGACCACCTTCATTTCCAGCATGGTGGTGGTGAGCAGGGCGGACAGCGCGACGGCGTTCGGCTTTTCGCGCTTCGCGGCTTCGATGATCTTTTCCGGCGGGACGTCCTTTCCCAGGTCGACCACTTCGAACCCCTGGTTCTCCAACATCATCTTGACGATGTTCTTGCCGATGTCGTGGATGTCGCCACGGACGGTGGCGATCAGGACCTTTCCCGCGTAGCGCGCGTTCTCTTTCGGTATCCTTGCCTTGCACAGCTCGAATCCGGCGGTCATGGCGGCGGCGGAGGAGAGCACCTGCGGGAGGAAATAGATCTTTTTCGAGAACCGTTCGCCCACCGTTTCCATCCCCGGCACCAGCGCCTCGTCGATGATCTTTTGGGGGCCAAAGCCTTTTTCCAGCGCGGTTTGGGTGAACGAACGGACCGTCGCTTCGTCGCCGCTTATCACCGCGCGCCTGATGTCGGCCGGTCCGGAGAAAACCCCGCTCTTTTTTGCCGCCAGTTTTTCTTCTTCTTTTATTTTGGGCAAAGTACGGGCCTTGTCGATCTCCTTCCTGAACAGCGCGGTCAGCTTTTCGGTCTTTTTCTTCCGGTCGCCCTTGAGCAGTTCCTTCTGCTCTTTGAGCGCTTTTTTTATTTCCGGGCTGGTGACGTCGACTATCGCCGCGTCGAGCCCGGCCAGCATCGCCAGCTTTAGGTAAAGCGCGTTGATCTTTGCCCGGCCGGGAAGGCCGTGGGAAACATTGCTTATTCCCAGGCTGGTCTTTACGCCGAACTTCTTTTTTATCACCGGAACCGTTTTGAGCGTTTCCAGGCTGTCGTCGACGCTCACTCCGGCGGTCAGCACCAGTGCGTCGACATAGATATCGCTCCGCGGGATCCCGGCCCGGTCGGCGGCGGTTATGATCCGTTCCGCGATCGAGACCTTTTCCGCCACCGTCTTTGGCAGGCCCTTTTCGTCAAGCGCCAGCGCGATGATTGCCGCGCCGTACTTTTTGGCGAGCGTGATCACGCGGTCAATGCTCTCTTTTTTACCGTTGACCGAATTGAGCAGCGCTTTTCCGCAAAATTCCTTCAATCCCGCTTCCAGCACTTCCGGATCGGGGGAGTCGATGGAAAGGGGAAGGGGGGAAGCGCCGGAAATGATGTCGATCGCCTGCATCATGTTGGCTTTGTCGTCCGCCTCCGGCACGCTGATGTTGCACTCCAGCAGTCCGGCGCCGGCTTTGGTCTGCGATACCGCTTCTTCGCGGATGATAGAGAACTTCCCTTCCCGGATATCTTCCTTCATCAGCTTTTTCCCGGTGGGGTTGATCCGTTCGCCGATGGCGAGCAGGTCTCCCGTCTTGACCTCGATCACCTTTGAACGGGAGGCGAATATCGAAGTATTTGTTTTTGGTTTTATATTTATTTCGGATCTCGGATTTCGGATTTGGGATCTTATCTCTGCGATATGTTCCGGCGTAGTTCCGCAGCAGCCGCCGATGATCGAAACGCCGAGCTTCGCGAATTTATTGGCGAAGGGCGCGAACTTTTCCGGCGTCATCTTATAGACCGCGCGGTCGTTCTCTATTACCGGCATGCCGGCGTTGGGCATCACCATCACCGGGAGTTTAGTTACGGCCAGATATCTCTTAGCGATCTTGAGCAAGCCTTCGGGGCCGGTGGAGCAGTTGGCGGCGATCACATCGGCGCCCAGCGCTTCGAGCACCGCCACCGCCGCTTCGGGCGGGGTGCCGAATACGGTGAGGCCGTTCTCGTCGTAGGTCAGGCTGGCGATGACCGGGAGCTTGGTGCTCTGTTTTATCGCGATGACCGCGGCGCGCATTTCCTGCAGGTCGGAGATTGTCTCTACCGACAGGCAGTCGGCGCCGGCCGATTCGAGCGCCATCGCCTGTTCGGCGAACGCTTTTACCGCTTCATCGAATGATACTTCGCCCATGGGGCGGACGAACTTGCCGAGCGGGCCGATGGAGCCGCAGACGAACGCGCGGCCGCCCGCCGCTTCGAGCGCCAGCGTCACCGCGGCCGTATTTATCTCAATGACCTTGTCTCCGGCGGAATAGTCTTCCAGTTTGATCCGGTTGGCGCCGAAGGTGCAGGTCTCGATGATATCGGCACCGGCGTTGACGTAGGCGCGGTGGATGGAACGGACCAGGTCCGGGCGCTTTAGCACCTGGAGGTCGAACCCTTCCTCCGGCCGGACGCCGTTGTTCATGAGAATGGTCCCCATGGCGCCGTCCATTACCAGTACGCGGGTCTTGAGTTCTTTGAGGAATCTGTTCATGCCTGAATTATATCACCCGGCAGGCAAATGATTAAAGCGGATGATATAATATCCGGCAATATGAACTCCAAAGAAGTGATCGCCCGGCTCAAGGAACAGCGTAACCCCAAGAACATCGAAGGGATGGCAAGGTTCGGGATCAGCTCAAAAAATACTCTCGGCATAAGCATTCCCATCCTCCGCTCGCTGGCAAAAAAGATCGGGAAGGACCATAAGCTGGCGGGGGAGCTTTGGAAAAGCGGCATCCACGAAGCGCGGCTTTTGGCCGGGTTCATCGACGACCACAAGCAGGTGACGGCAACGCAAATGGAAAGCTGGGTCAAGGATTTCGATTCGTGGGACATTTGCGACCAGGTGATAATGAACCTGTTCGACCGCACGCCATACGCGTACCAGAAGGCGAAAAAGTGGGCGAACGATAAGCGGGAATTCGTAAAACGCGCCGGATTCGCGATGATGGCGTCGCTGGGGGTGCACGACAAGGTCTCGCCCGACGCCCGGCTCCTCCCGTTCTTCAAGCTGATCGAAAAGCATTCCGCCGACGAGCGCAACTTCGTCAGGAAAGCGGTCAACTGGGCGTTGAGGCAGATCGGGAAGAAGCGTCCGGGATTAAAGAAGACGGCGATCGATCTTGCCCGTAGACTTTCGGCAAGCGATTCTCCCGCCGCGCGGTGGAACGGGAAGGACGCGCTCAGGGAATTAATGGGGCGCTGATAAGCATTGACAGCGGTTCCCGGGGGATATAATATTTTTTGGATCGGTTCTTAATAAGGAGGGGTTTTAATGGGCATTGAAGGTTTGGGCGGGATGAAAGGCGCGCAGGGGATGTCCGGGATAGCGGCCGCGGCCAATCCGCCAAAAGGATTCCAACAGATCGATTCCACCGGCGTGTGGAGAGACACGATCTTGAACAGTAAGGACCATTTTGATGGATGGGCGGCAGGGAAAAAGTCCGAGGATCAGATAAATAAGATGCTGAAGCAGCATCCTGACGGAAAAGAGTTCGAGGTCGTGCCGGGTTCGGTAAAGCAAACAGCTAACGGGACCACATTTGAGCTTAGGATGCCCAATCCGTTCAAGTAGCATCCTTTAATTGGGAACTGGCTATCAACGGATGAAGAATGGATGAGCGGATATTGTTGATCCTGGGTCCGTTTGAATCATTAAATCAAATATATTTCGCTATTGCTTTGTCTGCAGATGACTTTGTTCAACGCCCTCCCAGCGCCTTCTGGATATCGAGGGCCGGGAGCTTGGACAGAAATTCGACCACGCTCGACCAGCCTCTGGAGATCAGGTTGCGACCCTGCTGGTCGAGGCTGGTATTGAAAATAATGTGCTCGTAACTTACGGCGTCAAGTTTGTACAGCAGTTCCCTGGCCGCGGCGGGGTTGTCCGCTATCTGGGCCACGTAATTTTTTATCATCTCCAGTTCGGTCAGCGGCAATTTTAAGTAGACATTATCGTTCCACTGCACTTCCGCGCCGTAAGAAGCCGGGTCGAATCTCAAGATACGCGCCACCAGCGCCATGTACAGGTAGTCATGCGCCGATCCGATCCCCAGTTCGGCCAGGGCCAGGCGGCCGTCGGGCAGGTTTTCGGCCGCCAGCGGGCGGACCATCGTATCTATCCCGCGGAGCCGCCAGAACGGATGTTCGAAGATGCGCGATTCAAAACCGTGCTTGAACGGGTTGGTGGCGACGCTGAAGTAGCGGTCCAGCCAAGGCGCCTCGTTAAGGGAGGCGCTGGGATTGATCCCCAAAAAGCGGTCGATCGGTGTCGCCAGTCCCACGACGTAGTCGCGTTCGTTTTCCACGGCGAGGCACACTTTATGTCCCAGGGTGCCGTTCTCGCCGGGAGGGAGCAGGGGGATGTTGAGCTCGACCACGGCCGATCCGATCCCCAGGCTCATCAGTTCACGTGCGGCAAAGTGGCTGGCCGAATCGCAGGTGTAGAACGGGAGCGGCTGGTCGATGGAAAGCGAAGGGGTCTTGACCGTAAGCCGGTCGTTCTCCAGTTTGATCAGCCCGTCGTGTATGGCGTTGGCATAGCCGTAGTTCTGCGGCAGGAACTTGCCCTGTAGATGTTCGGCCACGGCGGCGGTGTGAGAGATCATTTGCGGTTACTTCCCACCCAGCTGTTTCTGGATATCCCCGGCGGGGAGCTTGGCGATGAACTCGACCATGGATGGCCAGGCCTGGGCGATCAGTTCGTTCCCCGGATCGTCCGATCTATATTGCACTATGTGGTTCTCGGTCTCGATGAAGCCGAACTTCCGGAGCGCGTCCCGGGCGGCGGTAGGGTCGCTTTTTAAGCGCGACACCGTGTTCCTGATCAGCGGAAGATCGTTGACGGGGAAGCGCAAAAAGAGATTGTCGTTCCATTCCACCGTGATCTTCGGGGCATCGGGGTCGAACCGCATGATGCGGGCGACCAGCATCAGATAAAAAATGCCGTGACTGGAGCCCATCCCGATGTCGGCGATGGCCAGCCGTCCGTCGGGGAGGTTGGCGGCGAGCAGCGGCCGGATCATGACGTCGATCCCCATCAAATTCCACGAAGGATGTTCGTAGATGCGGGCATTGAGCAGGCTGGGGGAAGCTTTGATGACGCTGTTAAGATGATATTTGGCCCAGGGGACGTCGTCCACGAGCGCGCAGGGATTGATCCCCAGAAAGCGGTCGACCGGGGTGGCCAGGCCCATCATGAAGCTCTGATCACCGTCGTGGGCCAGGCAGAGCTTGTGGGTAAAATTGCCGTAATCCTGGACCGGGTGGATGGGGATGGCGATATCGGCGATGGAGGCACGGATCCCTTCTTTCTGCAGTTCGAGCGCGGCAAAGTGGCTGGCCGAATCGCAGGTATAGAACGGGAGCGGCTTGTCCGGTGTGAGGGAAACGGTCTTGATGGTAAGCCGTCCGTTATCGGCTTCTAAGTACCCGGTGCGGATGGCGTTGGCATAACCGTAATTCTGCGGCAGGAACTTTCCCTGCATCTGGTTGGCGATCGAAACGACGCGCGACCCAACAGTTGCAATACTCATGAAATGTTGTCGGCGTGATGGGAAGGTAATTTCAATCAGAAAATATCAATTACTTGTTATATGTATTTATCCAATTCCATGCATTTATCGGTAGCCAGCCTTGTCTCGGGCTCTTAGTTACATCAATGATGATAAAATAATCATTT